>NZ_JBQAHZ010000021.1:0-99901 GCF_051917185.1 Bacillus cereus group sp. MYBK108-1
TACAAAACGGATAAAGGCAAAATTAAAAATGAGCCCGGTGCAATACCGGACTCATTTTTATCAAGCTGCCTAATGAAATAACCGTGTCTAACTTTTAGGGGTCACTTCATTAACGCGCTGCTTTTTTCTTTTTGAAATACTTTAAACCAAAGTATAGAGCAATAAAAAGAACAGCTCCTATAATTATGTAATGTGTGTAATCAGATGCATACTCTTTAATTTGTCGCCAATTCCCACCAAGTTTTTCACCTAAGTATATAAATAGAATTGACCACGGAATGATCGCTACAACCGTATAAAGTGTAAATAGTTTTAATGGCATCTTAGCTAGTCCTGCTGGAATAGAAATCGCATGACGTACTACTGGGATAAAGCGCGCAGAAAATATTACGCCTGCTCCATAACGCTTAAACCAACCTTCCGCTATGTCTAAATGATGTTTATTAATAAGTAGATACTTCCCATATTTCTCTACAACCGGACGCCCTCCGTAGTATCCAAGCCAGTATAAAAAGATTTGTGCTAAAGTACCACCAATCGTTCCGGCGATAACTGCACCAACAAAACTAATTTTACCATTCGCTACTAAAAAGCCAGCATACGAAAGTACAATTTCACTTGGGATTACTTCAATCATTAAAGCAAGAGCTACCCCAAAGTAACCTAAGCTTGCAAAAAATTGCAATAACTGATCTATTATGTTTGCTAACATGTTCTTTTTTATCTCCTTTTTTCTTCACATACCATCCCATTATTACATAAAGGCTGCAATCTGCCAATATCTTCATTTTAACAATATGTACAATTCAAGCAGGATTAATCTATTAATTTCTCTTTCTGCGGGTCTTTCATGTAGGCAAACATCTCTTTAATTTGGTCTTCTGTATTTCTAGCAAATGATAAATTAGGCAATTCATTTTCACCAAAAAACTCCACCTCTTCTGTTTCAATGCTAGTTTTCTTTTCTCCACCAATAATCTCACATCCAATGAAAATCTTATATACATGCGTTGCCGATGGAGATGGTTGATGTTTTTCTTTATCAAATATAGCTAGTAACTTAAAATGATCTACCTCATAACCAGTCTCTTCAAAAACCTCTTTTGCTGCAACTTCGGTTGGCGTATAACCGACATCAGCCCATCCACCTGGCAATGCCCATTTCCCATCGCTTTTTTCTTTCACAAATAATAACTTTTCATTTTGAAAAACAACCGCTCTTATATCAACTTTAGGTGTTTGATAGCCTGTCTCACTTGCAAATAACTTCTCTACGATTTCCCAATCTGTTTTCGTGTAATGTGACATCATTGAAATAGAAATATCTCGTAATTGCTGGAAACGTTCAATATCATACACATCCTTAGAATACGTTAAACCTGCTTGAGCTATAGATTGTATTTGTTTTACCCAATCAATCCATTTAATCGTCATATATCCGCATCCCCATTCTCTATCAAATATATTACTTCATTTTTATTGATACATCTTTATTATACAAAAAAAAGAGATTGATAACGTTTCAATCTCTTTCAAAATTAATCCAATTCATGTAAGTGGTCTTGTATATACTTTCTTCTCTTATTTATATATTCATAAATCATATCAGCCTCTTGATCAAATGTTTCTAATTTTTCTTTCATGTATGGATCTTGTAGTAAATATGGACGAATCAATTCACACAACCCTTCTACTTTCGGCCTCATAAACGAAACTGTAAATTGATCTTCTAATATTTCTTCCAAAATACGTCGATACTGCTTTCTAAATACAGGTATGTCTAGCAATCTTGCACTCAACGTATTATAACCTTGAATGCGAATATATTCATGATTAAGGGGTCTCCCTTGTACATCTCGCCCCCAAGTCGCATCATAATCCCACGGTATAACTTCAAATAAATTTGTTTCATCGTTATGATATAGTGCATAGTTATGAACAAAACCATCAAAGTTTTGCGTAAAAATAACTCCTGCTAACCATCGTAAATATTTATCTACATGTAGAAACTTCCCAATCTCTTTTTCATAGGCTTCCCTCGTCAAAGTATTCGCTTGAAATACAAATTCACTCAGCTGTTCTTCACTATTTTTATTCGAATATTTAAATTCATAACCCGCAAAGAGCTCTGTCTTAACATCTTTATCTCGTTCACTCATTAATGAAAAATTCGCATCATCATCTATCGCATAATAAATAGAACCACTCGGTAATCCTCTATTTTTCAAAAAATTTTCATCAACCGATTCTAACTGTAAATATACACCTTGAATTTGACCATTAATTTTTATAAATACATGTTGTGATTTTGGCGAAAGTACACCAATATCATGAAAAAAATCTAAAGATAATTTATTTCGTATGAGAGACGGATCCATAAACTCCGAATTCAAATGAAACTCTTTCGCACCTTGAAATTTTTTAGGCTTATAAAACATAACATGATAAGACTTTTTCTCAAATTCGCGAATATGAGCTCCTCGGTATACGATATCAATATCATACTTCTTTTTTCCATAAGTTAATTTTGCTGGCACTGGACTATCTGACCAAATGTCCTTTTTCAATTCCACTAAGTACATTGGATGAACAAAAAAATCATATGAAGGCAGCATGTTTTCTCATCCCTTCTCAGTTCTCTTCCTTCAATGTATGCGCCTTTTCTTGTCCATACATCCGCAATCATCTATTTATATAAAATTACACTCTTGTCCTGTTCAGAAAGATGCCTACATACATATCATGTTAAGGAAAAAGAATACCTTTTCACTTTAATACATGATAAGGAGGATTTCTATGAAACGTGATATTAGAAAAGCTGTCGAAGAAATCAAAAGTGCTGGGATGGAGGATTTCTTACACCAAGATCCAAGTACTTTTGAATGCGATGATGATAAATTCACTCATCATCATTGTACAACTGGATGTAAATGTACAACTGGGGGTAAATGTCCAAGAACAAGATGTACTCGCGTGAAACATTGTACGTTCGTTACAAAATGTACGCATGTGAAAAAATGGACATTTGTTACGAAATGTACTCGTGTACGTGTTCAAAAATGGACGTTCGTTACGAAAGTAACGCGTAGAAAAGAATGCGTATTAGTTACGAAACGTACTCGCAGAAAACATTGTACATTCATTACAAAATGCATACGCTTTGAAAAGAAATTTTTCTGGACAAAACGAAGTTTCTGTAAAAAATGCGAATTCTTCCCTAACAGACACGGTCACTCTTGCGATGATTCATGTGATCATGGTAAAGACTGTCACGATAGCGGACACAAATGGAATGATTGCAAAGGCGGACATAAATTCCCATCTTGCAAAAATAAGAAATTCGATCACTTCTGGTATAAAAAACGTAACTGCTAGTTTTTATACCACCAAAAAAAGGCCGTTTTGCGGCCTTTTTTACATTTATTGAAAGTGACTTATATCTGCAAATTGTTTCACTTTACCGATACCCTCTTCAAATTCTATTATGCTCAAACTGGCACTATGCATAAATGGATCATCCCACACATTTTCTATTTCAATTCCCGCGAAATGCCCTACAAGTAATTTTGCTGCTGCCGCATGAGACACAATCAATATGTTTTGTCCTTTATGCTTCTCTAAAAGAAGCTGCATCCCTTCAATTACTCTTTCATAAACAGCCTCAAAATTTTCGCCTGATGTTGACTGAAAAAGATGTGGCTCATTCCAAAACAGATGTACTTCTTCTGGAAATTGCTTTTCTATATCCGCGATTGTTTGTCCTTCCCATATACCCATGTTGATTTCATAGAAATGCTCATCCGCTATAATGGGTATATCACGTTCCCCCTTTATTAACTCTGCCGTATGAAGTGTTCTTTCGCTCGGACTACTATAGATCGCATGGATTGGTAAATCTTTCATTCGATTCCCTAATTGTTTCGCCTGAACTATACCATTTTCAGTTAAAGCAGAATTTTTCCGTCCCTGCATTCGCTTCGCTACATTCCACTCTGTTTCACCATGCCTTGTTACATATATAGTTGTTTTCATTTCTTACTCCCCCTCACCATGTTGGTCGTAATTCCCACGGTTCAACTCTCCCTACAATCCACTCCGCTCGTTTACTTTCAATCCCTTTTATAATTCCATCAGCTATCTCTTCATGAGTAAGCCATCTTCCATATGTATCTTCTAAAATAAAGCCTAAAATAATTCTATGATAAATACATCGCGTACTCCCTATTTTTTGTGCAGGCATACGTGATGCTTTACTACCTAAAATATGAAATAAACTATATGTTTTAGACGACAAATCTAGTTCTTTACAAATATTTGATAGTGCATGCTTTGCACTTGTGTGTACCCATACAACAACTAATGTGATTGGGCCATTTTTCTTAATTGTACTTTTAATAGCTAGCTTTACATCTTCATCATTATGATAATCTAACGAAAGGCATGTAATATTTTCTGGTGCAGAACTCATTCGCTTAACATTTTCTAATTTCACTTCATCTCGCCCGATAATAGAAACATAAAATCCTTTCTCACAAAGCCACATAGAAACTTTCTTTAGCATTCCTGTTCCACCAATTACAAGTGCATGCAAATGCTATCCCTCCCTAATAAAATGTCATATGAGGTTTCTCATCTCTATAATAATTTAAACGGTCTTGCAGTGTCCCTGAGTGAAACTCAAATTTATGACCGTCAGGATCAACAAAGTATATAGATTCGCAATCTCTTACATCACGTTCTCTTCCTTGTAAAATATGAACATCATTTTCTTCTAATCGCTGTATTAGACATTTAAAGTCTTCTTGTTCAACAGAAAATGCAATGTGCGTATAAGATTGATGAATCTCATTTCTCGGAATATGCGTCTCTTCATTAAGCGCTATCCATACTCCACATATGTTAAAATAAGCTAATTTTCTTCCTTTAACTAATAATTCTCCTTCTAATACTTTTTCATAAAACATAATAGAGTTTTCTAAATTAGATACCGAAAAACAAATATGATTGATTCCTCTTAACAACTATAATTCCTCCTTATACAAATAAAAGATGAGCGAAAATTCACTCATCTTTTATTATACTATTTTTTTGTAATATATGCCCATTTATAACTGAAGTCCCCGCCAAACGTATGGTTAGCAATGCCTTTTACAAATGGCTTCTCTAAATAAGCTGTACTTTGTTGGTACGTAGGAGAAATTGCTGCGTCTTGACCAATTAAGATTTTTTCAGCTTCCGCAAGTGCATTCCAGCGTGCTTTATCATCTTTTAATAGCTCTCCTTTTGATTTCGCTACTAAATCATCATACTTCGGATTAGAATAATCCATTTCATTAAATGAGCTTCCAGTAACAAACATATCAATATAAGTCATTGGATCCGGATAATCAGGACTCCATGCAGATAATGAGAATTCATATTGGAATTTCTTTTCTAAATCTAGCTTCTGCTTGTATGGTTGCTGTTTCAAATTCACTTTAATACCAGGCAAGTTTTTCTCTAGTTCTTCCTTAATAAAGTCGCCCACTTTTTTACGGCTACCGTTATCATCGTTTAGTAATTCAACCGTAATTGTATCTTGACCAAGCTCTTTCTTCGCTTCTTCCCATAATTTTTTTGCTTTCTCTGCATTATCTTTACTATCACGGAAGTTTTTATTTACAGAGCGGAAATCTTTTCCATCCGGACCTGTCGTGAATTTTTCAGGTACTAAGAAATATGCTGGCAATGAACCGTCATTTAAAATGACATCAGCAATTCCTTTTTTATCGTATGCTAAATCAATCGCTTCACGTACTTTTTGGTTTTTAAATGTTGCATTTTTTTGGTTAAAACGTAAGAAATATATGCGTGGATCTAACTTCGTTTTAAATTCATCTGGCTTATTCTTTTTATATTTATCAACAAATTCAGAAGTTAAAATAACTCGATCTGCTTGATCACTATCATATAAATTTACTCCCGTGCTTGTTTCCTTCACAATACTTACATTAATTTCGTCTAACTTTACAGTATCTTTATCCCAATAATTAGGATTTTTCTTTAACTGATAATTTTGTTCATGTTTCCATTGACTCATTGTAAATGGTCCATTATATACCAATTTATCTGCTTCTAATCCGTATTTATCTCCTTGCTCTTTCACATATTTTTCATTTAATGGGAAAAATGTAGGGAACGACGTAAGCTCAAGAAAATAAGGTGCTGGTTGCTCTAATTCTACTACCAACGTTTTATCATCCTTCGCTTTAACACCCAATTGATCTGCTGGTAATTCACCTTTATTTACTTTCTGTGCATTTTTCACATCAAATAAAATGAATGCATATTCTGCCGCTATTGCTTTGTCTAATGTACGTTGCCATGCATATACAAAATCTTGTGCTCGAACTGGATCACCATTTGACCATTTCGCATCACGTAATTCAAATGTATATGTCTTTTTATCTTCACTAATCTTCACATCTTTTGCCATACCTGGTGTTGGTTTATTATCTTTATCTAGACGATATAAACCTTCCATTGCATTTACAAATACACGGAAAGATACAGAATCCGTTGATTTAGATGTATCCATTGAAGGAATTTCAGCTGTTTCTAGCAAATTTAAAACTTGTTTATCTGCCATTCCCTTATTCGATTCTTTCTTCGTTGTCGAAGCCTTCTCACCATTCCCACATCCTGCAACCAATACACTCGTCGTTAACGCAAGTGCAGCAATTGTTGTTGTCTTTCTCTTCATTCTTCCTTCCCCCAATCTATATGTATAAGTTAAATCCTATATAATATATTTCATTATACAAAAGATTCTGATTATTTTAAATATTTATTTTAACAAACATAGAAAAAAGCGATCGGAAATTTCTTTCCAGCCGCTTTCTTGAATAGCATTTACTTGTAATCCATCCTCTATATCAAATGGATTTTGAACTTTAAATATTTCTTCCATCAGCTTCAAAAACTCTTCTTCAGTTTTAGATTCACCATTAACCATAAATGAGTATGGTTCCACTTCACCTAATTTATAATCGACAACAAATTGAATCTTCACCTTTTGTCTTGGCGTTCCGGTGTTATATCCTTGGAATTCTACTAATTCTAACCCTTCCGTTCCACGATAATATATCCAACCTGAATTTTGAAAATAATTTTCGAAAGATTCACCTATTGAAAAGAAAGGATATTCATAAAGCGAGCTTGTACGAACCTTTTGAATAACGTCTCGATCAGTCGGAAAAAAGAAATGACTAAAAAATATGCTGGCAACTGCTAAAATAGTAACAATTGTCGCTCCCATTTTGCTCGTTCCGCCGCTATCATTGATTAGATAGTTTTCAACTGATTTATCTTTTATTTCTCTTGCTTTTATTCGGTATATACGTCTTTCCGCAAATTGATAGTATAATCCATTTGCAAAAATCCCCATTCCAAACAGAATAAAAATGAGTAATAAAAACGTAAGAGGCACCATATTAATGATTGGCAACGCTACATTAAATCCCATATAATACGAAAATGCATCACACGCTACTAATAACAACATAAATAAAGCAGCTGGTACATAATACTTACGATATCCTAGCCAGCCTATATTGAAAATAGCAGCCCAACCATTCCAACTCCACCTAGCAATCCGCTTATTCTCAAGTTCCCATTTCCTTTTGTAATACGGATATTGTCTCCCTACATATACTTCTAGTTCTTTATCTATTAACGAGCTACCTTCCTCTTGTTCATTATCCAAGTTTCGCTGACAACTTGCACAATTTAACTGTTCCTCCTCGCAAGATTGCCCACAATTTATACATTTCAAAACAATCCCTCTTCCCATCCATACGTCATTTCAAAATACCTTCGTGTTTTAATAACCACTCTTTCCTCCATAAACCACCAGCATATCCAACAAGCTTTCCACTCTTTCCTATTACACGGTGACATGGAACAATTATTGAAATTGGATTCCGACTATTTGCCCCTCCTATTGCCCGTACAGCTTTTGTATTTCCAACTTTCTCTGCAATATCTAAATATGAAGCACTTACGCCGTATGGAATAGTATAAAGTGCATCCCATACATTTTTTTGAAATGCTGTTCCCTCCGCAGACAGCGGGACCGTAAACTCTTTTCTTTTCCCTTTAAAATATTCATCTAACTCATTTATACATTGTTCTATCATTTCATTTTTATTTTCTTCTTGTCGTTCATCAACAAATATAACAGACGTAATTCCTTCTTGATTCGCTGTAATTTCAAGCAAACCTACTTCGCTTTCATAATAAGCCTGGTACATATGCCATCCTCCAATTCAGTTCATATTAGTCATTGTAACACGAATATACAAAATTTTTCGTATAAGCGTTTTATTAGAGAAACAAAAAAGAGAATGATACAATGTAAGAAAATTCAATCTAGGAGGCTATTGGATGAATTCCGAACTTTTTTCACCTTATACAATTAAGGACGTTACATTAAAAAACCGGATTGTTATGTCACCTATGTGCATGTATTCATCGGAAAACGGGGATGGCCAAGTAACGAATTTCCATCTCATTCATTATGGAACAAGAGCTGCCGGTCAAGTTGGTTTAGTTATGATTGAAGCAACAGCCGTGTTACCTGAAGGTCGAATTTCAAATAAAGACTTAGGCATTTGGGATGACAACCTAATTGAAGGCTTACATAAAACGACTATTTTTATACATGATAATGGTGCAAAAGCTGCCATTCAACTCGCTCACGCCGGAAGAAAAGCAGAATTAGAAACAGATGCGTTAGCTCCTTCAGCCATTCCATTTAATGAAACAATGAAAATGCCAATAGAAATGAGCAAACACCAAATTAAAGATACTGTATTAGCTTTTCAGCAAGCTGCAGTACGATCAAAACAAGCTGGATTTGATGTTATTGAAATACACGGTGCTCACGGTTATCTTATTAATGAATTTCTTTCTCCGCTTTCCAATAAGCGGACTGATGAATATGGTGGTTCACCTGAAAACCGCTATCGTTTCTTACGCGAAATCATCGACTCTGTAAATGAAGTTTGGAACGGACCGTTATTTGTCCGTATTTCAGCAAATGATTATCATCCTGACGGGTTAACAGTTCAAGATTATGTTCAGTATACAAAATGGATGCAAGAACAAGGAGTAGATTTAATCGATTGTAGCTCTGGAGCTGTTGTCCCTGCACGCATCGATGTTTATCCTGGGTATCAAGTACAATATGCTAAACATATTAAAGAGCATGCTAACATTGCAACTGGTGCAGTTGGATTAATTACGACCGGAGTACAAGCAGAGCAAATTTTAAATAATAACGAAGCAGATTTAATTTTTATCGGACGTGAGTTACTTCGCAATCCGTACTTCCCGAGAATAGCGGCCAATGAACTTGGCTTTCAATTGCAAGAACCTCACCAATATAAGCGAGCACCAGGAAAAATTCATACGAATAAATAAAACCGAGAAGTCATTCTTCTCGGTTTTATTTATTCTATCGTTGTAATTTCATTTGAATTATAAGTATGGATACCCGATTCTTCTCGCAGCGCGGTTATATACATCCCTTTCGCCACATCTTTAGCTGAAATTGGTTTATATTTTTTGAAAGCTCCTTTAAAGATAAACGGAATAATACGAGATAACTTTTCAGCCATTCGTTCGCCGAAACGAAATTCTTGTCGATTTCCTACTAATAATGATGGTCTAAAAATGTGAATACCACCGATCACTAACTTTTGCAATTCTTCTTCCATTTTTCCTTTCACTTGTGAATAAAAGAAGAATGATTTAGGATTCGCTCCCATAGAAGACACGACAAGGAAATTTTGTACCCCTTGTTTTTCAGCTAAACAAGCAGCTCGTAACGTATATTCATAATCTACTTTTTTAAAATTTGCTTTTGTTTTTGCTTTTTTTATTGTTGTTCCTAAGCAACTAAAAACATCATCCACAGCAAAGAACTCTTTATATTCCTCTAATACCGAAAAATCAACTTGTTTCTGCTGTAACTTCTCATGTTGCATTTGCATTGGCTCTCTTACAAAAATAGTAACCGAATCGTAGTAATCTGATTCAAGTAATAGACGCGTTATCTCTTGTCCAACTAAACCACTTGCACCGAGTATTAACGCTGTTCGCTTATTCATATATGCATATACCTCTTATTTTACTTTTCTCTCCTACAGTAAAATACAACCTTTAGGAGTTTCCTGCTCTTATTTTACCACAAGTAAAACACTATGCGTACGCATAGTGCTTTACTCACTCTTTTTTCTCATCTCTCTCTTGTAATTTCGTTATTGTTGTAGCGTCCCCTAAATTACTTATTAATCTTCTTAAAAAAATTAATACGAAAGATAATGGCAATACTACCGCTAATATTAATAAAATAGCTTCCATTAAGTAACCCAAGCGCTCATCCCCCTCTTTACCTCCTTTTCAATATATGAAAACAGCGTTGTCACATATGCATGCATTTGCAAAAATAATACCCCTATATTTGACAACTTTATAACAAAAACAAATCGGAATGATTATTATTTATTGCAACTTTATTAAAGATGTATTATACTAAGTTCGCAAACTAAAACGTAATTATTCCGTTTTGTATTAAAATGATATTTTTCTTCTATAATTGGGGAAAATATATCCGTAAAAAAGAAAAGAGGAGAACTTCATGCCTAAAAGATTGACTATATTTTCATTCTTACTTATTTTTACCTTAATTTTCGCTGGCTGCTCAAATAAAAAAGAAAGTAATGCCAAGAAAGATGGAAAGCTAACAGTTTATACAACGATTTTCCCACTTGCTGATTTCGCAAAGAAAATCGGTGGCGACTATGTAAATGTTGAAGCGATTTACCCACCTGGTGCAGATTCACATACGTTTGAACCAAGTCAAAAACAAACAGTACAAGTTGCAAAAGCCGATTTATTTGTTTATAACGGCGCTGAATTAGAACCATTTGCTGAAAAAATGGAAAAAACATTACAAAAAGAAAATGTTAAAATTGTAAATGCATCTAAAGGTATTGAGCTTCGTGCTTCTACTGAAGAAGAGCATCATGATCATGGAGATGGCCATAAAGAAGATGAACATCATCACGATAAAGACCCGCATGTTTGGTTAGATCCTACTCTAGCAATGAAACAGGCAGAAAAAATTAAAAATGCACTTGTAGAATTACAACCTGAACATAAACAAGAATTCGAAAAAAACTTTGCAGCACTTCAAACTAAATTTACTGATTTAGACGATGGATTTAAGGCAGCTGTAGCGAACGCAAAAACGAAAGAAATTTTAGTTTCTCATGCTGCCTATGGTTATTGGGAACAACGATACGGCCTAAAACAAATTCCTATCGCTGGAATTTCAGCTTCTGATGAACCATCTCAAAAGCAGCTTGCTGACATTACAAAAACAGTAAAAGAACATAATCTAAAATATATTTTATTCGAAACATTCTCTACTCCAAAAGTAGCATCTGTTATTCAAAAAGAAACTGGTACAAAAGTTTTACGCTTAAATCACTTAGCTACTATTTCTGAAGATGATGCAAAAAATAATAAAGATTACTTTACTTTAATGGAAGAAAACGTAAATACATTGAAAGAAGCAACAAACTAATCCATTATATTTTCTAGGCAGCTGAATCTGTTATTCAGCTGCCTTTTTATGTATTTATCCTTGACTTGACCAAAATAACAAGTAAAATTATCCATATTAGCTTTAAAGCTATATTAATTTAGAAGGTGAGTTGGAATTATGAATCTTCACATTTGTGAAGTAACAGCAAAAAATTGGCGTTCAGTAGTTGCTTTAGACGTCGCAAAAGATCAGCAACAATTTATTGAAAATAACGCGTTTTCTTTAGCAGAATCATTATATGAAGGAAACGGAACGTCAGTAGGTTTATATGATGGAGAAACACTTGTAGGATACGCAATGTATGGATGGTATTCAGTAAAACATAAAAGTGTATGGCTCGATCGCTTTATGATTGACCAACAATATCAAGGAAAAGGATACGCAAAACGTTTCCTTCGCTTACTCATTCAATTCTTACAAGAAAAATTTGAATGCAAAATAATTTACTTAAGTTTACATCCAGACAACAAACTTGCAATGGGACTGTATGAATCATTTGGTTTCCGCTTAAATGGGGATATTGATGATGAAGGTCCAGTTGTAGGTGTTGTAATGGAGTTACTAATAGACGAAAATACAAGCCTGTGAAAACAGGCTTTTTATTATACATTTATCAATTTTTAGTTTCTTTCCCTTATTTAATTCTGTTTTGCAATCTAATAGAATGTTCATAAAAAATAAGCCTGCAATTTACGCAGACTTATTTCACACACTCCTCGAAATGTTCTTGGAACCACTCTTTATTAATATCTCTTCCGATAAAAACTACTTCACTTACTCGTTCTTCGCCCTCTTGCCACTCTCTATCGTACGAAGCAGCAAATAACGTATGTACGCCTTGGAAAACGATACGTTTATCTACTCCGTCTATCGATAAAATTCCTTTGTAACGATATAAATATTCCCCTAGCTCTTGAACGACAGCTGACATCCACTCATTAAGCTTTTGTAAATCCAGCGGACGTTCTTCACGTAATACAAATGATTTCACACCTTCTAAGTGGTTATGTTCTTTATGAGGGTAAATTTGCAACGTATCTTTCGTTTTAAACGTTTGGATTTGTAATAAAGATGGTATATCTACCTCACAGTTAGTCGCCTCAATTAACTTTGCAGTCGGATTAATCCCTTGAATTTCATGCAAGAGATTTTCTTTCTCATTCTCTTCAATTAAATCTAATTTATTTACTAAAACGACATCAGCAAACGCAATTTGCTCTTTTGCTTCTAATCCTTTTTCAAAATGTTTATGTATATGATAACTATCTACCACCGTTACAACACCGTTAATTTGGTAAGCAGATTGGATGACTGGATCTAAAAAGAATGTTTGAATAATCGGCCCTGGATTTGCAAGGCCAGTCGTTTCAATTACTAAACCATCAAAATCCATTTTCCCTTCTGCTTTTACGTCCAGTAATTGTTTTAAAGCGACGAGTAAATCTTCACGTACAGTACAACATAAACATCCATTTGTCATTTCCATAATTTCTTCTTCCACATTCATAATCAACTGATTATCAATGCCAATTTGCCCTATTTCATTTACAATCACCGCTAATTTCTTACCGTGATTTTCTGATAAAATACGATTTAATAAAGTCGTTTTCCCTGATCCAAGAAAACCAGTTAATATTGTTACTGGAATCATTTCGTACCTCTCCTTATACCTATATGTTTCTACATTATAGCATATGAACACTCCCCCACTTAACAAAGCTTGAAGTGGGGGTTTCTAACGTTTCGACCTAACGGACGATTAACGTCAGGGGAGTTAACACATTAGCGAGCTGTTTCACGCCTAACCCCTCTATCCCATTTGTCCATGCATTTGGGATTACTTTTCGTAAAATGTTAGCCGCAGCATTTACATCTGCATTAATTAAAGTTTTATTTGCTGAACGATATATACCGCGCTTTATTCGTTTTCCTGAAAAAGTTGTATTTTGGTCATTTTCTCCATACGTTGGAATGAAGTCGTTATCCAGAAAACTTGCTTTCGATGTATATGATTCTTCAGTTACAACAACTTGAATGCCTACAGCATTTGCTTTGTATGTAATCATTTGAATCAGTAAATTATGCGGGATATGACAAAACGATTGGTTATTTCTTTTTCCCATATTCGTTTCTTGTTTCCAACTTTTGTTTTGACCAATAACGATTTTACAAACTTCTTCTTCTTGAGCTAGTTTTACGATGTGGTGACTAACTTTATGGAAGACGTCTTTTATTTTCAAGTAACGTTTTTGATGAAGTTTTTCTATCCTTTTAGAAGTAAAAGGTCCTTCATTCGTTTGTTTTCCATTTCTAAGAATGCTTGTAAAATGACTCTTCATTTTGTTGTAATATTGATTTATGCTTTTGACATGTTTGCCCTTAACAAGGACAGGTTTCATACCTGTGTTTGTTACGATGGTTGCAAGGTTATCAATCCCTAAATCAATACTCATATAACGAGCATTCGCTTCAATCATTTGTTGTTCAGAAGGAACATCAATTACCAATTCCACTACATATTCATTGTATTTTGGAATCACACGAACTTGTTTCAGTTTACCTTCAGTGAAACCTAGTTTCCCAATATTTAATTGCAATTTCGTCTTTGGAAACTTTAAAAATCTACCGTTTTTAATGATGCAATCTTGGTTTGTATACAGAATCTCTTTTTCAGAAGAACGAATATACTTTGGAATCCTAGGCATTCCATCATATTTGTTTGGATTCTTTTTATAGTCTTTTAAACTAGCAAAAAAAGATTTCCAATTTTGGAACAAACCTTTCATGATGGACTGGCTACATTGCGTAGGCAAAGCTCGATAATCATTTTGAATCATAGCCTTAAATAGTGCATCTAGAAAGTTGTAATCTACATAAGGTTTTTCAAAATTAGGTTCTGAAAACAAATTACATGTAATCTCTTTCTGTTCTTCTTTAGGCTTTACTTTCTCTTTTTCCAATTTCTTCCGATAGACAAGACGTTGTGTGTCATTCATCTTCCCAATATTTTTATGAATATTATCCAGAACTTCTTTTTGCAAAGGCTGCAACTCTTTTTCTTGTGTTAATCCAGTGTACACCTGGCGTATATAAAAGTTTGTGGTGTTGTACATATTCTTAGCGTTATGACAACATTCTTGAAAATAAGAATACATACGATGCCCTTTTTTTATCCAGATTTGAAGAGTTTTATAGTTTGATGGATTTTCTTTTGCCATTTTATTCACCTCCTTGTTAAGGATATTATAGCAAAAAAAGAACATACGTTTCCGTTTTTTTCTCAAAAATAAAATATTTCTTTCGATTCACCTCACCACCTTCATTTACGTTTAGAGATGGGAGTCCTCTCGAAAGGCATGATAGAAAAAAGCGTTTTTATAGCAAAACATATTTATTGTCTGTACACCTAATTAACTATATAATAACATGTAGTAAAAAAGCCTTTTCAAAACATTATTATTCATCAAGGGGGTACTTATAATGGAGCGAGTTCAAATGGCTGAAACGCTAGAATTCTCTCGTATTATTCAAGGATTTTGGCGTTTAGCAGAATGGAATATGACGAAACAAGAATTACTTTCTTTCATTGAAGATTGTATGGATATGGGAATTACTACTTTTGATCACGCTGATATTTACGGCGCATATACGTGTGAAGGGTTATTTGGCGAAGCTTTACAATTAAAGCCTTCCTTACGAGAAAACATGCAAATTATTACAAAGTGTGGAATCGCTCCCCCATCACCGAAATTTCCAGAGCGATATGTTGCTCACTACAATACTAGTACAGAGCATATTATGCAAAGTGTAGAAGCATCACTTAAAAATTTACATACAGATTATATTGACGTATTACTTATTCATCGTCCCGATCCTTTTATGGATCCAAATGAAGTGGCAAAAGCATTTTCACAATTAAAACAAGAAGGGAAAGTTCGTCACTTCGGTGTATCTAACTTCTTACCTTCACAATTTAATATGTTAAGTTCGTACTTAGATTTCCCACTTATTACGAACCAAATTGAAGTTTCTGCATTACAGCTTGAGCATTTTGAAAAAGGGACAATTGATTTATGCCAAGAAAAACGAATCAATCCAATGATTTGGTCACCTCTTGCTGGTGGGGAGATTTTTACTGGTCAATCAGAACGCGCCGTACGTGTACGTGAAACTGTGCAAAAAGTTGCCACTGAGCTAGGTGTTTCTAGTATCGATACGGTTATGTATGCTTGGTTACTTGCTCATCCAGCTAATATGATGCCAATCGTTGGCTCTGGTAAATTAGATCGCGTAAAAACTGCCGCTCTTGCTACAAAAGTTAACTTAGACCGTCAACAATGGTTTACAATTTTCGAAAGCTCTAATGGACATCCTGTACCATAATACACAAAAAGAAGAGCTGTTTCTTTACAGCTCTTCTTTTTCATATGTATTTCTAGTCATGGCAAATACACACATATCCCTTAATCCGTTTCCATCTACCGCAACACTCGCACTTTCTAACGTACCTTCTAACTTAAAACCTAATTTCTCAGGTATCGCTCTACTCTTCTTATTTAAAGAATCACAACGAATTTCTACACGGTTTGCTTTCAATTCAGAAAAAGCGTAATCCGTTATACCTTTCGCAGCCTCTACCATATAGCCTTTTCCGCTAAACCTTGTATCAATCCAATATCCGATTTCAAATTGAGGTATATCCCAATTAATACGATGTAATCCGGCTGAAGCAATAAATTCACCTGTTTCTTTCGAAAATACTAATAATCTTAAATCCTCACGTTGCAAAAATTGAATATGTGATTTTCTAATACTTTCTTCTACTTCTTGCTCTGTTTGCTCTTTTTGTGCAAACACCATCCAAGGTTTTAGTTCTTCTATTGAAGCCTGAATTGCATCATATACAACTTTACCATCTCCTGGTTTCGGCATTCGAATAAAAAGTCTGTCAGTATAAAATTCAGAAGGAAAATCGAATAATAACGGATTCACTGTAAACACTCCCTATATTTCTTTTATATATAATAATATCCATCTGAAGTTATATAGTAAAGAATTTTCTGAATTGAAAACCTTTTACTCATTCACTTCCACCGCTACACGAATTCCAGATTCAATCGCACCTTGAATCCATCCGTGATATAGCGTTGTATGATCTCCAGCGAAGAATATTCTCCCCTCTGGTTTGACAATCGCTAGTTGCAGCTCAGATTCTTGACCTGCTTGAAAAAGTGCAAATCCTCCAAGCGCATACGGATCCAATGTCCAGCTTTTTGAAATTCCAGATATGAACTCATCATACACTTGACCACCTAATATTGTTGCTAAGTTGTGTAATGCGTAATAAATACGATCCCCTTTTGATAAACCATCCCATAACAACGCGTCATAAGACCATGTATAGCTACCTAACATCATAGCCGGTCCTTTCTCCCCAATTCCATAACTTGGATAATAGGCATAACGAATTGGCAAATCTGTTATAATTCTGCCACCTAATTGTCCTTGTTCTTCCCAAAATCGGCTTTTAAATTGAATTCCTATTTTCGTCGCAGGCATATAATGTAATTCACGAATTGCTTTCCATTTTTCATGAGATATAGAATCAAACGGATCTACTTCTACAAAACGCATTGTCGAAAACGGAATGGTAACAATAACTAAATCTCCTGTAATACTACTATATTCAAAAGTTTCCTCGTTCCGATAGAAAGCTGTCACACCATTATCGTGTTGATGTAACTTCATTAATTTTTGATTATATATAATATTCTCTTCTAATTGCGGTAAAAATGACTTTGGCAATCTATCATTCCCGCCCACAATTTCACAAAATCCGCTCTCCTCTTGCATAATGTATAGAAAGCGTAAAGTCTCTACAAACGACCGTTCCAAAAAACCTTCTAAATCTAATAAAACACCAATCATCTCAATTGTTACTGGCGAAAAGTAAGTATTATACTGATAAGGATGATACTTTAAAAATTGTCCAGTAGAGTATCTCCCAAAATCCTTTACAACAATATCCCAATTTTTTTCTGGGTTCTTTTTTATAAAATTTATAATGGGCTGTACCGCTAACAATAATAATTCCTCTGACGTTTTTCCAACTTCATTCATTTCCACAGGATATCTTAGAATACTTGGATCTTTTTCATATTGTTTTAACGTCGTTTTCCGTCCATTTACGTATATAATATCCGTCTCATTCCTATTAATAAAAGGACTCACCTGTAGCCCAAATTTTCTTATATATGCCATCGTTAATGTATGCGAATACGGAATTCTCATTGCTCCAACATCTAAATATAATCCGGTATCTTCCATTCTCACTGTTTCTATACGGCCACCTACCCGGTTATTTGCTTCAAAAATTTTCACATCATGTCCTGCAGCCTTTAATAAAGAAGCTGAAACTAACCCAGCCATACCAGCTCCCACTACAATAATCTGTTTTGGGCTTATCGTCTTCTTCAATCCTTTATCTATAACTTTTAACGCTTCATCCATTTCAGTGTTATACATTATATCTTTCTGCACAATTCCACCCCTTACTTCATCAAATGGACGTTAGTGGTTTAGTGCATTTTATTCATAAATCCCCATAAACATAACACCATTGCAATTTGAATATTCACTAAAAGTACATAAGAGACAAATCTCACTTTTCTTTATACTTCGTATAATATAGCAACTACAAAGAAGGAGTGGTTAAAAATGAAACACACTTATGACTACGATGGTACAAAAAAACATTTAGAATTAAAGAAACAAAACTTATGTAAAAAACTTAGCAATATGACACTATCTGAAAAAGAACGTGAACAACTAAAGCGTGAAATTGACAACTATGAATATATTTTAAATCTAGTCGAAATGAATCATTATGAACGCGGATTTTCTCGTTAAAAGCGGAAATAAGATTATCCGCTTTTCATTTTGAGCATTTCACTACGCATTTTTCATAAGTAAATATATAATAGGATGTACATTAAGATTGAGAGGTATATTCTATGATCAAGTTAAGTGTATTAGACCAATCACCTATTTCAGATGGTAGCACAGCAGCCCAAGCTTTTTCACATACAGTTACGCTTGCACAAGAAGTTGAAAAACTCGGATTCACACGTTTTTGGGTATCCGAACATCATAATTCTGTAAGCTTAGCTGGTTCAAGTCCAGAAATACTTATTTCTCATATTGCCGCAAAAACGGACCGTATTAGAGTCGGTTCAGGTGGTGTTATGTTACCGCATTATAGCCCATATAAAGTTGCTGAGAATTTCCGTGTTCTAGAAGCATTGTATCCGAACCGCATCGATCTCGGTGTTGGTAGAGCACCTGGTGGTATGCCAATAGCAACTCGCGCACTTCAAGAAGGGAAAATGGTCTCACTTGATCAATATCCAGAACAAATTGCAGACGTTGCAATGTACTTACATGATCAAGTACCAGAAAACCATCACTATGCAAACTTAAAAGCCACTCCAGTTATCCCAACGTCTCCTGAAATGTGGATGCTCGGTTCTAGCGGAGAGAGCGCTAAAATTGCTGCAAACAACGGAGCTTCTTTCGCATTTGCGCAATTTATTAATGGCTTTGGAGGCCCTGAAGTTATGAGGGCTTACCAAGAACAATATCAGCCTTCATTTTTAGGAGATAAGCCTAATTCAATCGTTGCCATTTTTGTTATATGCGGAGAAACAAATGAAGAAGCGGAAAAAATTGCTTCTAGTTTAGATTTATCAATCTTATTATTAGAGCAAGGAAAACGAACTACTGGCACACCTTCTATTGAAACTGCTCAAAATTATTCATACAGCGCTTATGATTTATTCCGTATAAAAGAAAATCGTCAACGTATGATTGTTGGTGATCCGTCTTCTGTAAAAGAAAAAATAATAAACTTAAGCAAAGCATACAATACTGACGAATTTATGATTGTCACGATTACTCATCAATTTGAACATAAATTAAAGTCTTATCGCTTATTAGCAAATGCTTTTAATTTATAATTCTAAAAAGAGATGCATCACATATGATGCATCTCTTTTTCTTACTACTTATTGTTTTTATTTCCTATATATTCAATAGCTTCTTTTAATAGCTCTTCAAAGTTAATAGGATAATCATGATCTAAGTCAGGCATAACTTTATACTTATGTTCTATATTCTTCTCTCTTAATAGTTGTACAAATTGCTGCGTGGATTCGAAACAATCTTCATCTTGATCCCCGCATACTATATATCCTTTTATATGTTTATCCTGCAGCACTCTTAGCAACTCATCCCATTCTTCAATCTCGGGAAGCCATGGTGCCATAAAAACAAAACCATCCACCTCTATATCTTTTTGCAAAATCGTATATAAAGCTACTCTTGCCCCTGCAGAAAAACTACCAATGATTACATTTTCTACTGTATGGTTTTCTATAAACTTATTGTAATGCCCTTTTAATTCTTCTTTCCCTCTCTCTATATCATCCCAAACAAATCCATCTGAAAACTGAATTTGTGAAGACTGTGGTAAAGCTAACGTGTAATCTTGTGTCAAAACTGATTTCCAATATGGCTCTACTATTTGAATATTTTCTTGGTCACCGTGCAATGTAAGTAGTAGATTTCCTTCTTTCTTGCTGTATATATATTTCACATCTGGTCTTTCCTTTTTATGTGCTAATTCTTCTCTTTCTTTACATAATTGCACCATTGTATGAAATTCTTCAAATTTATGTAGTGATTTTAAATCTTCGTCGGAAATTAAATACTCATTTCCATACCAGAATCCCTTTTCTATAATGGCCTCTCTCATTAAATGTAATGCTTCTTTTTCAAGTCCCGATGCACTTGCGAATGCATACTTAAAATTATATATTTGCGCCTCATTCCCTATTACACCTGTAGCGTTTTCCATTATATAATTGTACGCTTCAAAACTTCCTTTATTTGCATAACAACGTAACGTTTCATTTAATAATTGAATGTAAGTCATGCTATTTTTCATGTACCAATTCCCCCGAAACCTTTTATAATATTTTTTGCGAATCTTTATACCACTTTGTATAACCCACGCTAACAATACCTTATTCTCAAAATGATGCTTAATAGTTACTCTTCCCTGTCCAATACATTTAGTATAAATAATAATAGACTGAAAAATCAATATTTTAACAAACAAAAAAAGACAACAATATATGTATTGTTGTTTTCATTACATCTACCCGCTCTTTTGTTTTTTTCTATCTGGTTTACTTGAAACTAAATAATGTTTTTCTGAAATATATAAGTCTCTTTTTAAGCTACGATTTAAGTAAGGTCCTAGCTTCATTCCGCATATGAGGCGATCTTCGCTACCTTCAACAATTGGGAACATTTCTTTTTCTGTTACGTATTGGTCTACTGCTTTTTGTACGACATCAATTTCTTTCACTAGGCTTAAATTTTCTGCTGTATGTTCAAATACCTCAAGCGTTTCCTTCGTTATGAGAAAATCATTTGTTGGAAATGCAGGTAAATACGGTTTTAACAAATCATAATTTACTGTATAATCTTCATTTACTAATACTGTATAAACGATATTAGCATTCGTTTCTAAAAACTGAGCCATCGCTTGTTCTAATTCATCTTTCGTAATTTCCCGCTCTTCTTTTCCAGTTCTGAAAAAGCGAAACATCGCATCGCCTCCTTTTTACTATATTATAGCATAAAAGAAAACTGAAAAATCATAAAAAAACCCCATTGAAATAATTTTTCAATGGGTTTCTATTATATTTATCGTTATTTTAAGAATGCACTTAGCATCCATACATGCTGTTCTAATGTTGTATGAATTGCTAACAGCATGTCAGCTGATGTTTCATCACCAGCTTCACCTGCAACTTCCATACCTTCTTTTAATTCTTGAATAAGTGCAGAATAATCATTCACTAATGTTTGCACCATTTCTTCTGCAGATTCTTTGCTTGTCCCTTCGCTGACACTAGATGTTGCGAGATATTCTTTCATTGTCGCTAATGGTTTACCTTCTAAAGCTAAAATACGTTCTGCTAACTCATCAATATACGTTCCAGCCTCATTATAAAACTCTTCAAATTTCTCATGTAATGTAAAGAAGTGTGGCCCTGTCACATACCAGTGATAATTATGTAGTTTAACATATAACACATTCCAGTTTGCTACCTGCTTGTTTAATACTTCAACAACATTTGTTTTCGTACTCATACAATCACTCCTCTTATCATTTTGTAATGTTTATCTTTTAATAACCTAATTACATTTTACCATACATTCCCTTTCCTTTCGAACAATTGGCTTATATGTAACAAAGTTTTAACACCTTTAATGCTTCCCTAATATCATTAAATTCATGTATTTTTTCAAACACTTCATACGTCTAATTGTCCAAGCTCATACATATGCATAATAGTACATCAAGCTCATCATAGTAGAAAGAGGGATAACATGGACAATCAACAATGGCAAGTAGCAAAGAAAGTAGCCGCTACTTATATCGGAACTGTCGTTGGAGCTGGATTTGCTACTGGACGAGAAATTGTTGAATTTTTCACAGTGAATGGATTATACGGGACAATTGGCATATGTGTAAGTGGATTTTTTTTTATTTGGCTTGGCACAAAGATGATGTTACTTTCATCACAAATCGGGGCATTTTCAGCGCAAGAATTTAACAAATATTTATTTGGGGATGTATTTGGGAATGTTGTAAACACATTATTATTACTCGTTTTATTCGGCGTAACGAGCGTTATGTTATCAGGGGCTGGTGCAGTATTTGAAGAGCAACTTCGCTTACCAAGACAACTCGGTATTCTTATTACAGTTATCGCTTGTCTCATTATAAGTAGCCGCGGATTACAAGGTGTTTTTGAAGTAAATACACTTGTCGTACCTATTATGATGATTTTTATTATCGGACTTGCTATTACAACCTTTTTTCACGGTACAACTCCTATTAACAACACTATTCCTGCAGAGAGCTGGAATATGAAATGGATTACTAGCCCTATTACATATGTCGCCTTAAATCTTTCTCTCGCCCAAAGTGTTCTCGTCCCATTAGCCAGTGAAGTAAGAGATCGAAAAGCCATTTTTTGGGGTGGGATTTTAGGTGGTGCTGGACTTTCTTTAATTTTATTATGCAGCCATTTAGCAATCTTATCAGTCGATCAATTTTATCAATATAACATCCCAATGGCTGAAGTCATAAGAAGATTTAATGCAACTTTTCACTTCTTCTTTGTTCTCATTATTTTCGGTGAAGTTTTCACAACTTTAGTTGGTAATGTGTTCGGTATGACAAAACAGATGCAATCTATTACTGGGTGGAAAAATCACAATATTATTTTCTTCATTTTACTAATTAGTTATTGCTTTAGTTACATCGGTTACAGTGACTTACTTCACATTCTATATCCTATCATCGGATGGGTAAGTATTGTTATACTTCCAATCATTGCGTTTAAACAACTTCAAAAAACATAAAAAAGCATCCATGTTATTGGATGCTTTTTTATGTTCATTCACAATCATCACATACTTCCCAGTACGGCCCCATTTCTAATGCTAAATATGGCTTTAACTGCAACCGAATCATTCGACTAGGCATGCGCTCTAAAACAAATTGAATACCTTCTTCATCTTCGTCTAATTCAACTTTTGAAATCGCAATTCTTTGCATAGTCGTAATGGGAATTCCATCTTTATATAAAGTGATTTTCACCTCATCGTATTCATTAAAATACAATTCGACACTCATTTGATTTTTCAGTATTTCATCAACAATTTTAAATGTATTATTTTGTTCTTGGATTATATATTTCCATCCGCCTCTATCTTCTTTCGGAGCTGTTTGAAATAATGTCTCCAAATCCTCGTATAGCATAAGATAACCCCTCTCTTACTAAAAAACGATGAGTATTTTATATACCCTTTATCTCTATCACTATCCATAGCTATTGTACCATATATCACCGTTCTTACCGTATTCATTTGCTTTATACATACTTATAAAATAACTAATTCTATCTCCATTATTATGTATATTCCCTTATTACTCCATACACTCTTACAAGTTCAAATAACGACAGACTTTAATCCATGCAAATATTGTCTACTCTCTGCTTTTATTAGCTCACAGCATTCACACTTTTACATATAGTAAGACTACCACAAATAAAAAAGGAGAGTGACTTATACCACTCCCCTCAAAAGACCTTCCCTATAGCTGCTAAAACTAATACGATTATTAAAATTGCAAATAATAATGAGACAATGAAACTAAAAATAGGTAACGCTTTCTTTTCATTCTTCTTAAATAGTAACTTTAAACTAAGAAAAATATTTACTGGTACAAATATAAAATAAAAATATTTAACAATTTGCACCGAGCTATTCGAAAGTGTTTTTAATATAAACACTTCAATTAGAAAAACAATAAAAAATGAAATACTTAGCCAAAATGAGACGTAACTAAGCCAAGAATGTCTTTTTGTCCCCCAATACACTCCCATAATACTCTCCTTTTATTTGTATTCTATACGTTAATAATTATACACAAAGCTAACAAATACCTCTATTTTTCGACAAACATTATGCAAAATACCATTTTAAACGTCATAAAGGAAGTTTACATCTCCATTTGATTTTACATAATAAAACAGACTACCCTCTAGTGTCATAATGCTACTAGAGGTAGTCTGTTCTCTACTAAACTTTAAATCTCTCAATTAATACTTGCAACTCTTCAGCCATTTGAGATAGCGTACCAGCTGCAGATCCAATTTCCTCCATCGAAGCTAGCTGTTCTTCAGCTGAAGCCGCAACATTTTGTGTGCTTGTCGCATTATTTTGTGCTGTCATTGCAATTTGTCCTACTGAAATAGATACTTCATTTGCCCCTTTTGACATTCCATTAGCCGTTTCAACCATCGTCTTAATTTGATTAGCTATTTCATTTGTAGATTGTAAGATTTCAGCAAAATTTTGCTTCGTTTCATTTGCAATAACAAGTCCAGATTGAACTTCTTCATTTACATGATTCATTGATTTGACTGTCTTACCCATATCGTCTTGTATTTCACATATTAATTTACTAATTTCACTGGAAGATATGCTAGACTGCTCTGCCAATTTACGTACTTCATCTGCAACAATTGCAAAACCTCTCCCATGTTCACCAGCTCTTGCCGCTTCAATTGCCGCATTTAAAGCTAGAAGATTTGTTTGATCTGCAATGTTTTGTATTACTTCTAATATATCACCAATTTGTTTTGATTTATTATTTAATAACTGTATAACAGCATCTGATTGTGAAACCGATTCTGCAATAGACTGCATCTGGTTTACTGTTCTTCCTACTAGTTTCCCACCATCTTCTGCTTTTTCACGAGTATGAGCAGAAGCCATATTAATAGATGATGAACTATTTGCTACATGTTGAATTCCTTCTGTTACATTAAACAGTAACATAGCGCCATTTTCTACACTTGTTGTTTGCGTTGTTGCCCCACTTGATATTTCATCCATTGCTGTTGTAATTTGCTCAGTTGCTTCACTCGCTTGTCTTACACTTGCAGTTAGTTCTTCTGATGCCGCTGCAACATGCCCCGCCGAAGTGTTAATCCTTCCAATTAACGTCCGTAACGAATTTGTCATCTCGTTAAAACCTTTGGCAAGTTGACCGATTTCATCATTAGAATGAATTTCAATTGTTTGCGTTAAATCCCCTTCACTTATTTCTTTAGAAGTGATAACTAATCTCTTTAAAGGCTTCGTAATTGAAAGTGTCACAAAATAAATAAGTGCCCCGCCTACTACTAACGAGATAAGCATAACAATTAACATATTATAAAATACAGGTTGAGCAGCTTCAATTACTTCACTTGAGTACATCGTCCCACCAATTTTCCAACCTGTTTTTACATTTGTAGCAAATACCATATTCTTTTCACTACCGCCATAAGAATATGAAAAAGCACCGTGATTATCTTCATAAATTTTCTTTGCCCAAGAATCAGCCGCTTTTTCCCCTGATTTTTCTTGTGGATGAGCAATTATTTTTTGCTTTCCATCTAAAATGAAGGCATATCCTTTTTTACCAATATTAATTAACTTTGATGTTTTTAATAAATTATCTAAACTTAAATCTAGCGCAACAACTCCATTTTTATCTTCTGTTTGTTTTGCGATTGTTACGACAATATGTCCATTTCCTTTTGCCTTATATGGCTCAGTAACAACAATACCACCTTGTTTTGCAACCGCATCTTTATACCAAGAACGCTCTGTTGGATCATAGTCTGCTGCCATTTGTATATTTGGTTCTTGTACAAATTTTTTATCATTTCCGGCAACATACACTTGTTCAACATCTTTATTTAAATTTATATATTGAGATAACATTTTTCTTAATTCATCCTGATTATCTCCTTGATACATATTCCCCTGAATCACCCGTGCAAAATTATTCACATCATTAAATTTTGCATCAATCATTTGATTGATTAAATTATCTAATATTTTTATATTATCGTTAGCACTACTCGTAATTTGAGATTCAAAATTCTTTTTAGCTGTTTGATAAGACATGCCTCCAATAATAGAGACAGCTGCAATTAAAATTACCAAAAATGAAATTAATAGTTTTTTTGCTACTTTCATATTACGAAACCAATCTAATAGTTTACCCATTCCGCTCCTCCTACGTTTCAATTTTATAAATTAAATTGAGTTATTTGTGAGTATTTCCCATTTCCTAATTATTATTTTCATAACCTATTATGATGAATACTTTGTAAAGTTTAAACAAATAAATTCCGTTTGTCTATATATATGAATAATATTATTATAAAATTTACAAATGTAAAAACCCAAAGGAATGGTCCTTTGGGTTTTTACATTTTTTTATGTTGTTTAGAAATTTTCTTCCATTTATCACGCTCTACTCTGGCAAGGATTGCATCTTGTTTTCTCATAAAATACGCCAGTTCTCTTTGTAATTTTTTATAGCTTTTCAAACGATCTATCGTAATAAGTCCGTTTTCAATTGCACTATACACCGCGCACCCTGGTTCATTCTCATGCTTACAATCACGGAAACGGCATGTTGTCGCAAGTTCTTCAATATCAGAGAATGTTGTTTGAATCGCTTCGCTTCCTTCCCAAAGTTGCAATTCCCTCATACCGGGAGTATCAATTACGAGAGCGCCACTTGGCAATTGGTATAACTCTCGATGCGTTGTCGTATGCCTTCCCCTACTATCCTCCTCACGTATATCTCCCGTTTTTGCTACCTCAATTCCTATTAGCGCATTTAACAAAGTTGACTTTCCTACCCCTGATGACCCAACTAAAGCAATTGTTTTCCCTGAAGAAACGAATTGTTTCAACGAATCAATACCTGTATGCTCTAAACTATCAACAACGAAAATAGGAACACCAATTGCTATAGCTTCCGTTTCTACAATTTTTTGTTCTACATCATTACATATACTACTCTTTGTTAAAACAATAACTGGCATAGCGCCACTTTCATACGCCAATAATAAATAACGTTCCATCCTTCTAACATTAAAATCATGATTAAGTGCATTCACTAAAAATAAATAATCTACATTTGCTGCTATAATCTGTTCTTCTGTTCTTGTTCCAGCCTCTTGTCTTGAGAAAGAGCTTCTTCGCTGGAAAATACGATGAATAATCGCTTTCTTTTCATCTTCTATTTTCTTTATATACACCCAATCACCAACTGCTGGGTAATCGCCTTTCGTAACTGCTTCATGCCGAAACTTCCCAGACAGTTCTGCCATATACTCACCATCATTACAAATAATGCGATATATATGCTTATGCTCAAGCAAAATACGACCTACTTCATAATTTTTCTCTGTAACTTGTTCTTCAAAAAATGAATCCCAGCCGAAAGATTCTAAAATATTTTGTTTCAAATAAATATCCTCCCTAGTTTGTACTAAGTGGAAGGATTGCGAGTTACCTTATATAATATCGCCCTTTCCATCCACCTTTGTATCTGGTTTATTATTCATATAAGTTATTTTCGCCATAATACATCACCCCGTTCTTCTTTTAATTACTCTCATTATATGGAATTCTCCTATAAAAAGCTACATTATTTAACGTAATTTTCAAATAACTTGATTTTGAGCATTCTAATTTGTCCTCGGTGACTAATTTCATCTTCTAGCACATGATACCAAAGATAGTGCTGGTTATATATTACACCGTTAGGCCACTTTCTTTCTGACATGAGCCACTCATCACTTTGTTCACTTAAATACTTCAGAGATTCTTCTCGAACACTTTGTAGAAGTTGTACATAATACTGTATTTCATGACCACGGATCGCTCTACCCGCTTCCCCTAAATACAGTGCATCTTCCCATATTTCTAATTCTTCTTTTGTAAAGTCACGATTTTGAAATGAAATAAGCTGATGAACTTTTTCAATAGCTGCTATATGCTTTAATAAGGCGCCAATTGAATTTCCGCTGCTCTGCATAATTAAATCTAATTGCTCAACTAATAAATTTTTTACTTCGCCTAATGTTACAGCCCTCGTATGCTCCAGCATGCTTACTAATTCCCCTATATTTTTTGTATAACCATCTACACTTCTTATTCGATAATCTATCTTCATATCACGCACCCCTTTCTGCATTCATATTATTGTAAAAATGATTCATATAATAGACTGAAACCTTTCGAAATTTTCTGTTATAATTAAATTGAATACAAAATATACCCAAACAAACTTTCTCAATATGCTTATATGAAATATTAAAAGGAATCAATATAAAATAATCGAATCTTATTCACTAAAAGGAGTGGATTCGATGGAAATGTATCAATGGCTAACCGCTGTTCTCGTTGGTGGCATTACCGGCTTCGTTTCCCATCTAATCAATAACCAAGGTAAGTTATTGCTTCCACGCCGTTTGAAAACATTTTTTCATTTTGGATTTTTAACTGATATTTTTACTGGTAGCCTAGCCGCACTTCTTGGGCTCGTTTTATTCGATGTCACCGCAATAAAAGAAATTATAAAAGTATCCATTGTAACTGCTATTTCCGGTCAAACTTTCTTACTACATCAAGCTCTTGGTGGCGAACAGGCTAAAAATACGCAAATTGGGAAAGCTGATGAGAAGATTCAAGAAATTGACAAATTATTGCGACGTTAGTGTATACTTTCTTTTAAAATTATTGTTATAATGAGAAATAAATATTTTCTATTGCGTCGTTTGTCAGGAGAAAGGGTGTTTCGTATGACAAAAAAGAAAATAGAAGATTTCTTAACAAACTCCGAAAAAGAGGAACTGCTAGAAAACTATAAATGTTTACGAGAAGCCCGCACAAAAAGCGAAGCTAACTATTTTGGTGAAGCAGTAAACCATCTATTAAATAAAGCAAAACAACGAATTATTAAAGATGCAGGTATACATGATGAAAATGCTGCAACTGTTCAATCAAAGAGAAAAGCACTGTTTTAGCTACATTAGCTAAAACAGTGCTTTTTATTTAGAATTTTTTTCTTTCCATGCTATATTCTCTCTGCCTTTATCTTTCCATTTTTACAGTTTCAAAAGTCATCTAGACCTAAAGATCAACCTAATAATATTAGCCCACGCAAACCATTTTAATAATAGATAAAATAATTGAACTAGTAATGCTACAAACTAAATAAGTTTATTAAATCGCTTCTTTTAAATCTGAATGCGGATTTGGTCCGTATTGATTGTCATTTTCTTCACTTTCAATGATAAAAAATACAAGTAAAACAACGCTACCAAACGGTACAAAATTTAATAGTTGCCACCATCCCGTTTTCCCAATATCATGTAATCGTCGTGCACCAACCGAAAAACTTGGTATAATCATTACTAACATAAATAGCAACGCAATAATAGCAACTAACACCTCTGAAAATGATGATAAAAATAACAGTAGCCAAAAAATTACGATATTGGATAAACTAAAAATCCAGTACTCTTTTCGCGTAGCTCTACCACTAAAATTCCCATAATTCTTTAGAGCTTTCAAATACCATTGCATTTAAACCTCTCCCTTTTATCCCCAATAAAATTAAAATATGTAATTATTAACAGATAAGTAGAAATATAACACAACATTTATGTAAAATCCATATCCCCATCTAAATTGCCCTCTATTTAAATAGTTTTTTCCTTCGGCATTTTTCACATTACTTTCACATCTATTTCACAAATATAAGTAGTCCGATATGCTAAACTAAGTATATCCTTTTCCAAGGAACTATATGCCGATATATAAATCCCTATCTTTATAGGGATTTTTATTTTTTGATTCCTCATAACTTTGTTACAATACATTTCTTCTACTATTTCTATACTTTTAGTAACCACTTTAATTAAAAGCACATTCATGTATTCACACTCTTATTAATTCTGATTTGCGAAATATTTATACAAGCTTTATGATGCAATTCCTGTTTCACTACTTTCAGTAAGTTTTTCACTTTTTCTAAACAAAAATAAAGCTCCTATATATAGTAAAGCAGTAAAACTACCTATAAGTATAAAATTGTGAGATACTGCAAATAACATTCCTGCTATTGCCGCACCAATCATTTGACCAATATACATAGAAGCATTTGCAAGCGCGGCTCCTGTTCCTCTTGCTGCACTAGATATGTTTTGTAAGTGCCTCATCATTAATACAAACAAAATTCCTGTCCAAAAAAACAAAGCAAAGAACGATAACTCCACCAATACAATGTTCTTTACATGTGGAAGTAATACATATAGCACTGCTGTAAATATAATTCCACCATAGAAAGAAAGGTTATAACCAATTTTATTTACGATTCTAGGACCAAAAATATTACCAGTTAAATTTCCTAACCCTAATACGAGCATAGCTGTACCTACTTCATGAACTTGTAAGCCAAATTGAATGGAAAGCCATACACCAAAAAATGAAAATGCAGCAAAATTTCCGGTTTGAAAAACAAAGTATGCAAAATAAGAAAGTGAAACCTTTGAATCTGTAAGTAATTGTTTATAACGCTGTAAAATCGCTTTTTTATTTCCACCTATATGAACCGACTGTATTTCTGGTAATACAACATAAATAAGAATGACAAGTAGTGCTGATAATATACCAATGAAATAGAATGGGATTGTATAATGTATCGTTGCTAAATAAGCTCCCAGTGGCAGCCCTAAAATTTGAGAGATTGATAACCCTGCTGTTGCAACCCCAATTGCTTTCACAATTTGCTTCTTCTCTATAAGGAGCGGAATAGATGCCCACACTTGTGGAGATACAAAAGCTGCACTTACACCTGCTAAAAATCTAAATGTTAGCATCCATAAAAAACTCGGTGCAATTCCACACAAAAACGTACTTATTGCAAAAAAACTCATACCTAGTACCATCACTTTTTTTCTGTTTAATCCATCTGATATAGGACCAGCAATAAGCGCAAATCCAGCATACCCTAAAGCATACGAACTCACCATCCATCCTGACAACTCAGTTGAAACATGATACACCTGTTGTAATGTCGGCAAAAGTGGTGAAATTAAGAAAGTATCTGTACCGATCATAAACATTATCATAAAAAACACAGCTAGTACTCTGTTCATTTAGACCTTCTCCTTATATAAACAGAGGGTACTATTCCTCTGTTTCACTAATCTTCTAAAATAGATTGGATTTCTTTCATGACTCTTTCATTCAATGCAACGTCTACCGCTTTCACACTTTCTCTTACCTGCTCTGCCCGCTTTCCACCAGGTATAACAGTATCAATTCCTTCTTTATTTAATAACCATGCTAATGCTAAATGAGACACTTCAATACCATTTTCTTTCGCTAACCCTTTTAACTTTTCCACTTTCTTAAAGTTACTCTTATATGTATTTTCTTCAAATAGATTTACACTTTGGCGCCAATCGACTTCATTCAATTTGAAATCTTCTGTATATTTTCCACCTAACATTCCAAAAGCAAGAGGTCCATACGGAATAAATGAAATACCCGCTTCTATACAATACGGCAAAAGTTCTTCCTCAGCCGTACGTTCTAACATATTGTACGGTGATTGTACAACATCTATATGACCATGTTGGTTCGCTTCTTTTAATTGTTCTATGTTTACGTTCGATATTCCAATTGAACGAATTTTCCCTTCTTCTTTTAAACGAGTAAGCTCTCCAATTGAATCTATGTAACTTGTTTCAGGGTTTGTAAAATGTAAATAATATAAATCAACATAATCAGTCTGTAATCTTCTTAAGCTATTTTCCACAGCATTTCTTAAATAACTTGGTTCATTGTTAATATAAGTTTCTCCATTTAACAACGGTTGAATTCCACCTTTTGTAGCAAGTATAAACTCATGACGTTTTCCCTTTAATACTTCTCCTACTAATTCCTCTGATCTACCGAAACCATATGAATCTGCTGTATCAAAAAATGTAATCCCTTGCTGAATAGCTTCTTCTACTAATCGCTTTCCTTCTTCTTCATTCACATCAGCATATAAATTATGTCCCCCTACTGCATTTGTACCTAAACCCAACTTTGAAATATTTAATCCTGCCTTTTGCAATTTTGTATACTTCATTTTTTCTCCCCCTATATTTCTATTGTTCGAATATATTCGAACAATAGAAATATACCACTTTATATGTTATAGTGCAAATATCTTAACTTATACAAGTAGGTGAAATATGCGTACACTCTATCATCCAAATCGAGAAGAAATTCAATTTTCTTCTGTCTTATATGCACTTAGCGATCAAATTCGTTTACAAATTGTAAATATGTTACTAGAGAAAAGTGAACAATCTTGTGGTGCTTTAAACATCCCTATTGCGAAATCAACTTTATCTCACCATTTCAAAGTTTTACGTGAGTCAGGTGTTATGTACACGCGCCTTGAAGGAACACAACGTTTCATTTCAATTCGTGAAGAAGATTTAAATGCTAGATTCCCAGGTTTATTAGATGTGATAATACATGCGACAGAACCATATTAAAAAAACATCTCATATTCATATGAGATGTTTTTTTAATATGGCTATTCTTTTAATAAATCTAATAATCCATTCCCTTCGGATGTACGTTCATACCCTAAAGGTACAGTTCTTTTAATAAGTTGTGCATATATTTCCGGCTCTGATAACTTTCGACCGTATTCTTTCTCACACTGTTTAATGAGCAAGGCAAGCGCTCCAGCAACATGCGGCGTCGCCATGGAAGTTCCACTTAACACTGCATATTTCCCATCTGGATACGTAGATAATATTTCATCACCTGGCGCTACTAAATCAATTTCTTGATTTGAATTACTAAAACATGTGATTTTCCGTTCTAAATTGACAGCGCCGACTTCAATTACTTCCGAGTAAGCACCTGGGTAATCTAGTTCCTCTGTATTATCATTACAATCTCCATTATTCCCAGCAGCACATACGACGAGAACATCCTGCTTTACCGCATTTTGAATTGCTTCATGTAATTCTGGAACATCTTGCGGACCACCAAGTGACATTGAAATAATTCTCACTTTCTCTTGATTCGGCCCTCTCCAATTTACAGCATAATGAATTGCCTCAATAATTTGCTCGTAACTTCCAGAACCATCTCCCGCTAAAACTTTTAATACTAACATTTTAGCAAGTGGTGCAACTCCTAATACACCGACACCATTTTCAGTTGCTGCAATCGTCCCCGCGACATGAGTACCATGTCCGTTATTATCAAGATACACATTTGGATCAGCTTCATAATCTTTTGTGAAATTTCTTCCGCCGATAATACGATCTTTTAAATCTATATGATTAGTATCACACCCTGTATCTAATACGGCAACGACTACATCTTGCCCCTTCACACTCTTTCCCCATACTTGCGGAGCGTGAATCAGTTGTACACCTGGTGGAATTTCATTTACTTGTTCTACAACCTTATTTACGGTAAATGGAATCAATTGTATACCTTTTTGTTTATTCACTGTACTACTCATCGTAATCCCTCCTGAAAATGTATTATTTTCATTTCAGACCACTTTTGAATACGTGTAAATGTAACATTCGTTTTATTCTTTTTGTTTTCCTTCTTTTCAAATATTTCTCAACATCATTTACTAACTCTATACTACTTTTGTATTTCCCCTATGATTTATAGGAAATAACAGCCTGGGTCATTCAACTAATAACCAAAATAAAAGGACCAATTAATGGTCCTCTTACAGTCTTTTAAAAGAATGATATGTAATTTGAAAAATAATATAAATTAAGACTAAACCTCACTCTTGTTTAAAAACTTTTCTATTTCTTTTACTAAATATTCCGCTCCCTCTATCCCAACAGTAATATTTCCATTTGCTAATGATATGTTCTGCTCTGAAACATCACCTGTGATTTGGCAAGCATTGTAAGGTTGATATTTTTGTAAAATGATTTTATCTGCTTCTACAAAAATTTCAAGCGGTGATTTGATTTGTATTCCCAATACATCGCGTAATTCTTTAGGGATAACAATTCGTCCTAATTCGTCTACTTTTCGAATAACTCCTGTTGCTTTCATATTTCTCCCCCCTTTCTCTCTATTAATTTTTTTCACCTCGCTTTTTCCATTTTATCACTTTTTGGCAATACTTGCCTCTTTTTAGAAAATTTTGTACTCGAGTTAAAAAAACACATTTAATGCATACGTAATCTCTCTTTCAATTGTTTTACATAACGGGATCTTATAAGTAAGAAGTATACAACTTGAATACCTATGAAAATACTTAATACAACTGTATTTTCTTTAAACAATGAGTACTCAAACATTTGCCCTAACGCCGTTAAGGCTACTGCCCCATGTAATGTTGCAACACCAATTGGAACGAAGAATAAAAGCGCCAATCGAATTGTAACTACCTTCGATAATTCCCTACTCGTCAATCCAACTTTTCGAATCATTTCGAACAAGCGAACATCATCCTCCAAATCGGAGAATAAACGGAAGTAAAGGAAACTTCCTGCGCAAACGAAAAATACTATACCAATAAAGAAACCTACAAATAAAATCGGTCCTGCAATTTGTAAACTTTGGTTTTGTTCGTACTCTTCCGCACTAAACGTTGACTGTTCTTGATACGGTTTAATTTGATGAGTAAGCTCTTTACCAATTTCAATCTCATCTTTCGTTCTTTCAGTTTTATACATATAATCTTTTGTCTCTATAAATCCATCTTGTAATGAATCATATTGATTATTAGAGATTACATAAACATTTCCTCTTAATATTTTCCCCAATGAAGATGAAGTAACTTTTTTCACCTTTAAACTTTCATTCATATTGGGTAAAGTAATTTCTTTTCTTTCTTTCATCGCTGGCCCTGGTATATCAGCTGACAAAAATACAACCTCTTTATTTGCTACAGTATTAAATGGTTCTCCTGTTAACTTTGCATATTCCTTATAATCTGATTCTTTTATAAAAGTGGCGCTTCTTAACGACTGTTCCTCCGTTTTCTTTGTCGAAATATTAGTTTTTGAAGCTGCTATATTATGTTTCTTTAATCCTTTGTCAATCATTTGTATATGTTGTGATTCGTTACTATTCCCTTGCTTAGAATGGTAATGAAACGCAATTGGTCTCTCCATTATCCCTTTCGTCATGGATGCGAAGCCGACTAATGTCCCTATTGCGGAAAATGCTACAGTAGAAATAATGGTTACAATAAAGAACATTCTTGCGTTATCTCTCATGCGATACGCTAAATCTGATAACGTAATAATATTAGTCTGTGTCCAATAGAAACGTTTACTTTTTTTACATAATCGAATAATAAAGACACTCAGCTGCTTGTACAACAAATACGTCCCAATAATAACTACCGTTGTAACGGGAATCATCATAATAAATACCATTGCGCCATGCGATAGAAGAGCTCCTACATAGCCAGCACTAAGCAATACTACTGCTAATATTGAAGAAATGATTGATGCTTTCGGTTCCGGTTTCGCCTCTGCTGATCCTCTAAACAACTTCATAATCTTATTTTTACGAATCATTCCTGCACTAAACAATGATATGATCATAAATAAAATAAAAAACATAATACCCGTTACAACAATTGCTTTCATCGGTATGTAATAGGATAAGGAGATATCTAGTTTCAATATCATCGGAGCGACAAATAGTAATACCCCTGAAAATAACATACCTGAAAGAATACCAAAAATAATTGCCCCTATTCCAATCATAATATTTTCAAAAAAGATCAGACGCTTTAATTGATATTTCGTCATACCTAGCATCATTAAAATTCCTAGTTCACGCTTTCTCGTTTTTAAAAACATTCCCATCGAATATAAAATAAAGAAGAATGTAAATAAGTAAATAATAGACTGTGCAAAAGACATACTTACGAATACGTACTGACCCAATTCTCCTGCACTTAATGCCGGATGAAACGCAAAAAATGAATACACAAAAAAGGCCATAATAGCAAATGCACTACTCAAAAAATAGGCTGAGTATGTCCGTCTATTTCGCGTTACATTCCGATATGCGAGTTCTCTAATGTTCATATTACTTCTCCGCCCTTCTTTCTACTAACTATGTTTTTATATTAGTAAAGTACGGAAATACCTTCCATCGATTCAAATGACAAAAACCTTACATTTTTGAAAGGTTTAAAAAAATTGCTTATACGTAGTACTTTATTTATAATGACTACATTCATATTCATACACACATCCTATTGTATATTCGTTAGTTTTGCGAAATAATAAAGGATAGAAGTATGTACCATTATACATATAAACTTATTTACCGCTTTAATATGAATAGGAGGAAAACATAATGACATTACAAGAACAGATTATGAAAGCATTACATGTTCAGCCTGTAATTGATCCAAAAGTTGAAATTCGTAAACGAGTTGATTTCTTAAAGGATTATGTAAAAAAAACAGGCGCAAAAGGATTTGTACTTGGTATTAGCGGCGGCCAAGACTCTACATTAGCAGGACGCTTAGCACAACTTGCAGTTGAAGAAATTCGTAACGAAGGTGGTAAAGTAACGTTTATCGCCGTGCGTCTTCCTTATAAAGTACAAAAAGATGAAGATGATGCACAATTAGCATTACAATTCATTCAAGCAGATCAATCTGTTGCATTTGATATTGCTTCAACTGTTGATGCTTTTTCAAATCAATATGAAAACTTATTGGGTGAGTCATTAACAGATTTCAATAAAGGTAACGTGAAAGCACGTATCCGTATGGTTACTCAATATGCAATTGGTGGACAAAAAGGGTTACTTGTTATCGGAACAGATCACGCTGCAGAAGCTGTAACAGGGTTCTTTACAAAATTCGGAGATGGTGGTGCAGATTTATTACCATTAACGGGATTAACGAAGCGCCAAGGACGTGCATTATTACAAGAGTTAGGTGCAGACGAGCGACTTTACTTAAAAATGCCAACAGCTGATTTATTAGATGAAAAACCAGGTCAAGCTGACGAAACAGAGTTAGGTATTACTTATGATCAATTAGATGATTATTTAGAAGGTAAAGCAGTTCCAGCTGACGTTGCAGAGAAAATTGAAAAACGTTACACAGTGAGTGAGCATAAAAGACAAGTACCAGCGTCAATGTTTGATGATTGGTGGAAATAAATAAAACATAAAAAAGAAGCTAATCTTCATTTAGCTTCTTTTTTATATGTTAACGATATACCCCTACTCTTTTCTCCAATAAATCTTGCAAGCAATCTTCATGTTGTTTACAAAATAACGGTGGCATGTCGTCTAACGGGAAAAACTTCAAATCCAACGTTTCATCACCATCTACTTTTTTGTCACCTCCAACTATTGAGAATGAAAAGAACATCACAATTGACTGGGCCTTGTCTCCATTTGGATATGATTGAAAATATTTTGTATACACTCCAATAAGCTCATTTATTTCTACATCATACCCGGTTTCTTCTTTTATTTCCCGGATTGCAGTTTCCGCAGCTGATTCTCCTATCTCCATTGCACCACCTGGAAATCCCCAAGCGTTAAAGTCTCCTCTTTTTTGCAGTAATACTTCTCCATCTTTATTAAATACACAACCACCGGCAAAGTTTAAGAAAACATAATCATGTCCTACTTTTTCACGTAATTCTTTTATATAATTCGCCATTCTCTTTCCCCTTTTCATACTTCTTCTATCGCTATTTTTTATCTTTTTCAAGCAATTCAATGATTCGATCTAGCTTCTGGTTCATATTAATCACGTGGTGTTTCTTTGCAGCACTGCTTTGTAATACTCTTCTAATAAACAAAGTAAATGATATGAAAAACAAAACGATAAGTCCGATTACTAAACAAATATATATCAATGTAAATATATTACTTTCGAACAAGTTCATTCAGCATTCACATCCTCTCCTTTTTATTTTATCACATAATTCCCAATATTTTAAAGTGATCAACAAATATAAAAAGAGCATCTTTTACAGATGCTCTTTCTCATTGCTTAATACGTAAATGTAATTGTCGCCAATGAATAACCAGCCAATGCACTATAAGGCGCTACTTGATAAGACACACGCTTTGCACCTTTTGGCCAATTTATTTCATTTAATACTTTCTTTATATCTTGCATCGTCCCATCCATGGACTGCTTATATCGTACTTCTACTTTTTCTGGTTTGGCTGCAAACTGTTGCTGCAACTTTTGCTTAAATTCATTATAATTTTCTGCTCCGTATTCTGCAGATAAGTATTGTAAATTTGTTTCTTTTAACATCTGCTCATATACGACAGTTTTTGAGCTACCAGCTTTTATTTTATTTGTTAATTCACCAAAATAACTTGTAGTTGCTGCTGGATATTTACTACGATCCCAGTCGTGATCTTTACTTAACTGTTCGTCAGACATATTAAAATATGAGTAAGTTACACGCCCTGCTTTATCTGGTACTGGATCATCAAATGTAGTATCTAGGTGATACCATTTGTTTTCAATGTTCACTAAATTCCACGCGTGAGCTTGTCCATTTCCTGTGCCTGTTACAATATGAGTTTGAATACCTGCCTCTTTTAACAACTCATACGTTAATAATGTATATCCTTGGCAAACGGCAGAACGATTCGCTAATGCTTCATATGCTGTATACGCTTGATAAGACGTATCATAAGACACATGCTTAACAACGTAATCGTGAATAGCTTTTACTTTCTCATGCTCATCCATCCCTGGTTTTACAATTGATCCAACAATTGATTTCGCCTGAGCTTTTACATATTGAGTTTGTTCTTTTGATTCACGGTATTTTACTTGCAGTGTAAACGTATAGTCCCCTGGCATTCCTTTAATAGAATATCTAGTAGACGCTACATTATATTTTACATACTCATCAGCATCTACAATTTTATTAAACTCACCATACAATTGATCCATAATATTTCTAGCATTTCTATCTTTTGTTTTATATGTGATTGTAATATTTTCTTCTCGATTATCAATCTGTTTTTTTAATTCTTTTCTGAAATCATCTAATAACTTTACATCTGATTGTGCTGTCACTGTAGTCGGATTTGTAGCTGCATAAGATACAGATGATGCTTGTAAGCCTCCCATTACTATAGTTGAACAAAGTGCGGCAGCTGTCACATACTTACTTGTCTTTCCCATCTTGTCACTCCTTATATTCTATAACTATACGAAAAGGTATCGTATAGTTTCAGAGTATACAATACTTTTTCGTATAGGTCATATGAGATTATGCATATTAACTAATTCACATAAAAAGGTTGTTCTTTTTAAAAGAACAACCTTTTTTCATTAGCATGTTTGTAATACACAGCATGTATTTTCAAAACGTTGATTTTTCAAATCTTCATTACTAATACAGAAATATAGCATCCCTAATTCTCCCCAAACCATATTACAATTTTTATGATCTGAATCAATTTGGAATAAAAGAGTCATTTGCTGCGGGTCTACTCCCATATATTCTCCTGTCTCATATAACACTTCTTCTTGTACAGAGAATGGCTCACCAAACATTTGATGGTTATCGTAGTTATCTGGAATTAGCTCTTCAAGTAATTGCAAGAAACGATCTGAATCAGCCTCATCTTCAATGAAAAGTTCTGGTAATTTGTATGTCAGTTCAAAAGTAATTGCACACTGGTTATATTTCGCTTGTATTTCATTTTCTCTTCGTAATTGCTCTACAGGAACATCATAATAAAGTACACGCCCAGCTTCTGTTAGATTCACATTTTCTTCAAAATAATTTTCAATGCAAAAGAAATACAGCATCCCCGTCTTAGGAAGATTGTGATCCATACCAACGTTTTGTAAATCACTTAAGTTAAATTGCGCGATAAATTGTAGTGGATTTCCTTTATGCTTTGGATATTCAAATAAAGCTGGTAGATCAGGAACTCCTCCCATTTTCGAACTACCTATCGCAACAGTTCCCTGCTGCTTTGGCACAACTTTTATACAAGGAAATACAGTATTAATAAGTTCTTCTTTCAAGTGTGTTAGTTCATATTTATCAATTAATACTTCAATTTTTTTATTCATAAATTCTCCTTACATTTACATACTTATTTATATCATAGTACAAAGATTATACTTCATTCTTTACAAAATCAACAAGCCTCCCAAAAACAGGCTTATCCTTCGTACGCGAACAAGTTTAAAAAAGCATACTATACATTGTTCCTACAAACACGATAATTCTTTAGTTCTTCCAGTACATTTTCCCCTCGTTCATTTTTAAATATAAGGAGGAATTCCACATGGGTTACGGATATAGTTGCTGTGGTTACGGATACGGTGGCGGCGGTTGTGGTTACGGAGGTTTCGCTTTATTAATCGTTTTATTTATCCTTCTAATCATCATCGGAGCTAGCTGTTGGGGCGGCTTTGTAGGCTGCTAGTAAACTAAAAAACTATTGTAAAAAAGCACGTACAATACGTGCTTTTTTGCCATTTCTAAATCTTTCATTCGAAAGGAAGTATGTTTAATGAAGATTGATGGTGTTTTTGAAGGAGGCGGTGTGCGCGGTATTGCGCATGTCGGGGCAATTTGCGCGTTAGCCGAAAAAGGTTATGAATGGGAACGTGTAGCTGGTACATCGGCTGGTTCGATTATTGCAGCGCTCCTAGCGGCAGGATATTCTTGTTCAGAGTTAAAAACGATTATAACTGATATTGATTATAATAAATTTACGAAAAGAACTTTTATTGATAGAATTCCTTTTATCGGCAAGGGACTCAGTGCATGGACTACTCTAGGTATATACTCTAATGTATTTATAGAAGAATGGATTGAAGAATTACTTCGAAAAAAAGGTGTTCATTTATTTACTGATTTACCGGATCTAAACAAACTCAAAATCATCGCCTCTGATATTAGTAATGGTAAAATGGTTGTCTTTCCTGACGACTTACCAAACTACGGATTTTTAAATTATCGCTTCTCTATCGCTAAAGCGGTAAGAATGAGTAGTACAATCCCCTTCTTCTTTGAACCGGTAAAATGGAGAACTCCAAAATGGAAGCAGCCTTGTTATATGGTTGATGGAGGAATTCTAAGTAATTATCCAATTTGGATCTTCGATTCACCTACCGCTCCTCGCTGGCCGACTTTCGGATTTCATTTTGTAAAAGATGAGATTCAAGCTGATCCTGCTCACTATAACGAGCCTATTTCCATGTTCAAAGGACTATTTAAAACAATGATGCAAGCTCATGATTTACGTCATTTAGATAAGGAATCAAAAGCAAGAACGATTACAATTCCAACAGGAACGATTACAAGTACTAATTTTGAACTGACAAAGGAAGAAAAAGAATGGCTTTACAATTCTGGTTATAACTCTGCTAATAAATTTTTACAAGCTTGGAACTTTAGGCAATATATCGATGAATATAGAAAAGGAAATCAAGCCCGAAAGACAAATCGATTTTTTCGTCAACTTGACTCATAATATTATTACTTTGCGTATAAATACGAGAACGTTTAACAACTTAATAATAAATAAGCCTAGTAATTTCTTATATTACTAGACTTATTTATTATTATATAATCTCGTACATTGTTTAAGGATACGTTAACCCTTCGGCTTCCTCTGCAGTAATAACTATGTAACGATTTCCCGTTCTTAATCCTAACAGTTCTGCTTTTTCAATCGCTTCTTGCTTCGTCTCTGCATAAGCAGCTAAATATTTTTCTCCATTGATCATTTGGCAAATTACATATTGTTTCATTACTTTCTCCTCTTACTTTTTCATTAGTTGTGCAAGTTTTTTTATACCTATTTCAATTTCTTCTAACGTTGCGTATGAATACGATAGGCGCAAAAATTGATTTGCACTTCTATCATATAAAGTACCTGGGTTTAATAAAACCTTTTCTTGCAGAGCTTTATCAAATAAACTGCGATATGAAATGGGTACTTTTATATGTACCCATATATAAAATCCCCCTGTTGGTTCATGCCAAGTTGCTATTTCACGAAGATATTTATCTAACATTAGTAACATAAAATCTCTTCGTTTTTTCAATTCACTTCTTACAAAGCGCAAATGCTCATCATATAGACCATTTGTAAACCACTCTGCTGCAATTTGCTGGGATATAGTGCTTGAACCATAATCTGTTTGCATTTTTATGTCTGACAATCTTTGAATTACTGGCTCAGGTCCAACAATCCATCCAATTCTTAACCCTGGACTAATTACTTTGGACATGCTTCCAATATGTAGTACGATTCCATTTTTATCATAGGCTTTTAAAGGTTTCAAACAAGGTGCATCAAACCATAAGTCTTGATACACTGCGTCCTCTATAATAGGTAATCCAATTTCATTACATATTTCCATCACTTCTATTCGTTTCTTCGCATTCATACTAAAGTTCGTTGGATTATGAAAAGACGGGATTGTATATAAAATAGATGCATTAAATTGCTTCTTATATTTTGTAATATATGATGTATTTAAACCGTTCTCATCCATTGGTATTCCAATGAAACGCATTCCTGCGGATTGAAAAACATTAAGCGAGTATAAATAGGATGGTTTCTCTAATAAGATGGATGCCCCTTTTGGAAGAAGCCCCATAGAGATAAGTTGCAGCGCTTGGATTGCTCCTGAAACAATTAATATAGAGTCAGGAGATACACATATACCATGCCTCTTTAAGTATTCGGAAATCTTTTCCCTTAAATAAAAATTTCCTTTCGGCTCTTCATACCCAAGCTTCACATTTGACTTTAAAAGCTTATTCATAATTTCTTTCATCTTTTTCTCAGGTAAGAGACTCGGCGCGAGCTCACCTGTTCCTAATCGAATTACATGTGGATAAAATTCAGCTTGATTAATCTCCTGAATAGCTGGGAGATTCGGATAATGAAGTCCTGTTTCTACATAAGACTGCCAATTAGGCGGGGGTGCGTAAGTTGAAGCATTCTCATTATTATTTACAACAATTGTTCCTTTCCTGCCATTCCCTTCAATGTATCCCTTTGCAACTAGTTCATCGAAAGCCATTACAATTGTGCTTCGATTCACACCAAATGTATGGGCCAAATCTCTTTGTGAAGGTAATTTCGTTCCAACGGTCCATTCTCCATTAACGATCCTTTCTTTTATATACGTTTCTATTTGTTTATACAGAGGAGTCGCTAGAGACATATTCGGTTTCCAAACGAATCTTTCCATTATATCACCTTATATTCTTTTTGGTTGGTAACCTCCCCAACCATATGGATGGATACAAATTTTCATTTCTTCTATACAATATACACTATCATAATGAATTAAAATAGGAGGTAATATGATGAGTGAAGCAATTATTCATGGTATCATTCTTGCATTTGGACTTATCATTCCATTAGGTGTACAAAATGTTTTTGTCTTTAACCAAGGTGCGAGCCAACCAAACATTTGGAGGGCAGCCCCCGTAATATTAACTGCCTCTATATGTGATACGTTACTCATATTGATTGCAGTGCAAGGTGTCTCCCTTGTACTCCTTACTTTTTCTTGGCTAACTAACTCGTTATATATAGTTGGATTTTTCTTTCTCCTATACATGGGCTTTGTTATTTGGAGAAGTAACCCTTCCAACGATGTAAAACAAGAAAAAAGTATGCCCTTAAAAAAGCAAATCCTTTTCGCAGCATCCGTTTCGTTATTAAATCCACATGCTATTTTAGACACAATCGGTGTAATTGGAACAAATTCTATTCAATACATAGGAAGTGAAAAATGGGCTTTCACACTTGCAACTATTATCGTTTCTTGGATTTGGTTTATAAGCTTAGCGTTAGCGGGGAAATTTCTAAAAAGACTAGACTCAACCGGAAAGACAATTTTATTATTAAATAAATTTTCTGGTCTCATCATATGGGGTGTCGCGCTTTATATGTTAAAACAAGTTATTTATTCTTAATGAACGAAAGAGAATTGCATGTTACTCAAAACATCATGCAATTCTCTTACAAATTATGAAGTAGGCTCTGGTTTCTGTTTTACCGTCTTTGCATCCTTTGCTGGTTTAATCCAAATGATTGCTATGACAGCACCAATGGCAGCGAAAATACTTGTCAAATAAAACACTTCATGGTCCGCCCCTTTCATGAAAAAAGAATATAAAGGTGGTCCAGCTGCTACACCGATAAATCGCATTGAACTATAAAATGACGTAACCGTTCCCCTTTGCTCCTTTTCAATTCCTTGTGTAATGAGGGCATCTAAACATGGGAGTGCCATACCAATCCCTATCCCCATAATAACGAGACAAAGAAGTAGTAAATAAATCCCTTTTATAAATAAAGGAATGATGACTGATGCAGCTGCCATTAAAAAACCAATATAAATACACTTCTTCATAACATTTTGATTATCTCCAATTTTTTTACCGGCCATATAGGAACTAAGTGACAGTACAAGTAACGGGATAGCAAGCACACACCCTTTCCATATACCATGAATGTCATACTTTGATTCCAGTATAGTCGACAAATAAAAGAGAATTCCGAATAAAATAAGCATAATAATTGCACCTAATGCAAAAATGGCAATTAACCATCTTCCTTTTTCTCGAAACGTAGACAGAATAGATTTTATAAACTCTTTAAGTGGTGGTACTTCTCCTTCTTGTTTCTTTGCCTTTACTAGAACAAGTAACAAAACAATTGATACGACACATAAAACTGGAATCGCCCAAAATGGTAAGAACCATACAATGGCAGCAAGAGCAGATCCTAAAATAGGGCTCAGCACTTTTCCAAATGTATTGGATGTCTCAATAATTCCCAGGCCTGTACTAACTTGTTTTTCATCTTTGTATAAATCACCAACACACGGTATAACAACCGGCATTGCACCAGCAGCACCAATACCTTGAATCGCTCTACCGATTAGTATCCAAATGTAGGGATTATCAACTTTCCATGATACCCAACCAGTTATCGCTCCTCCTATAGCCGCAATCAGCAAACTCGGAACCATTACCATCTTTCGTCCCCATCTATCTGATAAATAACCAGCAATCGGTATAAGTAAAATGGCTACGATAGAGTAAATTGTAATAATCATGGATACTTGAAACGATGAAATATGTAATTTCTTTTCAATTGTCGGCAAGATTGGAATGAGCATTGAATTCCCTAATGTCATGACAAGTGGAACTGATGCAAGCGCAATTAAACAACAGTTTTCTTTTTTTAACATGTTGATTTCGGAACCTTTCATCATATATTTCTTACCATATAATAGCCCTGCTGGAACATAATTTTCATTCCACCAGGGCTATTACATCTTTAATACTTCCCATTCACAACAAAAGAAATTGGGTAAAATATAGTATTACTTCTATTCTTTGAATTCTGTTCACTATATATCCATACCAATTAATTGAAAAAAAAAGAAAGGAAGAATCCTTCCTTTCTCCTATAACCTTATACAATTAGCGAGTATATCCGCCACCAAGCTGTTGTTCTGCCATCGCTACTAGGCGTTTTGTGATTTCACCGCCTACAGAACCGTTTGCACGTGAAGAAGTATCAGCTCCAAGTTGTACACCGAACTCTTGTGCAATTTCATACTTCATTTGATCTAAAGCTGCTTGTGCTCCATGTGATGCTAATTGATTAGAATTACGATTTCTAGCCATTACCAATCACCTCCTTATTTATATATAAATTGTGTTAAATTCAAATTAAAATACATGGGAATTTTTGGTTATTTTTCACCATAAAAAAAGAGCCTCTAAACGAGACTCTCACATCATTTCACATTACGAAGTTACTACTTCTAATTTTCTATTTATTAATACTTTCATTTCTTCTTTTAATATCTCTTTTGAATTATGTCCAAACCATTCTAAGGAAGCAAAAAGATCCGTATTTCTCACTTCCTGAATAATCTCATCATAATTTACAATACCTTCAAATAACGGAACCATACCTATACGACTTCCTGCTGCAGCATATACATTATTAGGTTCAAACACATGCAAATAATCCGCTGAAGATATATTCTTAAAATGGTAATGTAGTGTCCACGGCTTTAATCGATGGAAACTGTCTATTGGATCTGCGCCAGACTCCCATATATGAAGAAAATCAAGATTTATTTTTAAATTCGGGTGGTTTACTTCTTCTAATAACTCTATAGTAGAAGGCAATGTGTCCGTTAGTGTATTGGGATGTGTTTCTAACAGCACATACATATTGTTCTTAGCAAACACATCACAAATCTTACGTATTCGCTTCACATACTCTTTTCTCTCTTGTTCCGAGAAGTCCTTGCTCCCTTTTTGCCCAGCAAACGTGCGAATTTTATTCGTATTAAACCAATTAGCTAGTACTACAAGTTGTTCACTTTTCTCTATCGTTTTTTCAAAATCTGCTGATAATGATATATCTAAGTAATCACTTATCATCGTAATTTCTAAGTTTTTATCCTTTAGAAAATTCAATTCTCGTTCTGTCGTTTCACGTTCTTGCATGTACAAATTTTGTGCATGCGTCCCCCATAATTCAATTCCTTCAAAATCGTTTTCATATGCAAATTGAACAATATCAGTAAATGAAATTAATTGATGACGAAATGAAATGGTACATAGCGAATATTTCATAGTATTAAACTCCCCTATCTTAAATTCAGTTAGCTTATTAAAGAGTTGCGACAGATTGATTTGTTTTCATACCTTTCCATGATAGAAACTGTCTCTCTAATTCCTTCTTAATTTGCAGTTCAATTGCATTCATTTCATCCAGTTTTTCAATAATCGATACTAGCATACCTTTATTATTCGTCATTGCCATTTTAATTGCACGATACTGTACATTTGTAAATCCTTGTACAATATCCTCTACCCGATCACACCAATAATCAAATTCTTGCTCCGAATATTGCAACGTTTCACGGAAGTATGCAAAGGCATGCTCATAACTATATTTACGAATTGCAAGTACTGGTATTTGTTTTACTGCTGCTACAAGTCCAGAAAGCGCATATCCTTCTTCCTCATTTGCCATTTTTACAATTAAATTTTTCAGTTCCATAGTCAGTTCATTGTCGTTCTTTTTGAATGTTTCTGTGAAATAACTAGCTACTGTTTCTTGCGTTGGCTCCCCAATTCCTTCTATATCAATGAAATAACCTCCACCAAATGGGTTATCTTGAATAGAGTGAAGTACTTTTTCTCTTTCCATATTTCCTTCCCAACGAAAATCAGGATCTAGCATGAACCACTCTTCTTCTTTCTCTGTTTTTGATATCATTAAATAATGTGGAAACGGTTTTTGATGAAATTTATTTTCCCTTTCTGGTAATAGAGACATATCAACCATTACAATGACATAACGATTTTCCGGCTTGTTTTCTACTAATTCTAAAAACGTTTCTACATTGCTATCTTTATCTTTTGCATGATCATACCATTCGTTTACTTTAATACCGTACAATTTTTCAAACCAAAGTAAATAATGATCATGGTTAATGTTTTCAGAGTGATATGAAATAATTCCGCCTTGTGTTATATCAAAATCTCCATCCCATAGTCCAAAATAAAATGGACGAAAATCAATGTCGCTACGCCTTTTTATAATTTCACAAAAACAACTCACTAAACAGTGCACTTTAATTGAAGTCATACTCTCATCCACTTTCCTAAAGGTTAGTTATTCACATTTACTTCCTGTAACGGCTCTAACTCTTCCATAAAATCAAGCAAAGATCCTACAGTAAGAAATGCCTTTGGGTCTACCTCATCCTCTGGAACGCATAGCTTTACATCCATTTCTATGTATACAATAAGCTGTAACATCATTACCGAATCTATATATAAATCTTGATTTAAGCGCATCGTTTCTTCTAAATGCGTTACATTTTTCAGTTCCATTTTTTCTATCATAATTTTTAACACGGCATTCTTTAACGCTTCCCGTCTCATGTTGTAACCTCTCCCATCTCTAGTAACTTTCTACTTACTTTTCCAGTTTTATTTTTAGGAATTTCATTTACACTTTCAATTTCATGCGGAACTTTATAAGAAGGTAAGTGCTGAATACACCATTCTCTTATTTTCACTGGATCAACATGAGAGATCACTTTCGCTTTAACTATTTCGCCCATCACAGGATGTTTCCCCCGATATACAATTGCCTCTTGCACACCTTCCAATCGAAGCATCGTTTCTTCTACCTCTATAGGAAAGACTTTTAATCCTGAGACATTAATTACATCGTCCATACGCCCCATAAAATGAATGCCACGCTCAGATTTATACCCTAAATCCTTCGTGAAAATTTCCTTATCATTCATTTTCACGACGATTTCTTCCGGTGCATTTTCATCTGAACCTATGCTTATACTTGCATGAGGTAGAGGGTTTCCTAAATCTAAATGGCTTTTCATATCATGACATATACTAATACAACCTGCTTCAGAACAACCGTATTGCTGCATCATATATGTTGTCATTTTTTTTAGTTTATAAAATAGTGCTTCTGGCAAAGGCGATCCTGATGTCATAATTTTATGAAACTGGAACGTTCCTAATGGAAAACTCCCCATAATGTGTAACATAAGTGGTACTGCATATATAATATGTTTTTCTGTATTGCGAACTATATTTAATGCGAATTTAGGATTTTTGTTCGTAATGATTACAGGCTTGCTCCCCCTCGTAATTGCTGATAACGTACCACATATTAGTCCGTATGAATGTGAAACAGGAGCCATAACGATTGGCACTTCATCTACTTCACAGTTTAAAGCTTCATTATAGGCAGTAATTTCTGTATCAACTTCCGTCCATGCTCTACGAATCAGTTTCGGTTCTCCCGTAGTTCCCGAACTATATTGCAATAAAGAAGGCTCTTCTAGTAAAAAGTTCCCTACTTCTAATTTTGTAAAATCGCCATATTCTCCATATAAAATCCCAACACAATTTGCACGCTTTGCCATTTCAATAGCCGTTTCTTTTGGCGTATCTTCATGTATAAGTAATACTGATGATTTCTTTTCTTTTAAGAAAAACACAAGCGTAATAATATCGAATGGATCTTTCAGACAAAGTGCAAATCTATTTCCTTCTGCTTCTTGAAATTGTTCCATTTCCTCATAAACTTGTAATCTCAATTCAAAATCACTTTTGCTATACTCTTGTTTATTAACGATTAGCATAATTTCCCCCTGTAACAGCTGATTTTTGTTTCATAAGTTGTCTTACTCTATACAATGGATTTGGAACTTCATGAACAAGCGATTCCACATCCATATATAATCGACGTTTCGTTAATTGTTCAGCATAGAATGTAGGTGCATATAATTGAATATTTTCAAATCTACCTTTCAAATGTGGATATATTCTTAAATGATTTTCAATTTCTTCAACAACCATCATCCAAAAATGTTCTTCTTTCAATCCATACTCATCCGCAAGTACGAATGCTAATTCTCCTAAATTAAACAGAAATAGTGCATCTAACACCATCTCTTGCAAACATTCAATGCGATCCATTTCAAAGAAATCATTCATTTTTCCATTCGCATATGTTTTATGCATTTTAGTAAAGTCGGGACATTTGTCAACTTCTTTCAAATATGGACGATAAAACTCAAGCCCTTCATGAAAATCCTTTAACGCAATACGAACAGGCACCCCTTCTTTATGGACTAGAATCATATTTTGTCCATGTGATTCCAGTGCGATGCCATGCTCTACAACAAGATGTATAACTGGTATTATCGCTTTTTGAATAAGTAATTGTAGCCAATCCTTCATTCCATATTTATTCAACCACGCATCAATAATTGGTGTACCATCTTTCTCTTTAGCGTATAAGCCATTAAAAGGAATTGCATCCTCTTGTGCATCTAAATACTTGTGAACACTTTCGCGCCAAATACATCCTAATGAACCATATATAGCTTTCTTATTCGTGTCATACGTTACACTTGAAAACTCACTTAACAAGATTAAACGTGCTTCATCCATTAAATAGGCGTCATTACTTACAACATCATTTAACCAATTTGATATTACTGGTGCACTCACAACAGAGTATGGTTTCAGCGTACGAAGTGTTGAAGTGTTGAGTAAATTCATCGATAATTTAACGTACGGTTTCTTTGGACTCGTAATATTTCTTAACGTTCTCATTGACTGTTGCGCGCAATAATCGTCCTCTGATGTTCCTAAATAAATAATAAATTTACCCTGTATATGATCCGCATAATTTAAAATGATGAAATTCTCCCACTGCCATGGGTGAACAGGTATAAACACGTACTGTTTTGGATTACATCCCTTATTACGAATTCGTTCCATAAACTCTTCTAATTTACGATCGCCAATCTCCTCTTTTAAAAGGTTGTTATACATCACTTCATTCTCATAACCTACAGTCGCATAATTCTTATGTGCTGCAATCCATATGAGTTTTATTGGCTGCATAAATTCATAACCATATTGAAAATTGTCACGATATTGAAATCCAACACGTGCTTTATAACTAGGATGATATGGATGGCCATCTATTAATTGGCTTTCAAACTCATCGTAAGATTTTTGAGTATATTCTCTCTTATTATTTCTTTCATATTGTGCAATCGTGTCTTTAAATATTGTTTGTTCTAATTCGTGCATAAAAGAATCTAATTTAGCTTGTTCTACACTAGTAACCCGAAAAACTTCTTCTAGAAATTGCGAGACAGACTGTATTTCTTGCTGTTCATCTTGGACTCTTACTATTAATGAGTCTAACGAAATACGTCCAAATGTCATCCGTTCCCTGCCATAGCATTTGTACGTGACACTTTTGTCTTCTTCATCAAGTCCTTGTATTAGAAAAAGAATTTGTTCTTCTTTTTCTATGCGAACCGGTGTAATAATCCCCTCATAAATTAACGATTCTACTAATTGACGTAGCACTCTTCTTCGTACTGAAATGTAATCTTCTGATTCGAGTGCCTTCAATACTTTCGTATGATACATGTCCACTCTCATAAAACCCTCCACCTTATGACAAAATACCATTATTTGTATTACGTGAAATTTTAACGCTATTTATGAACGAACAGCCACTTCTCTAACGAGCGGATTATGTACTTGCACATAAATTGCTTGCTCTAATGGATTACTTAACTCATCGACATCGAAAAATCTCGTTAGTAAATTTGCTTTACACGCTAACTTATCTTCGTCCAATAATTCTCTTAAAAATGTTGAAGGTTCCCGGTTATACGGAAGGAATGATTCAAGTACAGACCTTAATTCCGAGAGAAGAATTTCCTCCTTAATTAATCCTGCTGTGCCAAAACCATTAATGAGGCCAAACATATGATTGAAAATTAAGTAGTAACGAAATCTCTCATCCACAATATAGTCGTCATATAAATTTCCAGTACGTTCTCCAATACCAGCTAATTCATTATTAAGCTTTTCTTTCATTGAATTACAGAAATAAAATCCTTGATTATCACGGAAATAATATTTGACCGGATAACCATCTTTTAGCTGAACAACGCTATTTTGCTGATGAGCTTCTAATGCAACACCATACTGTAAATACATCCATACCATTGGCTTTAAAGAAATATTCATATATCGTCTAAACCACTCTAAGCTTACTTCTTCACAGCTTTTACTTTCTAAATCTGCTAGACGATGAATAATATTCGATAACCGCGTACGCTCTCCAGGTATAGCGTCTTGAACTAGCCCAGCAATTAATGTTGCGTCGTTTGCATGTTCACTATAAAAAGGATTCTCACGAATAATCACTTCAAATCCAGATTCTTGTGTTCCATAATTTAATGTAATAAAGGCTGGATCACAAATAAAATCAAATCCTGGAAATCTTTCTCGTACTTCACCAATAGCCGTATTTAACATTTCCTTCCCTTCGAGACCACTCTCAAGTTCTTTCAGTTTATTAATACGCATTGAATTCGTTACTTTCACCGGAAATGAAAACTTAAGCATATACTTCGAATCGGGATGATACAGTGTCCTTAGTGATGATGTTGCCATATAATACTTACCTACAGGTCCAATATACTCAAGCAATTCTTGAACTATCCAATCTTGTACGTAAGCTTGATGCAAGAGCCATTCTGCCTGAAGCGGATGAATTGGAATTAATGCATATTGATCTTCCTTACAGTACTTCGCTATAAATTCCTTACTAACCGTCTCATCATTGCTTAATTCTTCTTTTATAATCATTGTTGTAGAATCTGATAATAATGATTTTTCATTTACTATACTTTTATGTGCCCGAAAATAATGAAGCTGACATTCTCCTTTTAATTCTGGAGAATACATTGCACTTTTCCAATCCAATATCCCCTGTCTACTCTTTGGTGTAGGATGAGTTAAATGCCCAAATAATAAAGACTGCTCCGCTTCTATAAAAGTTGTATGGAAACCGTATAATGCGGATTTATCTTCTATTCTCTCTTTTGTAAATTCCTCAATATTTTGACAACTACGAATGACTCGAAGCATAAGTTCCGCAGGATTCGTTCCTTCTCCGTAGTTGATAGACATCTCTTTTATTAAAAATGTAATAACTGTAACGTAATCTGCTGTAATAACAGAATTACTATCTCCAATTTGATAATAAAATTGTTCTCCAAACAAATGGCGATCTGTTGATGATTTATATATAACTTCTCCATACAAAGTAACGTTCTGTGCCGATAGCCGACAACATAAATATGTGGGGACTGTATCTCTATTCAACGTATTACTGAAGATACTCTTCATTCTTTCATCCTCTGTAATCCATTCTCCACTCCCTGTTTCTCTTAAATAACAGTTTAAAAAGCTTTGTAATGTTGCATGTTCTGCGATTTGTTTCGCATGCTGCATGTTGGTCCTCCTCTTTATATTAAAGCTATCGAAATTTTATATAATAAACGATAATTGAATGTCGTTATCAATTATGATTCTAATTGATAATGATATTCAATTCAAGGGTATATTTCAGAATTTTTTTATCTGATTTAATTTTCCTTGTTTTCTCCCTTTTCTTTAATCTGGTTAAAAATACACAAAAAAATACTCAGCTTCAAACTACATACTTACTATTTTTCATTAGTAATCTATCCAAAATGGTTAAACAAAAGAGGTATACCTTAATTGGTATACCTCTTTCAAACATAAAGTTTACATAATAATATTATTTATATCTCTCCAGCAATATGCTGTCTCTTCTACCTGTAATCGCTCTAAAAATTTTGTATCAATTTTTTCTGGGTTAAATTTTTCATAAAACTTTTTAGAAGGATTATTCGTAACAACCCAAACTAAAAGTGATTGCATATCATTGTTTATACAATCCGATAATAAAGCTTGAAATAACTTTTGTCCTATTTTCATTCCCTGATACTGTTGTAAAAGGTAGATTGCATATAATTCTCCATCACAATTATATGTACCAGTTCTTTCTACTCCCCCATCGATGAATCCAACTATTTCTCCATTTAAATTCTCTGCTACAAATCTAAATTGATGATTACCTTCTTTTTGAAAAATATCTTCCCATTGTTTTTCTCGTTTCTCATATGCTATATTATCTAGAATTTCGTCAGCAAATATCCCTTTATACGTTGCTTTCCAACTATCGACATGCACCTTTGCTATACCTTGTATATCATCCTTTATTGCTCTTCTAATATGTATTCCCATCATTTCTCCCCCTTTATTACTCATCATTATATCAATTTCATTCCTTAAGAATCCAAATAAAAAAGAGTGAATTCACTTCACTCTTTTTTATCACAATTATCTACTTTCCACTTCAACTGAAACTACTCGATCTATCTCTTTCAGGGAACTATATAACTCTGTTGTATATAAATCTTCTGGAGCTAAAATAACCATCTCTAGTTGCTGAAATGCTCCACTATCTATATCTTTAATTTTCACGCGTTTCACATGCATGCCTAAATTTTTAATTTGCTTAAATATACCATCTAACTCATGATGCTCTTTAACAGTAATTTTTATAGATAAATCCTTTTGTCTTAATGAATACGGTCCTGCAATTTTCACAAGTTGCGGAAGTACATTAATCGCTAAAATAATTAAAACCATCGCAACTGTCGCTTGTAAATAAAATCCCGCACCAATTGCGATCCCTAAAGCTGAAGCAGCCCACACCATAGAAGCTGTTGTTAATCCAGAAATAACGTCATTACTTCTTCGTAAAATGACACCTGCGCCAAGAAAACCAATTCCACTAACAATTTGAGCGGCCAGTCGCATCGGATCCATATTTGTATGTCCTGGAACAGAATATACATGCACAGATTCAATTGAAACCATCGTAATTAAACAACTTGCTACAGAAATAACCATACTTGTTTTCACACCAAGTGGTTTATTCTTTAGCTGCCTATCTATCCCGATGAATAATCCTAAAAAGAGTGCTAAACCTAATTTGAGTAAAAATTCATATGACATATTCCCATTCTCCTTACTTTACAATGTTTCCCTTAGAATAACTCACTATAACTCTTTTATGATATCAATTCCAGTCTTTTCTATTCATTTAACGTAAAAAACCGAAAAAACATTTATAACGATGTTTCTCCGGCTTTTTATTACACTTTAGATTCTTCTTTATTTCTGATCTTTAATCTTAATTTCTGCATCTTTGTAGAATGCTAATTTACTGTCATTATACTCTTTTGTAAATTTGTTAAACTGCTCTTTCGACTTTTGTGCTTCCACATTTAATTCATTAACAGTTTTAACTTTTTCACCGATTTCTTTTAATTTCGTTTCTTTTACTTTTAATTTTTCATACAGTTCTTTTTCAGTCGCTAACACTTTCGTGTAATTTTCATTCATCTTTTGGAATGCATCATAACGATTCTTATACGACTCTTCTACTGCTTTTGCTTGTTTTTGTAACTTTTTATCTTCAAGCTTCTCTATATTTCCTTGTACAGATTTTGTTTCTTTCTGAGCTTTTTCTAGCATTTCTTTTTCATTTTTCAATACTTTTTCACGATCATCTACATTTGCAGTAGCTTGCTCTATTTTCTTCACAACTGCTTCATTATGATCTTTGCCTTCTTGCAAAATTTGAGCATATAATTCTTGCCCTTGTTTCTCTAACTGCTCTAATTTTTTTGCTTCATCCACTAAAGATTTTTCTTGTGTTGCTGCTGTTTCAAAAGCTGTATATAGATTTTCTTCTGGCTTTTCACCGAAACAACCTGTTAAAAGTCCTACTGATAATGCTCCAACTACTGCTACTTTTCCATACTTCAACGTTCATTCCTCCATTACATACGGTTATCATGCCAGAAGTTCACTGGGAAGTGACTCTCTTCATGATAAGCTTCAAACTCATAACCTTTTTCTTTTAGCCCCTTTAAAATTGCTGGCACAGCAGCAACTGATTGCGGGTGAATATCATGCATTAAAATTACTTCTTGTGGTTTTGTTGCGTTTGTTAATACGTTTTGAGCAATTTGTGCTGCAGCTGCATCAACTGGCATTTTATTGTATCTCCAATCTAATGAATCAATTGTCCAATCCCATACTTTAAATCCGCCTTCTACCACTTTATTTCGAAGACCTTCATTCAATCCAGGCATCGAACCATATGGAGGACGTGTTAATTTAGGTGATTTCCCAATAATATTAGCGATTAAACCTTGATCTTCTTTCATCTCATTTACATACTCGCCATTTTTATATAACTTTGCGAAATTATGTGTCATACTATGCATGCCTACATAATGACCCTCAGCATTTTCACGTTTCACTAAATCAGGAAATTCTTTTACATTAGCTCCAATTAAAAAGAACGTCGCCTTCGCATCATGTTGTTTTAGCGTATTTAATAATTCAGCCGTATATTTCCCTGGCCCATCGTCAAATGTAAGATAAGCAACTTTTCTTTCTTTTCCATTAAAACGACTTGGTGCCGTTTTATTCATTTCAACTTTCGGCTGTTCACTTGCAAGCTGCACTACATTTTCTTGTTTCGCAACAGCTTTTGCTGGTGAAGTAATGGATTGAAACATGTAATACCCAATAGCTACTGCGGCAATCGCTATTAAAACGACTACTATTTGTTTAATTTTTAAAGCTTTTTCCATTCTATCGAATTCCTCTCCCTATTAATCTTATATATAAATCGCCCAATATAATTATACATCTATTTATTTTTATTTCACCATATAAATAGATTTTATTTGTATTATAATGGGAGTTTTATCAAAATTGTTGTTCCTATTCCTTCTTTGCTTGTAACACTAAGCACACCGCCATGAAGCTCTACCATTTTTTTAACGATAGCTAAACCAATACCTGCACCTGCAACATGATTATTAATTTGGTAAAATGATTGCTCAATATATGGTAAATGTTCTTTAGCAATTCCAATCCCTTCGTCTCTTACCTTAATCACTGCTTGTCCTTCTATTTTAGTCGCTTCAATGTGTATTGTACTTTTTTTATGTGAATACTTAATTGCATTTTGAACAATATTCAAGAAAACTTGCTTTAACCTATTTCGATCTCCCATCAATTCAATTCGGTCTATAGTAGTAATAAATTGAATTTCCTTCTCTTCCGATTTAGGAGTTAATTGCCAAATCGTCTCCTCTAGTATATCGTACAACTGCACCTTTTGTTTATATAAATTAAAATGATTTGATTGTAATCTTGAAAAATCTAGCAATTCTTCTACTAAATGAATCAATCTATCTGTCTCACCTGAAATAATGCCCATACCTTGCTTTATTTCTTCTTCTGTTAAATGATCTACTGTTTTTAACGTCTCACTCCAACCTTTAATTCCTGTTAAAGGCGTTCGTATTTCGTGCGAAATAGAAGCAATGAATTCATTTTTCATCTGCTCAGCCTTATCTATTTTATAGGCCATATAATTTAAACTATGTGCCAATTCACCTAATTCTCCAGGATAATCTTCTTTAATTTTTTGCTTTAATGTGCCTTCTGCAATTTGTGAAGAGGCTTGAATAATGGATTCAATTGGCTCAACAAATGAATTTGCCAAACGTCTACTAATTAAGAAGGCGACTCCCGAAATAACAATACCTACAGAAATAGTAAACGTAATAATTTCAATAATCTTTTTATTTACATTTGTTAAAACAGTCGTATATTTTAAAACACCAATAGTTTGTCCTTGATGTATAAGTGGGCTTAGCACCTCTAGTTGTTTTTTATTACCTTTCGTAGTAACTTGATTATACATTTCACCTTCTAATAATGATTGTGGAATATTCACTTTACCTTTTACCTTTTCACCACTTGAAGATTGTATAACCGAGCCGTGACGATCAATTAACTGTAATTCTGTTCCTTCTAATTGAAAGCTACTAATTATGTCACCACTATATTCTTGTAATCGAATAAAGTATAGTGAATTGTATTCTGAAAAAAAACGTGTACTCGTTTTCGCATGAGACTCTATATATTGCACAATACCATTATAATAGTATCGATAAATTGAGACTGAAAATACAACTTCAAATAATACAAGCATAAGTGTAATGACCGTCATAAAATATAAAGTCACTTTCCGTTTCATCTTATACTTTCCTTCCACACATATCCTTTTCCCCACACCGTAAGAATAAATTCAGGTTCTGATGGATTACATTCTATCTTTTGACGTAACCGTCTCATATTTACATCTACTACTTTCGTCTCACCTACGTAATTGGTTCCCCAAATCATATTTAAAATTTCATCACGCGAAACTGGCTTTGAAGCCTGATTCATTAAATACTGTAATATCATATACTCTGTAGGTGTTAAATCGACTAATTGTCCATCTTTATACAATCTTTCTTCTATAATATTTAACGAAAATGGACCTGACGTAACAATATTCGTTTTTTCTTCATGTACTTCTATTCTTCTTAATAAAGACTGTATACGTGCAGTTAATACTACTGGACTAAACGGTTTTGCAATATAATCATCTGCACCTATTCCTAGTCCTTGCACCTTATCTTCATCTTGTACACGTGCGGTTAACATAATAATACCCATTTTTTTATTTTCTTTCCTGATAGCCTTACAAACTTCTAAACCATCAATCCCCGGTAACATTACATCCAGCAGTGCTATATCAACAGTTTGTTCACTCAAAATCTGTAACGCTTCTTCTCCAGTAGTAGCTTCTATTACATAAAATCCAGCACGTTTTAAATTTAAAACAATAAAGCTACGGATCGTTAATTCATCTTCTAAAACTAAAATTTTTGACATAATTCCCACCTCCTACTCTTGTTGATAATCCGCTAGCGGTGTTATATATGCTTTCACTTTTTCAAATTCCGATTGCTTCGGTACTGCATATACGTGAGAAGCCGTTTTAATTGCTGCGCTGTAGCCTTTTATATTGAACCATTCTTTCCGCTTAAAAATATGAACTTCAAGCCATATTTTATTTGTTCTTGTATCCAAAAACTTTTGAGAATTTGATTCTTTTTGCTGATCTGGTATTGTAATTTTCCCTATTAACTCTTTAGGAATTTTCACATAATACCCTTTTTCTATATCTATATATCGTTCTTCAATTGGTTTAATTCCAGATTCACTCCACTGTATGTAACGTTCAAAAAGCGGACTATCACCATGTGATTTATCCTCCCAACCTTTTGGACGTACAGTACGAACAAATTCAATAATGCCGTCTTCATTAACATCTTTACTTTCTACAACATATTCATTAAATAAATCTTCTTTCCCATCTATAGGTAATACTTCATAATGATCCTGATCAAATTTTGCTACATAAGTTATACCTGAATGAGCCCCTGTTCCCGCATCGATTACAACTGCCTTTAATGATTTAGAAATACGACCCATTTGTATTCTTTGAATACTATTTATATACGGATCAAATGTAACCTCTGACAATACCTTAAACTTTTCAATGAACTGAACCTTCAACTGTTCATCTTTCATATGCGAAACAAGGCTTATGTCTTTAAAACCATTTTTGTTTAAATCATCTATAAATAACTTTGTATACTTCTGTCTATAAAATTCCTTTATATCGTCACTCTCATCGGAAAAAACATACATTGTGTTTTCTAATAAATCACGATTGGTAGTTATTCCTATCAATAGTTCCCTTTTCCCACTCCCTGTGAAATCTCCTACCTCAACAATATCTACTTCTTCCCCATCAAATGTATAGGTTGACTTCATATTCCATCCATTATTTTTCTTCTCATATACGGCTAAATATATATGATAATCTTCATTAGGTATTTTATATACGATGACAGCTTCTTTTTTATTATCTCGCTCGAAATTCATTGACCATGTCGTCTGTTTATCTCTATTAGACATTGGAGTAAGTAAGCGATAATTAACAGGTAAATCTTTATCAATTTGTTCCTTTAATTCATTAATCCATTTTTCATTTGTAGGAGCTTCCATTAGACTTGTTGGAGCTTCAGACATTTTACATCCAGTCAATATAAAGATAATTCCCATCATGCTTAACCATTTCTGCATATGATATCTTTCCTTACCACAAATTTTGAATATGTCCTTTTACTTTTTTACCTATCCATTATACTCATACATATGAGTATAATTTTTCTAAACTAAAAAATCGTTACAGAAAAGTTACAAATACATTCCAAAAAAAAAGATTGGCAAAAGCCAATCTTTTTTTATTATTCATTTCGGACTGATTTTGGCGTTACACCTAAATGATCATTTAATTTTTTTGAAATATCTTTTACATTTTTTTCATTTGGAATGTAATAATAAATACCACCGATACGTTTATCTGTGCCTTCTATTTGCAATTTTTCCATTTCCAAATTAGATCCTGCCATATTTTTTGTAATGGCAAGCATATCGTCAAATGTTAAGTTCGTTTTCATATTTTTATCAACCGCATCTAGTAAAGAGCCCATTTTGCTAATTGATTGAACAGACATCGCTTTTTTAGCAATTGCTTCTATTACAAGTTGCTGTCTCTGTCCACGCATTGCGTCACTATCAATTTTACGCGTTCTTGCAAGTGCAAGTGCTTGTTCTCCATTTAAATGTTGGTAACCTTTTTCTAAATGGATCATACCAGCTTGGTCTTTACTATCTTGTTCAGTGAAAGTAACTGGTACATCAATATCAATACCACCAATTGAATCGACAATTTGTACGAATGATTCAAAGTTAAACTTCACATAATAATCAACAGGGACATTTAAGAATCTTTCCACCGTATCGCGTGTGCTTTCTACGCCACCAAATACGTGAGCATGAGTAATTTTATCTAATTTTTTTCTAGTTGGAATATAAACACGTGAATCACGTGGAATACTTACTAGCTTAACAGACTTATCATCTTTATTAATTGTTGCTAATAAAAGTGCATCTGTTCGAACTGCTTCGCCATATTGGCTTTTTCTCATTTCACTTCCATCTACACCCATGATTAATATTGAAATATTATCCTTTAAAGGTTCAACTTCTTTATCACGCTTTGATGACTTTTCAATTTTCGCATACGCATCATTTACAACAGCTTTTGCTTTATTATATATAAACGAACCATATCCTACTCCTCCAAAAATAAGTAGGAAAAATGGAATTAATATGAACCATTTTATTGACTTTCTTTTAGAACGCTTTTTATTACTTCTCGTATTTTGTTCTAATTCAGAGCTCATACCCATTCGCCTCTCTTTCTCTTTACCAAGTATAATGTAAGTCTATTTATCTTCATATTGAATTTCCTTTCATTAACCTTACAATTTTGTAAGGTTACTACTAAAACCCAATATGTATTCCATTTCACATTATACTCTCGTACTTATTTTTGGCAAGTCACTATTTACCAATTTCAAAAATTTAGCACTTCGTAACATGCAAATTTACAAATTCATTAACTCTTTCATTTTAAATTAGGATATCTTTTTCCAGATAAACGATATGAATAAAGAGTCCAGCTAATGATAAAACCTCTATGAATACAGTATATTTCACGTTATTATTTCTCAAACGGCGTATACATGCTTTTCTTCCCCTGATTATCAATAAAAGCCGACTTTGCTTTTATTTTCGTTTTTTCTACTTCCATGTCTTCATTTGAGAAGTTCACAATGATTTTAATATTTTTTCCATAAGAAACAGATTGTACTAGCTTATCTTCTGACAAATACGCAAAATTCGTCATCTCTTCTTTTACTGCTTTTTCATGAACTTCATTCCAAACTTTTAGATGCTCTGTAATTTCTTTTTTATGCTTATTCCACTCTACTTCATCTAAATGGTACAACGGAGGAACATTATACAATAATTCAGACAGCATTCGATTTCCAACTTCATCTTTTACCTTTAAACTTCCCCATTCCCAATGGTGCGTTGTAATAACGGAATCATTGTATACTAATTTATATAATGGTACCGAATATACTGGGTTTAAATACACTTGTTTATATTCTTCTTTCAATGGTACTTGTTTTGCATATTTTTCGGGAACATTTTGATTTGGTGACCAATATCCACCGACATAATACGGACTTGTTTTATTTTTCCGCATATCTTCATCGTCCCATTTAATAACAGGTGTTTCAATTCCGTGTGCAAATGCAATCGTACTACTAGCAAAATCATTTCCACCTTCAGAACCAACGACCATACCCTTTTCTTGCGCAATGTAGTCCATTCGTTTTAAACGTGCTTTTAAATCTTGCTCTTGTGTCGTTATATGTTTCGCTGAATAGTCATCGTAAATTTCACCTGTCGCATCACAATCAATAAACCATGAATTATATTTAGGACCATTTTGTAATATATCATTCATGCGTTCCTTTACACTAGGCAGCGATAAAGTCGGGTTTAACTTGCGACCTCTGCCTAAAAAGCCTTGCACCTTTTCTCCGTTTTTCTTCGTTACAGTAGCCTCTTCATATAATGATGGGTCATTAAAGGCTGCTGTGTTCCAATTTTTATCACTTTTTTCGTGAATGGAATGATATGAATCATACGGACCAACTAAATACCCCATTTCCTTCGCTTTTGTCACGAAATTAGGTTGCATAAATCCTTGTTCCCAGTTCGGCAGACCAATCCACGCTTTTTCTATTCCTACCTCTTTCATTTCCTTTAGTATGTCCGTTCCATCTGCATTACTCCATTTACTTACCTCTTCAACCGCATCACCAAGTAGCGACTTTAATAAATGCTTATTTAAGCTATACAATTCTGTGTTCGTTAAGTGACCTACACCTTTCTTTAATAGCACACTAGCTTCCTGATCAACGTTTTGAAAAATATCCTCTTTATAAAATTCCTTCATGGATAATACTTCGTTTATATAACGTAAAATAACATTTTTTTGATACTTATCAATGAAATCTTGTTTACTTACTTGATCTAATACATTCAGTTCCCCAGGCTCTGAACTATTCTTTTGAATAAGTTCTTTTATATGACTAAACAGCGGGCTATTTATTTGCTCCCTTAGTTTTGGCCAATTTATATTATTTTCTGATAGACCATTTTGATTCCAAAAATAAAAATGCGCCGCTCCATATAACTTTTCGATTTCTTTATTTTTTCTAGCCTTTTCTTGTAATGTTTTAAATTCACCTTTTCGAACAATATCATCCTTATACAGTTTAGCAATGCTTACCGCATCATTATTTGTCACATATAATTGAAATCCATATGTTTTATTTTTATTTATGCTCGGAAATTCATGTGTAAAATCAAATCCTATTTTCGGATCCGAATGAAACTTCAATTCATTATTAAACATATTGTTTGCAATATATACAATTGAATATTTCGAACCATTTAATGCGAAAAACTTCATAGAAAATGATTCAGCAAATGAATATGCATCATCCTTTAAAAACTTCTTCCAATTCTCATCATTGCTCGGAATTTGCTTACCCTCCCATAACGGAAGTGTATAATTTTCAGCTTCTACTTTCGGCCATGTAAAGCTTTCTGCACCAGTCGATTCCACTTCAATGTTTAAGTGGTCTTTTTTCTTTTCTAATTTTATTTTTACTTTTTGATCTGGATATTCCCACGATGTACGATCCTTTTCTTTTTTTACATTCGATACCTTCATTTTCGGTAGGGGTCGTGATGCCTGTTCCTTTACCCCCTCATGTTCTACAGTTAATGTGAATGTTTCTGGATTTACATCATAAGTAAAATCTTTATACGTCGATTTCTTTATTTTAGACTCTTGTACAGCATTACTACCTTTTACGTCACAACCGACTAAAGTCGAAAATGGCATAGTTGTTAGAAGACATATCGCTATCATTTTTTTCATCCTCTGCACCTCCACCAATGAATATACAGGTGGTTTGTTACAGGAATGTGGCAAAAAATAATAGAGCTAGCATTTTGCTAGCTCTATTTGGATTATTAAAAGTTGATATGAACAACTATAACTTGCTTAGAAGATATGTAATACAGTAACTGCATTTTTTCTCAACAATTATGAAACTAAACAAATCAAAATTTTAACAAGCATTCTTTAACTGAAAAAATAAGTGTATACAATGTATCCTAAAAGTAGTACTAAAATGATTATCCCTGTACCTTTCCAATTCATACCGCCTGCTATATCAACTGGACTACCTGTTTTCGCTCTATTGAGTCCGTCATGTAAAGAACCCGTAGGATTACTTTTTAATTCACTTTGTCTCATACGCTCTCTTTTTTCTTCTGGTGACTCTTTATTCATTTAATCACCTCCAAAATGAATGCACTCTTTACTTACATTATTCAAAATCAACATTTGTTTTATATTTTTTTCCGAAAAAACCTAATTTAAAATAGGTTTGCAACGTAAAGAAAGCTAGCCATGCCAGCTTTCTTTACGATCCAATATGCTCTTCCTTATTTACAATAATACCTTTATGGTCGATTTCAAGCTCACATACTTTCATATCTGTAAATACTCTCGCTAATTGCTCAGCGATTTCTTGACGTTTCTCATATGGCGTTAATATAAAAATAGATGGTCCCGCACCGCTAAGTGCTGTACCGTACGCACCAAATTCTTTTGCGCATTTACGAATAGATGGTAATAACGGTACGAGTTCTAAACGATATGGCTCGTGAAAATGGTCTCTCTCCATCATTTCACCTACAACTTCCCACCGCTTTTGACATAATGCAGCTACTAATACGTTACTTACCGCACTAGCTTTAACTGCCTCATGAAACGGAAACATCTTTGGTAATACAGATCGACTTTCATCTGTATTTAATTCTTCATTCGGAATAAGAGAAATTACCCCTAACTCCTTGCTCTCAATTCTTACGACGGAAATATCCTTTCCATCAAGTGCTCCGATTACAGTTCCACCTAATATAGAAGCAGCAACATTATCAGGATGTCCTTCAAAATTTGTAGCAATTTGAACTTTTTGATCAGCAGTTAAGTTCAAATTGCCTAGTTGATTCGCAAGTTCTATCCCAGCTACAATCGCTGATGCACTACTTCCTAGCCCTCTTGTTAATGGGATATTACTAGTAACTTCTATTATATGGGGTGATATAGAAGGACAGACTTTACATGCCGTGCTAACGATTAAATTTTTATCGTCTGTCGGAATTGATTCTTCAAAGGAATGGATTACTTGCCATTTATCAGCTTTTTCTTTAACCACCACATCTAAATACAATGACAAAGCTATTCCAACTGAATCAAATCCAGGACCAACATTTGCCGTACTAGCAGGGACACGAACACTTAATGGTATCACGACATAATCACCCCTTTAATATGATCTTTAATCTGTTCTATATCATTTGACAAACTTGCGATGTCTAGTTGATTTGAAGAAATAGCGATATCAGGATCCTTCAAACCATTTCCAGTTAATACTGCAACAACTGTTTCTCCGTTTTTGATTTTTCCAGATTTAACATGTTTAATTACGCCAGCTAATGAAGCATTTGATCCCGGTTCAGCGAAAACTCCTTCAGTTTTTGCCAATAACCTATACGCATGTAAAATTTCTTCATCTGATACCATATCTATTTCACCACAAGACTGCTCGGCAGCCTCTACTGCATACGACCAACTTGCTGGGTTACCAATGCGAATTGCTGTTGCAATTGTTTCAGGCTCTTCAATTACATGCCCTTTTACAATTGCCGCTGCTCCTTCTGCTTCAAAGCCATGAATTCTTGGCTTCTTATAACCTTTTTCTTTCTCATATTCACAGAAGCCTTTCCAATATGCTGTAATATTCCCTGCGTTCCCAACAGGGATAGCTAGAACATCTGGTGCATTTTGCAATTGGTCACAAATTTCAAATGCTGCCGTTTTTTGTCCTTCAATTCGATAAGGATTCACTGAATTTACTAATGTAATCGGCTCTTCTGCAGCAATATTTCTTACAGCCTTAAGTGCATCATCGAAATTCCCTTCTATTGAAATAATTTCAGCTCCATAAGCGACCGCTTGCGCTAATTTTCCATGCGCAATCTTTCCTTCAGGGATTACGATTATACATTTCATCCCAAGACGTGCCGCATATGCTGCAGCTGATGCTGATGTATTACCTGTTGATGCACAAATGATTGCTTCTGAACCTTCTTCTTTCGCCTTAGCAACTGCCATCACCATACCACGATCTTTAAAAGAACCTGTCGGATTCGCTCCTTCGTACTTACCATATAGCTGAATCCCTAATTGCTTTGATATATTTAATAACGGAATAAGAGGTGTATTTCCTTCCATTAGACTGACATCAGGTGTGTTTTCATTCACCGGTAAATAAGAAGCATATTGTTTCAATAGTCCTTTATACATATTGTTTTTCCTCCTCAATAATGTAGTAACTGTTTATTTCACTTGCGACAGCTTCTATCGCTTCTAAAACTCGTTCGAATTGATACTTGGAAGTTCGATGTGTCACAACAACAACTTCTGCCAGTTCACGGTTTAAAGGTAATTGAATAACTTCTTTTAAACTTACAGAGTAATTAACGAAACATTCTGTTATTTTTTGTAACATCCCAGGCTCATCTCGTAATGAAATACGCAAGAAATATTTCGAAACTACTTCTTCATCACCTTGTAATTCATAAGGAACTGGTTCTTTTAACGCACTTTTATTTTTCGGCACTTGATTCATATTTTTAACGATGGAAATAATATCACTTACTACAGCAGAACCAGTTGGCAACTTTCCAGCTCCAGGTCCGTAAAACATTACTTCTCCTACCGCTTGACCGTGAACATATACTGCATTAAATTCATTATTCACATTTGATAATGGATGCTGGCTCGGTAAAAGCGTCGGTTCTACACTTAAATGAATGGCTGATCCTTGTTTTTCTGCTTTCCCAATTAACTTCATAGTAAATCCTAACTTTTCAGCCATTTGTAAATCTTCTTTTTCGACCTTTCGAATCCCTCTTACTTGCACATCATCTAATGAAACATTCATCGAAAAACCTAAGTTTGCAAGAATTGCTACCTTTCTCGCCGCATCTAGTCCATCTACATCTGCTGTCGGATCCGATTCTGCAAAGCCTAATTTTTGTGCTTCCTGTAAAGCCTCTTCATAAGACCATCCATTTTGACTCATTTTTGTTAACATATAATTTGTTGTACCATTTACAATTCCCATTATTTTTTCAATTTGATCTGATGCTAGCCCATCAGTTAGTCCTCTTAACACTGGAATACCACCCGCTACACTCGCTTCGTAACATAAATCACAATCATTATCGTTCGCCAGTTGAAGAAGCTCTGCACCATATACAGCCATTAAATCTTTATTTGCTGTCACGACATGTTTCTTATTTCGTAAAGCCTTAACAATATGCTGTTTTGCTTCTTCAATCCCTCCCATTACCTCTACTACAATATCAATATTTGAATCATTTAGAACTTCATCTGCATGACTTGTTACTGCAATTCCGTCAATACAAACATCGCGTTCTTTTTCCAAATCACGTACAACGACTGTTTTCACTTTCACTTCGTATCCTGTATCAAGAGCGATTTTTTTATAATGTTCTTTCAAAATATGGACAACACCACTTCCGACCGTACCTAAACCTAATACCCCAACATTTATAACGTTATTCATCTTCTAATCTCCTCCTACAATTTTATTATTTATCTCTATCAATCACCTTGCTCTGCTTTTTAATCATGCAGGTGGTGGTTATTTCCGTACGTACAAATCGTTCCATGTTACTGCACCTCCTTTCAAAGTAAAAAAACACACCCATCCCTAGGAAAGGGACGAATGTGTTTTCGTGGTTCCACCCTTGTTCCAATCTAGACGTATTTCTCCCTAGATTGCTCAAGTTCAGATAACGGCTGATACCGTCAATAATTACTAGATTACTCGTTCACTATTGAAGTTCAAAGGTGGTAAAATCATTTCTCGTGTTAGGAAGCTCACACCCTTGACTTCCCTCTCTGTAAACCGTAAAAATGATTTCTTGTCCTTATCATTACTTTTTCGTTCATGTTTATTTGTTAACTCATTATACTCGCATAAAAAACAAAATCAATACTATTTTTTAATTATTTTAAATTTTCAATCTCTAAATCCGTAAAAAAACACACTCATCCCTAGGAAAGGGACGAATGTGTTTTCGTGGTTCCACCCTTGTTCCAATCTAGACGTATTTCTCCCTAGATTGCTCAAGTTCAGATAACGGCTGATACCGTCAATAATTACTAGATTACTCGTTCACTATTGAAGTTCAAAGGTGGTAAAATCATTTCTCGTGTTAGGAAGCTCACACCCTTGACTTCCCTCTCTGTAAACCGTAAAAATGATTTCTTGTCCTTATCATTACTTTTTCGTTCATGTCTATTTGTTAACTTATTATAGTTATCAACTTTTTAAAAAGCAAGCCTATTTTTACTAACTATTTGCAAAATAACTTTTTATTATATTTCACAATAGCATTATGCAACCGCCACTCAATTTACCTATTTTGTCATTTTTCCAGTTTATAAATCAACGGTTCATATATAAAGTGAAACTTTAATCAGTAGGGATTTTGTTCATCCCCACTGATTATTAGCCTTCACCAATCGGGCTTTTACGGGCAGTTGATCCCAACCGAACTTCTTTGTTTTCGCTGAATTTTGAGGTAGGGGTCTTACTGCCCGTTAATGCGGGATAAATTCCCCATTCTAAAACCCGTACATACCCACCTTACAAAACTATATCAATAAAATTTTCAATACAATCTTTTTGTATAACTTTCTTCTAAAGAACGTGCAACATCTTCTTCTGAAGTATTCACTTTCGCATGCTCCAGCAACATTTTTGCTGCTGAAGGTAACTCTTTTTTATTTAACCAAGATTCTGATTCCCACATCTTAGAACGAATAAAAGCTTTTGCACAATGAATGTAACACTCTTCTATTTCAACAACAATTCCAAGCAACGGATTACGTCCATTCGCCTGCATTTCTTTCAAAATTTCTTCGTCGTTTGTAATATAAGCTCGGCCATTTATTCTAAGTGTCTCCCCAAGACCTGGAATAAAAAAGATTAGTCCTACACGTGGATTTGAAATAATATTCAAAATGGAGTCTATACGACGATTTCCTGGCCTTTCTGGAATGATAATTTTATTATTATTGAGTACGTATACAAATCCAGGTGCGTCTCCTCTCGGCGAGGCGTCACACTCCCCCAACTTATTTGCAGTAGATAATACTAGAAAAGGAGATTTAGAAAGGAAATCTACGCAATGGTGATCTAATGATGAAATAACTTTTTTCAATGCTCGCTCACTTGGTTTTCCCAATATTCCCCGTAATTCTTCCTCTGTTGAAATAATCGATTTTATTTCCATACGCTCTATCTCCACTTATAATCGCTCCTTTTTCTTTATTTTCCCAAAATTCAATACGAATATTGTATAATAAAATTTGCAGAAAGGGGAATTAAAATGACAGAGTGGTTAACGATATTTGACTCTAAAAGAAATACACTTGGGAAGAAATTACGTGATGAAGTGCATCGTGACGGTGATTGGCACGAAACATTTCATTGTTGGTTTGTAGAAAAAGATGCTGAAGATATGTTTTTATATTTCCAATTACGCTCTAAAAATAAGAAAGAAGCTCCACTTATATGGGATATTACTTCGGCTGGACATATAATGCATGATGAAGATGTACAAATTGGCGGTCTTCGTGAAATTGAAGAAGAATTAGGACTTTCCTTTCAAACGACCGATTTAGCATACAAAGGAATCTTTACAATAGATTATGAAATTTCAAATCTTACTGATCGCGAATTTTGCCATATGTATTTTCACAATGTCATCGATCCACTTCCATTCACACCAGGTGAAGAAGTGGACGATGTGATGAAAGTACATGCAACTTCTTTTCTACAACTATTAAATGGAGAGATTTCATCTTTAAAAACGATTTCAGTCTTAAACAATAAACCGATTACGATAACATTTGAAGATATTTATCCGTATGATCTTGCATACTATGAATTTGTTGTTGCACAAGGAAAAGAACTACTAAAAAATAATAGTTTGTAAATATAATAGGACTCCTATCTATCATTGACTGAGAGTCCTATTTTCCTTATCATCATTGTTCAATTGTCTTTAATCTGTTCTCTACTCGTATAAATAAGTGAATGATTAACAATACCATGACCACCATAATCAATGCTGTTGTATGTGGATATCTAAACAGTATACTAATAATACTTCCAATTACCATCATGATGAATCCGTTTTGCTTCATCACTTCTGCACTATACCTATTACCCGCATCCCATAATACCTTATTTTTCATAGATCGTTTCGTACGATAACCATATACTGCGTTAATATCCGTTGGTGGATTTTTTTGAAGAATAATTGCAGCAAGTATAAATATAACACCGATCAATACGCTCATTCCTACGTTTACTAATGCATAGGTCAATTATATCCCCCCTAACTTACACCCTCATTATACGACACGACTCCCTTTTTTCCAATTTATAACACATTCAATTTCTTTCTTTTGATGTCTGGAACATACTTGGAAGTGTTACAAAACTTGCTCCTTTCGTTTTTAACTGCGGAATGATTTTGTCTAGTGCATCTACAGATCCTTGTAAATGCCCACCTGGTGTTGAATGTTGGAGGATGACACTTCCAGGAAATGAATTCCCTAACACATTATTTGTAATCGTATCAGCACTCACACCTTTCCAATCAACCGTATCAACACTCCACTGTACAATCATAAAATTTTGCTCTGTGGCCCATTTTAATTGATCTTCAAGTATTTCACCGTATGGCGGACGTATAAACTTCGGTGCATAACCAGCTAAACGATTTAATATTTCTTCCGTTTTTATAATTTGATTACGGTACTCATCCTCATTTACTTTCGCCAAATTCGGATGACTATACGTATGATTGCCAATTACATGCCCTTCATTCGCAATACGCTTTACTACGTTCGGAAATTTTTCTGCGTTTTCACCAAGTAAGAAAAAAGTAGCTTTTACATTATGTTGTTTTAACTTATCTAATATTTTTGGCGTAAATTCTAAATCTGGTCCATCATCAAATGTAAGAGCGACTTCCGCTTTATTATACGGTCCTGAAAATGCGTACGCATATTTTTCAACCCATGAAAATGGTGTCCACGAGCCACGATCATCTGCTTTCATTTGTACTTCATATTTTTGAGGGATATATGCGTATGGCAATGCACTTATATAATCTCCGTAATAAAATAAGTTATATGGTATATAAGCATACGAAACATCTCGTTCTAGTCCCCATTGATATGGAGCAAACATTTCTGGCGAATAAAAATAATACATGATAAAAAACCTCCCTAAATTTTCATATGTGATTCATCTGCACTTTGTTAGAGAAATTGTTATTCATAAACAAAAATAAGACTGTCCTTAATTAGGACAGTCTTACTGCTTTATATTATTAATAAATTGATGTACTATCTTTTGGCAAAGCTTTCACATGTTTTAAATAGTTCGTCACTTTATCATCCTCATCTTGCGGATATTGATATTCATATGTGTTAGCAATTTCATTGGCCACTTCCCTAAATAAATCACCCATGACAAAGAATGACTCCCATATGTTTTCATATTCTGCATTAGAAAATGTCCTTTTAAATTGCTCCCACATATCTTCTTCAATATATTGCTCGAAATACTTTCCAAGCTTCCCTGTATTAACTGTAAAGTCTGTTTTCATACCAATATGCCATTCTAGCATTACGATGAACATATCTCGCACTGGTCCTTCAAGCATTCCTTTTGCATAAGAAAGTTCCTCTCGCCATAACCCTTTTGCGATATTCGTACTACACCACCAAAATTCATTACAACAATCTAAAAACTCTTTTTCTGTAGGCTTTTTTATTAAGTAATCCTTATCGCTTGCTGGCGGGAATTCTTCCAGACAATTATCTTTATCAAGAAGCAGTTTACTTAAACTATCTTGTCCAACGAACTTTTTTATTAACTCAACTGGAACTAGCGTTAAATCAATCCGATTCCCATCCATGAACTGCATTAAATACGGAAACTTCCCATCTTTATCTGGTTGAACTAACGACATTTCTTCTGGCATTTGTACTATCATTATTTCTCCAAATCTATGAACCCAATTATGATTAGACGTAAAAGATTGTATATCATTTACAACATACATAATATCATAGTCTTGAAAACAATCTCTTTTCACATTTGGATTTACACGCGATCCATTCATGATAACTGCTCGAATTCTTTCATCCTCTTTTGCTATATTTATAATTACGTCTAACATTTCTTTTTCAGTTCTCATCTACTTATATCCTCCAATTTTTTAATATATAATATAGTGTTATGTATACTGGAGGTCCACGAGCTAATCTCGTTATACACGATACATGTTATAATTTTTGAAACTTCTTTTTCATCCCTTTTTCATCCCTTTTTCCTCCTTACATCACTCTTTTACAACTGCCATCCCTTTCAATTTCCCAATGCTTTCTACCATTTACTTTTAATTATACCGAAAATTCTGTCTCGAATACAAAAAATAAAGAAGGGATATCTACCCCTTACAGAATAGATATCCCTTCTTTTAAAGCTAAATTTAATTCCTATGGATTAGTAGACCAAAGCCCAGCAGATTTAATAAACGTACGTTTATTTAATTTCAGCTGCGCTACGATAAATTCTGCAATATCTTCTGCTTGCATTACTTTATCAGGGTTTCCATCAGTTAATCCTAAATCTACAGCCATATCAGTTGCTACTGTACTTGGAGTTAGAGCTGTTACACGAATGTTATGTTTGCGAACTTCCATCGCTAACGATTCTGTTAAGCCAAGGACACCAAATTTAGAAGCACTATATGCACTTGTTACAGGTGCGCCTTTTTGTCCTGCTGTAGATGAAATGTTAATGATATCACCAGATTGTTGTTCAATCATGCTCGGTAAAGCTGCACGAGTTGCATAGTATACACCCATTAAATTTACTTGAATGATTTTTTCCCAATCAGCAACGTCTAGTTCTAAAAACTTACCGAATTTAGAAATACCAGCGTTATTAATTAAAATATCGATAGATCCTAAACCATTTTTTAACGTTTCAATCGCAGTTGTTACTTCTTCGTATGAAGAAACATCAGCAGTTGCAATAACAGCTTTTACACCTTCTGCTTCTACTTCTTTCGCTACAGCTTTTAAGTTTTCTTCTGAACGAGCTAATAAGCCTACATTTACGCCTTCTTTCGCTAATGCGATTGCTACAGCGCGACCAATCCCTCTACCTGCTCCTGTAATTAAAGCATTTTTACCTTGTAATAATTCTGCCAAGTATAACACTCCTTAATCATCTCAGTTATGTATTATATTAAAATTGTATCTATGTTTATGTAAAAAGGCAATGATGCACTTTCATGTGCGTAGGTTACTTGTAGGTAACTATAGAAAGGTTTTATTTATAATTTTCATTTTTTTTACCATTATTCATGTAAAATAAAAACAAATCCAGCATAGGAGAGTGTATGAGTATGAAAAGAAAAAAATGGTTCTTGTTACTAACTGCAGTCGGACTATGTATCATATTGTTTGCACTGTACTTTATATTTGGTAACCCACTAAATTATAAAGTAATAGAAAAAGATACTAGCCATTATCTCCATATTAAAAAAGGTTATAAGCAAGAAGAAATACAAAACATAACCGGAAAATATACTCCCCTTTATAATATTGGCTATTATGCAACAGTAGTATATAAAGACGAACCATATTTCACCTACTCTTATACATACGATGATAATAAAAAAATAATACAAGACAACGGTATTTTAGGAAGACATACTGAGTCATTTGAACATCTTAATTTAAACTGGTCGTTGTTTGACCAGTTAGTAGATGGTATTCATACAAACTTGCAAGGAATAGGTTTAAGAGAAAAGAAAGATTATTCTATACGACACGTTCAATTCATTGATATAGATGACGATAAAAACGGTGTGGAAGCATACGTTGACTTTAAGAAAGATAAAGAATCCGATTACTCATATCGTATGAATAGCGAAGGAAAAGCTTATCAATATAATTGCAGTAACGGTAAATGCATTTTTAAAGAGAAATAGTGTTAGAAGGTTCTCCTTCTAACACTATTTCTCTTCATGATTTGGCATACGCACAATAAATTCAGTACCTTTTCCTTCCTCACTCTCAACTTTTATTTCCCCATGATGAAGGTCGAGTACTTTCTTTACAATAGCTAAACCTAAGCCACTTCCTCCATAGGCACGATTTCGTGAAGAATCCGCTTTATAAAAACGCTCAAAAATATGTTGTTTCTGTTCTTCTGATATACCAATTCCTGAATCACGGATACGCACTTCCACTACTGTCTCATGTTCCTTTAACTGAATAGTAATCGTACCACCGCTTGGAGTAAATTTAATACTATTATGAATTAAATTAATCCACACTTGACTCATACTTTCTTGGTCAGCAATAACATATACTTTTTCTAAATCTAGTTCTAACTCAATTTCTTTTTCAGCCCAGAGTGGTTCACTATTTAACACAATTTGCTTTAATTGTTGATCTAATCGATAGCTCACTCTTTCTGGTATATATTCTTCTGATTCTAAAAGAGTTAGCTTTAGTAAATTTTGACTTAGTTTAGATAATCTCGTTGTTTCAGTTTCAATAATGGTAAGATAATGCTTTCTTTTTTCCTCAGAAAGATTATCGTCTTGTAGTGCTCTAGCAAATCCTTTTATAGAAGTTAATGGTGACTGTATTTCATGAGAAACATTTGATACAAACTCTTGTCTCATTTTCTCCATCGCATTCAGTTCATCTGTCATATCATTTATACTTTTTACGAGCACGCCAATTTCGCCATCATACTTTTCTTCATTTCGTATTTTTACGGAGAAGTCTCCTTTTGCAATTTTTTGTATCGGTTCAATAATAGTCCAAATCATCGCCTCTCGTTTTGGTCTCATTAATATTCCAATCAATGTCCAAATAAGAATAATAAAGACAAAACCGACCATATCACTAATTAGAAAGGCAACAAACGGCGATACGTTTACGTCAAAAGCATTCAATAAACTAGTTGCTACATAAAATGCGATAGACCAAATGATAGTAAGAATAGAAAAGAGCGCTAATACCGCTCCAAATACTTTCAGCATCTTCAACTTACTCATTCGTTTTCTTTTTCTCATTTACTTACCTCTAAGCGATACCCTAATCCTCTTATTGTTTTAATACTAAATTTCGATTGCTCTTCTAGAAACTTCTCACGTAACCGATTAATATGAACGTCTAGTGTACGTTCATTCCCTTCAAAATCATATCCCCATATTTCTTCAATTAATTGCTCTCTCGAACAAGTCCTTCCCGATTTAGCCCCTAAAGTAAAGAGCAGCTCAAATTCTTTTAACGGTAACGTAACCGTTTGTTCTCCAGATGTAACTTCGAATGTTTTACGATTTAATAATACATTTCCAACTTGAATCGATTGCGAAACTGTAATTTGGTAACGTTTTAATAATGCCTTTACTCTCACTACTAGTTCTATAGGATCAAATGGTTTTACAAGATAATCATCTGTCCCAAGGTGAAATCCTTTTACTTTTTGTGATGTTTCTCCTTTGGCAGTTAGTATCAGAATCGGGATATCATAGTATTTTCTTAATTCAAAACATACATCAAATCCATCCATATTTGGCATCATGATATCAAGAATAACCATATCGACTTTTACGTCATCCATTTTCTGAAGTGCATCTACTCCATCAATTGCCTCATATGTTTGAAAACCTTCTCGTTCTAAAAATACAGAAACGAGTTCTCTAATGTGTGGATCGTCATCTACTATTAAAATTTTAGGTATCAAAGGAACCATTTCCTTTCTACTTAGCATCTAATATATTTTTTAAAAATGAATCATCAGTGGAGTAAAATCCCACTGATGATTCATTTTATAATGCACCCTCTTTAATTTTCAATTGCTGCGTTGCAAACTCACGATACATGTCATGCGTCTGTAATAATTCATCATGTGTACCACTTCCTGTAAGGTTGCCTTTTTCAATAAAGATAATTTTATCTGCATCTACAACAGTAGAAAGTCTATGTGCAATCACTAATGTTGTTCGGCCTTTCATTAAGTTATTTAACGCTTTTTGAACGACAGACTCAGATTTGCTATCTAAGCTTGAAGTTGCCTCATCTAACATAAGAATTTGCGGATTTCGCAGTAACGCTCGAGCAATGGCAATTCGCTGTCTTTGTCCTCCAGAAAGTTTCACACCGCGTTCTCCAACTTCTGTTGCATAACCGTTTGGTAAGTCATGAATAAATGCATCAACATATGCCATTGCAGCTACTTTTTCAATTTCTTCATCCGTTACTTCGCCCTCAACGCCGTAACAAATATTATCACGAATTGTTCCATCAATTAACGGACTATCTTGTGATACGTAACCGATTTGACGTCGCCATGACTGTAATGAATAACTCGTAATTGATTCTTTTCCTAATTTAATGGCACCACTAGTTGGCTCATAAAAACGTTCCAGTAATGAGAATAACGTTGTTTTCCCACTACCACTTGGTCCTACAATCGCTGTCACTTTTCCAGATTCAATTGTGAAATCAATATTTTTCAAAACTTGCTCTTCTTCGTTATACTCAAAATGTACATTTTCAAGAACGATCGGTTGCTTAGCATTTGTCACTTTCACACCAGTTTCATGATCTTCTACTTCATATTCTAAAATCGTACTAATTCTTTCCGTTGCACCAATTGCCTTTTGGAATTGTGTAAAGAACATAGATAATTGACTCATTGGCATTACAATTTGAACTAAATACAAAATAAACGCTACAAGTTCACCGGTTGTTAATGCACCGCTAGAAACTCGCATCCCGCCATACCCTACGATAATAACAAGTAGTGCCATTAAAACAAACGACATAACTGGCGAAATTAATGCTTGCACTTTTCCTTCTTTCAAACCAAATTTTAATAACTTTTGTATACCTGTATTACCCGTTTCATATTCTCTCTTTTCTGTATTTGAAGATTTCACTAAACGAATTTCTGATAACACTTGCGTTAACACACTTGTAAAAGATGCAGTTTCATCTTGAAGCGCTTTTGAAATCTTATACATTTTTCGTCCAAGTGGAACTAAAATTAGCACAGACAACGGAATAACCGTTAAAAGTAACGCAGTCATTTTCCAATCTAAAACAAATAATACAATTAACGATCCAACAATTGAAATACCACCTGTTAATAAGTTTGACAAATGCTCAGAAATTAACGTTTTCACAACACCTGTACCATTCGTCATACGGCTAATCGTATCACCTGTTCTATTTTGATCGTAATAAGATACCGGCAAGATAAGTACCTTTTTCCACAAACGTTCTCTTAGTCCCGCTACAATCTTCTGCCCAATATAATTTAGTAAATATATAGACAACCCTGCCGCAATAGTTTGCATTACAAAGAAAGCAACTAACCCAACAATTTGTCCTGCACTAATTGAAGAAAGCGAAAAATTATCTACTAATCCTTTTGTCAGCATAGGAATAAATAAACTCGCTCCTGTAGAAAGCAAACTCATTAACAACGCAAAAACTAAAATTCCTTTCGGAGGATTTGTATCTTGAATAAGGCGTAAAAACTGCCTCCAACTCCCTTTTTTCTTTATTTCATTTCTAACTTCCATTCCTGTTCATCTCCTCATGTTAAACAAAACTGTTCTTTCTAAAATTAGAATACGATACAAATGTAAACTGAATGTAAACACACTTTTTCTATTTTTACAAAATATACATAAAAACTCATCTTTACAACAGATATAAACATCTGATATTATTACCTGGTACTTAATATTATTCTATGTAAATTATAGATAAATAATTTAAAACACGATATAAATCTCCAGTTAGTGAAAGGAGTATCCTTTTTGCAAACAAATATACATTCTGAAAAGGAAACAATTATTTTTATTCATGGATTAGTTGGCAATCGTCGCGCCTTCAAAAAAGAGCAAAAACGATTTTCTGCCTCCTACAACATTATAACTTATGACTTATTAGGTCACGGTGATGATAAAGGAGAAGCAATCGACTTTTCATTACAGCGCCTCGTAGATCAATTATTAAACTTATATGAACAAGAAGGTATTAAAAAAGCACATATTTGTGCGCTAAGTTACGGCTGTTACATCTCTACAATTTTTGCACAATTGCATCCAGAAAAAGTATTAAGTATTTGTCATATTGGAGGACATTACAATAACCCTTCTCGTTTATATAATGTATTTCAAAATTTTTGGGAGAAGCGAGGAGATGAATACTCTAAATGGCTCTCTCAATACGCAAATACTATTTTTCCAAGTGGTATACTAAAAGCAAATCCGTTCGCAGTCATTTCAAGAAATATTTACTACCGTTTCGGATTACAATTACATTCATCCATAATTGCCCAGTCATTACGACATAGGTTAGAATTCGATTTAAAATCTAAATTAAAATCACTTCCTCACCCTATACTATGGGTAATGGGAGAGCATGATCATCTCTATAAATCTTGTCTATTTGATTTGAAATCTATTTTGCCTAACGTTCTATATAGGGAAATACCTTTAGCAGGACATGCAGCGAACTTATTTCGTCCTAACTATTTCCATGACTTATATGATCGATTTTTAAATGGAAAGTTAAAATAAAAACTATTAAACTTCCAATTTATTCAACTATAAAAAGGCTTCCCAAGTTTCCTTGGAAAGCCTTTTCTCTATACGAAAAGTATATAAAACTACTTTTTCTTAGTATGCTTTTGTGTAACCTAATAGGTGCTTGCTCCAGTAAGAGTTACTTACAGAACTAATACGTACACCAGTTGCATCTGTTTCTGCACTAATGAACTGACCGTTTCCTAAGTAAACACCCATGTGAGAAGGACCTGATTTATAAGTATTTTGGAAGTATACTAAATCACCTGGTTGTGGATTGCTAGTTTTTGTTTTAGAGCTCCAGTATCCAGCAACTGTTTGACGAGCGCCTTTATGACCAGTTTGATTTAATACGTAGTGAATGAATCCACTGCAGTCAAAACCAGCAGGTGTTGTACCAGCAGTTCTGTATGGTGAACCATTTAAAGATCTAGCGAATCCAGCGATTGAAGATGTATCTCCACCTGTTGTTGGTTTTTGTACGTCTTTACCTGGTTGTTGAACGTTATTTGTAACATTATTGTTATTTGTAACGTTGTTTACTCCGCCTTTTACAAACTTAACGAAGTCTGCACTTACGTAACCTGTGCGGCCGTTATGGTTAATTTTGTACCAACCATTTTCAGCACCAGTAACGTTTAATACTTTACCATTTGTTACTCCACCGATTACAGCGTTGTATGTAGCTGGGCCTGTACGTACTTTTAAAGCACCAGTGTTAACAACATAAGAACCACCAGTTTGAACTGTTGTAGTATTGTTGTTTGTAGTTGGTTGTTTTGTTTCGTTAGATACAGCAGAACCACCTTTTGTTACGAAGTCTTTGCTTACGTATCCAGTTCCACCATTGAAGTTGATTTTAAACCAATCTTGTACTTCACCTACAACTTGTACTGTTTTACCTTTGTTTACAGAACCTAATACTGTATGAGATGTACTTGGGCCTGTACGTACGTTAAGTGAAGAAACGTTTACTGTGTAAGTACCTGTTCCTTGTTGAACAGTCGTTCCTGTTTTGCCACCAGTCGTTACGAAGTCACCACTTACATAACCTGTTTGACCATTTACGTTTACTTTGAACCAACCATTTTCTTGTCCAACTACTTGTAGCACTTGGCCTGATTTTACTTTAGAAATAACGTTATGTCCTGTACCAGCACCTGAACGAACATTTAATACATCAGCAGTTACTGTGTATTTTAATTCAGAAGTTGTTTCTACAGTTTTTGTTTCAGTTACAGTCGTTTGAGTTTGAGTTTGTCCATTAATTTCTTTTAGCGCTTCATTTGAAACTTGTGCATGAGCAGAATCCATTCCTGGAACTGCAACGCCAGCTACAGAAGCTGCTGCTAAACCTGCAATTACTTTTTTCATAAGTTGTCTTTACTTCCTTTCCCTACTATCCTCTTAAAAAAACTTAAAACTTTAATACTTTACAATATTATCAAAGTAAAATATTCATTCAGTTCCATTTTTTAGCAAGAGTTTTATTTTTCACACGTAGTTCATTTTAAATGAACAAAGTGAAATCCGTGTGAACTTCATGTGAACTTTATCATTAAACATAGTGTTTTTGCAATGGTTTTTTCAAATTTCTTATATATCACATAAAAATTCGACATTCTATTTAATATTTTAATATAAAATATCCCTTTTCTATCTATTATAAAAAATTCTATTAACCTAATACAAACTCAAGTATGTATTTCCTTATAAAGCTCCTTATATAAAGTATACTTTCATCATGACAAAAATCACTCTATTTATCAATAGTATAATATTTTTAGAAAACTAAATTTCTATACTATCTACAATTTTGAAATAATTTGACGAATTGTAAGATTTATTTCACAAAAGCCATTTCTCCTTTAAAGAAAACACACACTATACCAACTGTTCTCTTTTTCCGATAATGGAATTTATAGGGTGTTTATAGTATTATATACATATCTTAATAAAAAAGAATTTTAGCGAACTGATTAAAGTTTCATTTTATAAAATGAAACTTTAATCGGTAAGGGTTTTATACATCCTCCGCTAATTTTTAACCCTCACCACTCGGGCTGCCCGTTAATGCGGATTTTTATTGGAATAAAAAGAGGAGGCATATTTGTGAGAAATATAATAGATGATCCAATACAAAAAAATATAGAGCTATACTATGCTTTTATTCAATTCGTTTCAATGATAACATTACAAAAAGTATCAGCTATTGAAACACGTAAAAATGAATTAAAAAATCAGATGAAAAATGCCGGACAAAAAAACCCTTATTACGTATAAAAAAAGGTGAACAGGTTATATTCCTGTTCACCTTTTTAAATTATTTATAAATTTTCACACGGTCCTCTAGCGGTTGGAATTCTTTTTCACCAGCATGTACTACCGGTTTACCAAATGGCATTTGCGCAATAAGTTTCCAATTCTCTGGAACATCCCACTCTTTTCTCACTTTTTCATCAATCAGCGGATTGTAATGCTGTAACGTAGCACCAAACCCTTCAATTTCTAAAGCTGTCCAAATTGCAAATTGTAACATTCCTGATGATTGCTGAGACCAAGTTGGGAAATTATCTTTATATAATGCAAAGTTTGCTTGAAGGCTTTCCACTACTTCACTGTCTTCAAAATATAAAACCGTTCCATAACCACTTTTAAATGCATTCATTTTTTCTTCAGTAGGTGCAAAGTTATTTTCAGGTACAATTTTTCGTAACGTTTCTTTCGTAATATCCCATAATTTATCATGTTGTTCTCCTAATAAAACAACAACGCGAGCACTTTGAGAATTAAAAGCTGAAGGTGTATGTTTTACAGCATGATAAATCACTTCTTGAATTTTCTCATCAGAAACTACTTGCTCTTTACTAATTGCATAAATAGATCTTCTGTCTTCAATTGCTGAGTAAAAATCTTTTGCCATCATAATTCCCTCCAATTTTCAATTGAGGCTATTTCATATGTATATATCATATTACGCCCCTCAAACTTATTATTAATAAGCTTATAACTTTATAATATCACAGCAACAAATAAACTCAAATGATAACACTTGTATTTAGAAGCTTTTTCCTTTTTAAAATAAAAATAAAAAGACTGTTTGTTGTTATCTAAAATTAGTAACAACAAACAGTCTTACTTATGTAGCGATCTAGATTCGTATTTTACTTACTTAATTAACTAATCCAAATGCATACGACATTAACTTATTTGTCTCTGTAAAACGTTTTGTTTTACTTGATGTCCCCATGACCACTGTAATAATTCGATTATCACCTTGCTTTGCAGTCCCCGTAAAACAGTATCCTGCACTATCTGTAAATCCAGTCTTTAGTCCGTCCATTCCTTCTATATATAAACTTTTATTATTTTTATTTAACATGTCGTTTGTGCTTATAACATTAATATTATTAAATGCTAGCTGACTTTGACGTAAGTGAGTCACTTCTAATATTTCCGGATAATCTTTTATAAGATGATACGCCAATTGTGCTACATCACCAGCCGTCATTTTTGTTTCACTTCCATCTGGCTCTTGTAATCCAGACGCATTTGCAAATTTAGCATGTTCCGACATTTTTAACTGTTTCGCTTTTGCATCCATAAGCTGAACGAAATCTTTCTCCGATTTTGCCATATGTTCTGCTAAAGCCACAGCTGAATTATTAGCTGACTCAATCATTAATGCATGATATAAATCTTTAACAGTTAATGTATCATTAACTTGTACTGGGATTCTCGCTCCCTCTGTTTGTGCCGCCTTCGCACTCATTTTTACTGGATCTTCCCAGCGAACTTTCCCGTTATGTATACTCTCTAGTAAGAGATACGCTGTCATCATCTTAGACATACTAGCCGGTGCAAAAGCTTCATTTTCATTATATTGATAAATAATATCTCCATCACTCGCATCGATAATCATAGCTGCTTTTGCGTTAATTTCTGGTGGGATGTACTTTGGCGGGACTACTTTTTCAGTAAATCCTGCTTTAGGTAGTTCTGCCACTTGCAAAGGTTGTCCCTCTACATTCGCTATGCTCTTTTGATTTCCTTGGAATAAGAACCAACATATCCCTAAAATAATGACTAATAGGACTGTCATCCTTCCCCATTTTAACCGATTCATTTCAAAACTCCTTTAGCAAACCTTTTATACACTCACATTTAACCTTATCAACAATTCCTTTATACAGTCAAGGTAAAAGGTATATTTATTCATAGTACAGCAATCATTATTTTAATTTATTTATGTTAAACTTACAATATTGAAACGTAAGAATATTTAATAATAAAATCTCGTAAATAAAGCGAAACTTTAATCAGCCCCACCAATCAGGCTACCCGTCAAATAGCGAGATAAACTATTTAATAGAAGGGATTCATACAAATGCTACTTCCAAAATCATTAAAATACGGAGACACAGTTGGGATTTACTCCCCTTCTTCACCAGTAACCTACACTTCACCAAAGAGATTTGAAAGAGCAAAATCTTACTTACAACAGAAAGGGTTTCATATATTAGAAGGTTCATTAACAGGTCGATATGATTTTTATCGTTCTGGTAGTATACAAGAGCGTGCTGAGGAGCTAAATGTCTTAATAAGAAATCCTAATATTTCTTGTATTATGTCAACAATTGGTGGGATGAATTCAAATTCAATATTACCTTATATTGATTATGATGCTTTTCTAAAGAACCCTAAAATAATGATTGGGTATTCAGATGCAACTGCTTTATTACTAGCAATTTACACCAAAACAGGAATCCCTACATTTTATGGACCAGCTCTCGTCCCTTCCTTTGGCGAATTTGAACCTTTTGTTGATTGCACATACAAATATTTCGCTGAAACTTTACTACATGATCATTCTCTTCCTTATCATATAAAACAACCATTATTTTGGTCAGATGAATTTATTAATTGGGAAGAAAAGACAAAGGAGAAAGAACTTCGACCAAACGATTGGATTTCAGTAATTGATGGAAAAGCTACTGGGCGTATTATTGGCGGGAATTTAAACACGATACAAGGAATTTGGGGTAGCCCCTATATGCCACATATTCAAGAAGGCGACATTCTCTTCATTGAGGACAGTTCAAAAGATGCAGCTACTATTGAAAGAAGCTTTTCATTACTTAAAATTAACGGTGTATTCGATAAAATTTCAGGTATCATTCTTGGAAAACATGAGCAATTTGATGATTGTGGTACAAATCGAAAACCTTTTGAAATACTACTAGAAGTACTTCAAAATCAAAGAATTCCTTTTCTAGCTGACTTCGATTGTTGTCATACACATCCAATGATTACCATGCCTATCGGTGTTCAAGTAGAGTTGGATGCAACAAATAAAACGATACATATTGTAGAACCTTGGAAAAAATGAATGCATAGCTTCTATTGTTTTACAATAAAAGCCATGATACTATATAATTTGGAATGTGAAAGATTAAACAAAATATGTTCCAATATCTAACACTAGAAAAATTAGGTATAAATATATATTTATATGCAAAAGAGAGTGAATAAATGAAACCAACTATTAAAAATTACGTATTTTTACATGTAGCTTTTTTGATATATTCTATCATTATGGTTTACATGAAATGGGCAGCTAAATTCCCCATTGCTTCCATCTCATTTTTTGTTGCTTATTTCGGATTAGTTATACTTTTATTCGGATATGCAATTTTATGGCAACAAGTAATTAAACATTTCGAAATTTCAAAAGCATATTCACATCGCGGGATTATTATACTGTGGTCAATGCTTTGGTCAGTATTTCTATTTGGAGATACGATTCAGTGGAATCATTTACTTGGTGCAGCTATTATTATCGTCGGAATTGTGGTGGTGACAAAAGATGAATAGTTATATGTTATTATTTATTTTCGGGATAATTTTAGCTAATTACTCACAAATATTATTAAAAAAAGCTACTTTGCAACAATACGATTCTAGAATAAAAGAATATGTGAATCCTTATGTTATTATCGGCTACTCTTTATTTGTAATTAACGCCGGATTAAATGTTATCGCCATGAAGGGCATGGCATTAAAACAAGCATCAGCATTAGAATCCTTAAGTTATATCATCATATTAATTTTTGGTTGGTATTTCCTAGGAGAAAAAATAACGAAACGTAAACTCATCGGCAACATGATTATTATCGTTGGTGTAATCGTTTATTGTATCCAATAGTAAAAAGCTCCGTTTATCACAAACGGAGCTTTTTACTATTGACCTAAATTTTGCACTTTATCTTTCAAATCTCGAACTTGATCTACCGTCTGCATAAGTTCAGAGTTTTTAAATTGCTCTACATCCACTTTCCCTTCTTCTATCTTTGTCATCGCCGTATCAATTAACGTATTTAACTTTTCGTTATATCCGACGATTTGTTGATGAAGATCCTTTGCTACATCAGGTGGCGTTAATTCATTGAATGCGGGTATATCTTGTTTAATTTCACTAAGCTTCGTTTCTAATTCTTTTCGAGCCTCGCTATCATTAACGGCCTTTTCTGCTAATGCTGGTGCATCATTTGCAAATGCACTTATTTCATTTACATAGTCTGTCGCCTTTTGAGCATAATCTATGGAGTTCTTTCCTTCTTCCACTATTGAACATCCCATTAAACCAATTGAAACTATAAATACTAATAAAATTGATTTTATTTTCATTTTAGACTCCCTTCGTCTTTATCATTGTCTGTAATTTTCTCTATACATAACTTCTAGCTAAATTGTTTATAACCTTTTTCAAATAGCTATTTATCCTCTTACATGCCCTATTATCGTTACAACATCTATTTCTATATGTACGCTTATAATATCTTCAATTATATCCATATAGCCTTGTCCTATAGCTGTTCCATAGTGTAATGTAAGCCCCTTCTTTTCATACACTGACTTTGGCACTGAAAAAATAAATCTCCTCAAGTTTCTTTCATCAGCTGGTTCCATAATTAAAACAATCCCATCTTCATCAAACATATACGCTCGCCCTCCAACTTTACATTCACTATGGCTCAGTATTGCCTTGGTCAGCAAAATTTAAAACACAATAAGTTAAGATACTCTCTGCTCTATCATAAAGTGAAAGTTTAATCAGTGAGGATTTTGTTCATCCCCCACTGGCTATCAGCCCGATCCCCACCTAACTTCTTTACTTCCGCTGAATTTTGAGGTAGGGTCTTACTGCCCGGCAAATAGCGAGATAAAAATAAAAAACATTCATTCTTTTTTGTTAAGAATGAATGCTTTTTAAAAAATCAATTTCTAACTCTAGCATCTTTTTTTGACGAGGTTTTACTTTTCTTACGGGAACTCCAGCGTAAATATACCAATCATCTAAACTCTCTTTTACCATACTCATCGCACCGACTGCCGTACCTTCTCCTACCGTTACATTTGGAAAAATAATAGAATTAGCACCAATAATCACATGTTTTTTTAAAATAACTTTTTCTGCTTTCACATTCCTATATTGATTCGGGACGGTTGGCCCCATTAATGTATTTCCACTGAAATCATCAAGTACTGCATATACGATTGTTTTAGCTGAGATGTTTGCAAAATCATGCATTTCAATCCCAACTTCCCCTCCATATAACGCTGTATACGCTGATATGTGCGAATAACTTCCAATTGTGATTTTACCACTTAAAATGCAAAAATCATCAATTCTTACATGATTGCCAACTGATATAGCACTCGGATTATATATACTTGCTTTTTTACTAACCAATACATTTTTCCCAACAGATAAAAATCCAATTTGCTTTAGTTCTTCTTGACTATAAAAACTATTCATCTACCGACACCACCTTCTGCTCTAAACAGATTACAATTTGCTCTACTAGTTCTTTCGTCATTCCTTCCCATAAAGGTAAACTTACGATTCGTTTTGCTATTTTATTCGTCTTTGTTAAATCTGTAGACTTATAGTTTTTAAAAAGAACTTGTTGGTGGCAAGATGGTGAAAAGTATAATCTAGCTTCTATTTTCTGTTTTTTCAGTTCTTCTATTACTTGTATATTGCGAACTTCTTCTGGACAAATGATAGGCATAAATTGGTGAATAACCGCTTCTGTCTTTTGGACTTTCCACCCTTTTTTCATTAACCCAGTATTTTGTAACAACTGTTTATACCATTCAGAAATACGGCTGCGTTCTTTTAATTTTTGATCCCACTTTTTTATAGTCGCTATCCCAATAGCTGCTGCGTATTCAGACATTTTACAATTAAACCCCATCATCGTACATTCACGATTTTTATCAAATCCGAAATTCCCCATTCTTTTAATACGTTGTATATCTTCTTCGTTTTTACTATATATGAGCCCTCCTTCACCAATTCCGAACGGCTTTGTTGCATGAAAGCTATATACAATCATTCCACTAAAATCTTGACCGTAATGCATCCCTCCATTCATTAATCCAAATCCCGGCGCCGCATCTACGACAACCGGAATCCCCTTCTTCTCTAGTTCTTCATATTCTTCTAAGTTCATCCATGATCCAAAAGTGGCGTACGGGATAACAATCGCAACCTCTTCTTTTAATTCTTCTATTTTATCCAAAAGTACGGTTTTATCCATATACCAATCATCTATTGAAATATCAATAAAGTACGGTTCCAATCCACACCAAATAGCGGCTAAGGCAGTCGCAGGGAATGTAAAGCTAGGCATGAGAGCATACTTTCCCTTTCTTCTTTTCTTTAGTTGAATAGCCGCCATTAACCCTAACGTTGCGTTTGCTACTGTTGTAACAGCTCCCCTGTTTTGAAAAAATGACGACATAATTGTTTCCTCAAAACGTTGATTTATAGGTCCATAATTCGTATATATGTGAGATGTATCAATTTCCTTCAATTCGTCCAAATACTCACTTACAGGTACAGTTGAAGCACGTAAAAAAGGAATATTCTCCATATCTATCTATTCCTTCCTATCATTTTCGGACAATATAGAGCATATCTGTTTCAGATAATCCAAACTTCCTAGCACTTTTCATTCCTTGTTTTTCCGCTATGTTATATAATTCTACCTTAAATCCTGCATTCATTAATCGTTGAATAAATCCCGATTGATTGTAAATTCTCACATGATCTTCTTGACCAAAAGCTAATTTCCTCAATTGTGGTGTTACAATTAATTCATTCTCTATAATAAAATCTACATTCATTACGATCGGTACTTGAATAATTCCCCATCCATTTGGCTTTAACACTCTATATAACTCTCGCATTGCTTTGTCATCATCAGGAACGTGTTCTAACACATGGCTACATAATATTACATCAAAAGTATTACTATCATATGTAATCCTTGTAACATCAATTTCCTTCATTAATGGATCCTTTGGTTCTAAGTCACCACATACATACGTAATATTTTTATACTCGTTAAACCAATCTCTTAACTTCGCTTCAGGTGCAATATGAAGCATTGTATAGTTTCTATTTAACAAGTCCGTTTCCGTTTCAATGTACGCATGATACAATCTTTCACGATCCATCGAATTGCAAACTGGACATATCCCTGTATCTTTATTCCACATCTCAAATTTATATTTCGGAAAATCATAATGCGCTGGCCAAGGTGAAAATTTTTCAAATTGTTGATTGCAATATTGACAATAACAAGATTCTTTCTCAAACATATGAGCAACTAACTTGTTTAACCCTTTTTTTATCTTTTCATTATAAATTTGATCTAGTTCGCCATTTCTTACTGCATCCTTAACTATAAATCCCGCATTTTCTAAACAATAAGATAAACTCTCTTTATACTCACTTTCGGAGCTTAAAAATCCACTATTATATGCATCTATAATTAATTCAATCCACTCTTCAATTGTCATTAAAATAAAATGCATTTGTTTTTGATTTTGTCCACTATGTTGTCTAAAATAACTAAGAGGTTCTTGCATATAAACTACTTTTCCTTTCCTCATCATATCTAGCCAAGTTGCAATGTCATTAATAGCAGAATAAGCCTTTCCTTTAAAATATCCAAACTTCCCGTCAAACAAATCCCGATTAAACAAAACAGTTGTCGGCTCACCAACTACATTTTTTAAGTTTTTTAACATATAATTTCCTAATTCTTTTCCTTCAAAAAGTGTAGTTTCTTTCGCGATTTTCATATTTAATGTTGAAGGTGGTAATATCTCTCCATTCTCATCAATCAGTTCACGATATGACGTCACAAATGAAATATTTTCTAACGTCAAAAAGTATTTCATCATTCTCTCGATCTTTTCATGATGAAATAAATCATCATCTAATAAAAAGTTTATATAGTCCCCATTCGCAAGTTCTACACACTTATTAAAGTTTTCGGCAACTAACGGCGTTTCATTTTTAACATATGTAATACACTCATATTCACGTAAGTACGGTTGAATCATAGCATTGACTTCATTATTTGTACTATCGTCAGAAATAATAATTTCAATATTTTCATATGTTTGATTCAAAGCGCTGTTGAGTGCTAATTCCAAGTAATAAGGTCTATTGTATGCAGGAATAAGTATACTTACTTTCGGTAATGAAGAATTATTATTTATATGTTGTTTTTTCTTTTCTATGTTTATTTTCTTCGCTCTAATTTTTTGGTAATAGTCTAATGTATATAATATTGATGATGGAACTATCCTTCTTGCATAATCTAGAAAATTAGTTATCGCTTTGTCTAACTCTTTTTCGGTGGATAAGAAACCATATTGTTCTCCTGCTATAATACTGTGTGAAAAATCTTCTAACCCATCCATCATTTTATTAGATTCATTTAACTGTTGATCTGGATGTAATCGAAAGTAACTCAGTGTCTCTGCTATATATACTGCTTTTCCTTTACTTAATAAAGATAACCATGAAGCTATATCTACGTTACATAAATACCGCCTCTTATCAAAAATCCCATATGGTTCTTGTAAATCATTTTTACGAAATAAAACTGTTGTCGGTTCTCCAATATAATTTTTTTGATCCACAATTACCTTATTTCCTAATTCTGTTCCCTCTATAATGGTATCCTCTTCAAATAAACGGACAGTCGAATAAATATGTCGCAGTTCTTTCCCTTTATCATCAATGACTTGACGATGAGATGTTACAAGCTTAATTTCATTATCTAAATCATTGAAAAAATACTTCATCATTTTTTCAATTTTATTCACATGAAATACATCATCATCCATTAAAAAATTTATATACTCACCGTTCGCTTCATTAAATAACATTAACGCATTTTCAAATTGTCCGAGAGTTGACCTATTTTTTATATAAATAATATTTGAATGATCACATAAGTATTTTTGTAACAATTTTTCTGTTTCATCATTCGTGCTGTCATCTCCAACTATAATTTCTATATTAGGGTACGTTTGTTCTAACACACTACATAACGCCTTTTCAAAGTAACTAGGACGATTATACGTAGGAATTAATACACTTACCAACGGAAGTTGCTCTACCATTTCTTCAGTTCTTTCAATACGAGTTCTCATTTTAACTCTCTCACCTCTTCGCATATTATTTATATACGCGACACAAAAATCACATTACTTTAACTGTATGGAGCCTATATACTTTTATGCAAACATGAAACAAAATATCATACTTTTCGTTCCTGAATAAACATATTTAATAATGCGGACATTTTATTTGCACCTTTTTTATTCATATGATCACTATCATAAAAATCATCGTCACAAAATAATGGCGAATCAAATAGATCTATAATTTGAAAAGAATATTGAGTTTGAAAATCATTTATAACTTTATAAAAATCTTCTTTTAATTTCTTACTACTACAATTGAAATAATGTGAAGTAACAGGGAACACAACAATTAATGGCTTTATATCGTTTTTTAACAGTAATTCTAAATATTTCTTAAAAATCATTTTATTTTCAACTAAAGTATGAGGATACGCCAATTTAGCATGTGAAGCTGCTCTTATTTTCCCGTGTTCTTCAAAAGGAATATGAAGAGAAGTAGTATTCCATTCAGCATTTATCCAAGGCAGCGTCAATGATTCATCTTTTAGTTCGTCTAATAAAATATATTCAAAATGCAAATTAAAAATAGAAAGAAGTGGTTTCGGAGTATTTAGATGTGAGAATCCATCAGTGGGTAGAGGAGAATGAACTACAGTATGATGACCATCTTGAAACAATGGATAATATACTTTGTGAATTCTATATGATTCAGATGATAACGACATATCAAAGTAAAACGAGAAATAGGCTATTCCTATTAAACAATATTGAAATGAATGATTGTTTGATAAAAGTTGTGATGCTATTAAATAATCATAGTATAGATCTTGCGATGGAAGTGTTAATTTTATTGACTTTTTTGAGAGAAGCTCCGTACTTATGCCACAATGTGGATAAGACAAACCGGTAGCAAACAATTCATACGTCGGATCACTCTTTGCTTTTTTCATAGAAATGTATAAAGACATAAGATCCGGATTTATTTGATAGATAGAAATTAATTTATTCTTCCATTCATACATGTATTTTGTTAAATTAATAATTTTTGAACTTTGCACGCCCCTATTTATCAAGTCATTTGTAAGTTTTTCTGCGTCCCCTCTCCAAATGACTATATATTGAAAAGAACTTTCTATACGAACAACATCTGAAACGTCTACAACATGAACTATTGTTTTACATTTATTTTTGTCTAACGTATTTCGAATCCTCTCCCCTGATAACTCATCACTTAAAACAATGATTTTATATTGCTCCTTCATGTACATCCCCTCCATTATATGTATAATATGAAATTCATTTTTAATTCGTAACAATCATATACACCTGCAATCTAACAAAAAAATAGCTCCACCATTAGGCGTAGCTATTTTTACAATTATTGCTTATTCAAATCATATTCCTTTATCTAACTCATAAAGTTTACGATACTTTTCATTTTCTTTCAGAAGTTGTTTATGACTACCTTGCATGACAATTTGGCCACGATCAAGGAATATAACTTCGTCTACATGTTCTATTCCTACAAGATGGTGCGTAATCCAAATAACCGTCTTTTCTTCCGTTGCAGAAAACATTGTTTCGATTAAAGACAATTCTGTTTTTGGATCTAAACCGATAGTCGGTTCATCAAGTACAATAATTGGTGTTTCTTGCATAAGAGTTCTAGCAAAAGCAACCCTTTGTCTTTCCCCACCAGAAAACCGCTTTCCCATTTCATGCATTTTTGTTTGTAATCCGTCTGGAAGAGAAGTAACATGTGAAGCTAATTGTGCTTTCTCTAAAGCTTTCCATATCTCTTCATCCGTCGCCTCCGGTTTGCCAATTCGTACATTATTTCCAATTGTCGTATCAAACAAATGCGGCTTTTGATTTAATACAGAAATATATTTAGATAAAAGATTCGTATGAGCTCGTTCACCATTCAATACAACTTGGCCATTTACTGGGCTTAACGCCCCTGTTAATAATTTTAGTAAAGTAGATTTCCCTGTCCCACTTCTCCCTAAAATAGCAATTTTCTTCCCTGCTTTTATTTGTAATGATACATCTTTTAATACAATCTCATTACTATCTGGATAACTATACGATACGTGATTCAGTTCAATATCTACATGTTTTGGTTCAATATAATCTTTCTCTCCATGCAAATCCGTTTCATCATGTAAAACACTATCACTTTCTACGTCATTAAGACGATGGGTAGATTCTACGTACGACGGTATTCGATCGATGGCATCTGCAATAGGAATAAGCGCATTTGTTACAGATAAAGTCATTAATACGAAAGCTGCGATAACTGTAGGAGCAATTTGTTCACTTGCCGCTTCATTCCCAGTCCATATGATCATCGAAATAACTACAATACCTACTACTAATTGAATGATACTGTCCCGAATATGATACCAGCGTTTCACTCTCTTTTCGATTTTTAACAACTGATCATTTTGTTTTACATACTCATTAATAAATTCATCTTTACGACCACTTGCTTGCCAATCAGATAATCCAAAAACAGCATCTGTCAGTTGTTGATACAAACGGTTTCTTCCTTGCTTTAAAGTAACATGATGTTTCTTCATCAAAAGTAATGATACAAACGGAAGAAGAAAAACGATAATAGCTAGCATACAACCTACAATAAGTGCAAAAACAAAATCAAATGCACCGATAACAAGTACGAAGATACTATAAACAACTAGCGCTAATATGCTAGGAAATATTGTACGTAAATATAGGTTTTGCAAATGCTCTATATCTTCGGATAACACTCCTAACATATCACCCGTTTGAAATCGAGAACGGAAAAATAACGCCTGTGGTTCTACTATTCTATATAGCCTCGTTCTCATTTTTTCTAATATACGTAGTACGACATCATGTCCGACTAGGCGCTCTATATAATGAAATACAGCTTGCCCTATACTAAACGCTCTTGTTGCAACAATAGGAACATATACAGCCATTACATTTTCTGGTCTAAGGGCAGATTTTGAGATCAAATAACCTGAAATAAAAAGTAACATCGCTCCTGAACTAACTCCAAGAAGGCCAAGGAAAATAGTTAAAGTCATTCTACCTTTATTTTGTTTTATATAAGGTTTAACCCAGTTACTCATTTCTCTCCCCTCTCTTCCCTATGAAAATGTAATGTCTCATTCTCTAAAAGTTCTTCATACGTCCCACTTTCTTTCATTTCCCCTTTATTTAGAATAAGAATATGGTCCATTTGTTTCATCCAATGTAGACGGTGAGTTGCTAAAAATACTAACTTTCCATTAAATAGACGTAACATCGCTTGCTTTATTTCAAATTCGGTTTCAATATCAAGATGTGCCGTAGGCTCATCTAATAAAATGATTGGTTTTTTACTTAAAAGCGCACGCGCCATAGCAACACGCTGTTCTTGTCCGCCACTTAGCATACGTCCACCTTCTCCAATTCTTTCGTGTATCCCATTTGGAAGTGATGTAACGAGTGAACGAAGGCCGACTTCATTAATAACTCTTTCAACTTCTTCATCTGTTGCATTTGTTTCATAAAAACGAATGTTATCCTTTAATGAAAGCGGAAAAATATAAGGTTGCTGCGGAATATAAGCAATATTTTTTTGCCAATCTTCACGAGTAGATCCATCAACTTCTAGACCATTTACTAACATCTTTCCACTCGAAGGAGATAAAAAACCTGCTAATACGTCGATTAACGTCGATTTCCCTGCACCACTTTCACCAATAACACCAATAGCACCGTTACCTTCCCAAGTAAAATTAATTCCTTCTAATATACCCTTTTCAGATTCAGTATTATTAACTTTGATATCTTGTAATTTCAAGCTACTAGAGGCATTCCATACTATATCTTCATTTAAATCTTTCTTTTGTATTCCTTTTTGTTGTTGCAAAATCTCTTCTATTTGCTCCATCGCAATTTGTCCATCTAATGTCGCATGATAATTTGCTCCCACTTGTTTAATCGGCAGAAAATATTCCGGAGCTAAAATCAAAATTGTAAGGGCTGGTAATAGTATAATCGTTCCATCTATTAAACGTATCCCTAATCCAACTGCCACAAACGCAATTGATAAACTCGTAAAGAAATCTAATGCAAAAGAAGAAAGAAAAGCAACTCGCAAAGTACGCATCGTTGCTTTTCTATATCTTTTACTTACTTTTTCAATCTTTCCTTCGTGCTGTTCACTTTTCCCTAAATACTTTAATGTTTCTAAACCTTTTAACGTATCTACAAAATGATTCGAAAGTACACGATATATCTCATACTGACTATCTGCCATTTTTTGCGCTGCTAATCCGAGAAGAATCATAAATATGATCACGATAGGAATCGTTACAACTAAAATGATTCCAGACTCAATATCTAGCGTAAAAACATATAGTACAATTAGACCTGGAACGATACTACTTCTAATCATTTTAGGAATCGTTAATTCAATATATGTTTTAAATTTCTCAATCCCCTCAATTGATAAGGTAACCAGATGACCAGTTCCAACAGTTTGAACATACCTTGGACCTAATGTGAAATATGCCTCTATCAATTGTTTTCTTAGTAACGACCCTGTTTTTTCAGCAAAACGTTCCACTAATATTTGTGATGTTCGAACTACTATGTTACGCGCTGCAAACGCGATACCAAAATAAACAACTTCACTTAATATTGTTTGTACTGTCTCTCCATGAAATAAAAACGTAATAGCTCGTGCTAAAAAGATTGTTTGCGCAATAATACTAAAAGCTTCTAAAATACTAATAATCGTTAACGCTACATATAAAATACGGCTACCGGGATAAGACGGAAGTCCTCTTTTTCTTTTCATTAGTACTCCAAATCGTTGTCTGACTTAACAGGTTGTCTAAATACATAATAACTCCATATTTGACTTCCGATAACGAAAGGCAAAATAGCAATCGCAAAGTAAGTCATAAGTTTTAATGCATAAGCTCCTGATGCTGCGTTGTAAATTGTCAAATCATTCATTGCTCCTAAAGAGCTAATCATAACACGTGGGAACATACCGATAAATACACTCGCACTTAGTAAAATGATCGTTAAACTCGTCATAAAGAAAGCCCAACCATCTCTTCTTCTTTTATTTAATAAAGTGGACACTAATAGTGCTACAAAAGCTCCGATTGGTACCATAATCCATTCTGTTCCATGAGCAGTGAAAATGTCGGTTTTCCATAACCCCACACCAGCAAAAACAAGAAGTGTAAGTAATGAAAATGGTGCAATTTTTATTGCAGCAATTCGTGCACGTTCTCTCAATTTACCAGTTGTACGTATCGTAAGAAATTGTAATCCGTGAACAATACATAGTAGGAGAAACATTACTCCTCCAAGTAACGCAAATGGATGAAGTAATTGCAAGAATCCACCTACAACATTTTTACTCTCATCAATAGGTACACCTACCATAAAGTTTGCAATCGCAACTCCCCAAAGGATAGGAGGTAACATACTTCCAATAAACATCCCCCAATCCCACGCACTCTTCCATTTATGATTATCTATTTTCGCACGAAATTTAAAGGAAACACCTCTTAAAATTAAAGCAAGAAGCATAAATACAAATGGAATATAAAAACCACTAAATAAAGTTGCATACCAGTGCGGAAATGCCGCAAACATGGCTCCACCAGCACAAACAAGCCATACTTCATTCGCGTGCCAGAACGGTCCTATTGTATTTAAGTAAACTCGTTTTTCAAAATCATTCTTTCCTAAAAACCTCGAAACCATTCCTACACCAAAATCGAAACCTTCCAGTACGAAGAATCCAACAAATAAGATTGCAATAACTAAAAACCATAACTCATTAAGAGATAACATACTCTTCCTCCTTATCAAATGGATCATGGCTTTGATAATCCTTTTTCGTTTTCTTATTCTTGTGGCCCTTAATGGTACGAACAAATAAGTACACACAAATTCCACCCATAATTAAATACATTGATGTGAATGAAATAAGTGAGAATAATACTTCACCGAATGTTACATTTGGTGATACAGCATCTTCTGTTTTCATTACACCAAATACAACCCAAGGTTGACGACCCATTTCAGTCATAATCCACCCTACTGTATTACCGATGAATGGAAGAGAAATTGCATACACCATTAATTTTAAATACCACGTTTTTTCAGCTAAACGATCTTTTCTTGATAAGAACCATCCGTAAGCTCCTAGAAGAAGCATGAATGTTCCACTCATTACCATCGCTCTAAAACTCCAAAACATTGTATGCACTGGAGGAATATAATCCCCAGGTCCATATTTTTCTTCATATTGTTTTTGAATTTGATTCATTCCTTCAACTTGACCGCTAAACTTATCATACGATAATAGACTTAGCATATAAGGGATTTGAATTTCAAACGAATTTTCTTTCTTCTCTGTATCAATTTTCGAAAATACTGTAAATGGCGCTGGATCCTCACTTGTATTCCATAGCGCTTCAGCTGCCGCCATCTTCATTGGATGTGTCTTAATTAATTGTTGCGCTTGTGCATGACCGAAGAATAATACAAGCGCCGTTGTAATTGTTCCAACAATGATAGAAATTCGGAAAGATTTTTTAAATACTACAGTTTCTTGTCCTTTTGTAATTTTCCATGCACTTACACCAGCAATAAAGAATGCACCTGTTGCAATTGCCGCTGTAATTGTATGCGGGAATTGTACCCATAGTTGTGGGTTTTGAATAATGGCTAAGAAATCATTCATTTGCGCACGACCATCAGCTGCCATTTCATACCCGACAGGTGACTGCATAAATGCACTTGCAGTTAAAATCCAGAATGCTGATAACATCGTTCCAATTGAAAGGAGCCAAATACACATTAAGTGAATTCGCTTCGGTAATTTGTCCTCACCGAATACCCATAAACCTAGGAATGTAGACTCAATGAAAAATGCCAGTAATCCTTCAATTGCAAGCGAGGGACCAAATACATCACCTACAAAACGTGAATACGTTGACCAGTTCATACCAAACTGAAATTCTTGTAAAATACCTGTTACTACACCTACTGCAAAGTTAATAAGGAATAATTGCGTCCAAAACTTTGCCATCTTCTTATATACCTCTTGCCCTTTTACCACATACAACGTTTGCATGATCGCAATAATAAAAGCTAAACCAATTGACAGCGGAACAAAAAAGTAATGGAAAATCGTTGTTGATGCGAACTGTATTCGTGCCAATTCGAGCGTTTCCATACTAAAATCACTTCCTTCATAGTTTTTATAATAAAAGTTAATTGAGCAATCTTATCAAACTCAATTATTAAGAAATACGAAAAGACAAAAACATTTTGTATGTATTGTCGAAAAATATGAAGTTTCAGTTTTTCAAACTATTGTAATGCTATTTTTTACCTTTTCACTATTTCTGTAGTGTTTTATTCGTTAATCGAATTGTATAATATACCTGCATAGTAAATTCAGGTTATTTTTGACGTATTATTGACATCATTTTGTCTGAAATATGTCTTTTGTCATTTTTTTGAATCAGATTTTTCTCATTAGCAAAATGTGTTTTTTCAATATACTTCTTACTTTTATATCTATAAAACAATCGTTTTTTCTTCATACGCTTGACTTTTACTCGGAAAAATGTCCTCGAAAGCACCCACGATAAATGCTTATTTTTTGTCAAGAGAAAAATGTATTTTCAAAATTCAAACTCGAAATAATGTTATTCAAAAATAGAAAACAACTTCCCTCTTCCTCGACTAAAAGTTCATTTTTTTGTCATTTTTCCAGAACAAATAAAAAAACTGAGAGTCGATTAAACTCTCAGTTTTTTTATTTATTTTGCTGTATGTTTTCTAACGGCTGGTAAAATTTCAGTAGCAATTAATTCAATATTTTTCTCAATTTTATCAAATGGTACACCGCCAAAATCAATTTGTGCCATAAAGCGTTGTTGGCCAAACAATTCATATTGGTAAAGCATTTTCTCAATGATTTGTTGTGGACTACCAACCATTAAAGCATCACGGTAATCTATTGCATTTGTAAATTGCTGTTTCGGATACCCATCACCGCGCAGTGTAAGCATACCAGCATTAATGTGAGGGTAATATTCACTAAGTGCATCTTGTGAATTTTTTGCCGTATAAAATAAACTCGTTGTCGCAACTGGTAAACTAGCTGGATCAAATCCGCTTTGCTGAGCAGCCTCGCGGTAAGCATCTACTGACACTTTAAAGTTAATTGCTGGACCACCAAGTGTTGTTATCATCATTGGCACACCTGCACGTCCTGCTTTAATTGCACTAGCTGGTGGACCTCCGACTGCACGCCAAATTGGTAAGTTATTATTTTTCGCTCTTGGAATAACCGATGCATGTGCGAGCGGTGCTCTGAACTGTCCATTCCATGTTACATGTTCCTCGTTATTAATTTTTAATAAAAGATCCATCTTCTCTTCAAATAATTCTTCATAATCATTCACGTCATAACCAAGTAAACTATATCCTCCAATACGAGATCCACGACCAGCCACAATTTCTGCACGTCCATTAGAAATCAAGTCAATGGTAGCGAAATCCTCATATACTCTAACTGGATCAGATGTACTTAATATCGTTGCGGAACTTGCAATTTTTATATTTTTCGTAGCTTGCGCGACCGCACCTAAAATAACTGTATGAGCTTGCGTTGTAAAATGTGTTTGGTGACTTTCGCCGACAGCAAACACATCAAGTCCTGCCTCATCTGCTAACTTAGCTGTTTCAATTAGTTCGTGAATTCTTTTCTCTGGCGTAATTTTGTCCCCATTATGTGGATTTAAAACATGATCACCAATTGAATATAATCCAAACTCAATTCCTTTTCTTGTATCTATACGGTATTTTTCCATAGTTACTCTCCCCTTTAATAAAGTAGTATTAGTTTTTTTCTAAAAACGTTGGTAAGTCAAGTTTATCTCCGTATTACCTACACCATCACTTGATTAGTCAATTGATGGTGTAAAAAAAATTACTCTTGCGGTAATTCTTTTTTTTCACTATGCTTATGAACTTTCGTCATCAGCTCATATAATATTTTCTGCTCTTCTTCATTTAATACATCATCAAAAAACGAAGATTGAAATGCAAGTTGCTCTGGCAATGCTCTCTCTAAAGCCGCTTCTCCTTGCTCTGTAAGACTAATTGTTTTCGTTTTCCAATCTTGTTTTCGTACAATATATCCTTCTTTTTCAAGACGAGTTAACATTCGAGAAATGCCACCTTGTGTAACAGTTACCTTTTCAGCTAACTCCATTTGTGTTAGTGGTTGATACGTACGTATTTGCAAAAGCACATCAAATTGAGCTGTCGTTAAATCAAAACGTTTTAAAAACTCATTTGACATTTGATTACTTTGGTTCGTAAATCGTATTAAACGTAACCATATTAATGATCCTATCGTATTATCACGCATGTTTGATCACTTCCTATCGTGAATCTTACTATCACTTTACCACTCAAGTGATAGTAATGCAAGAGAAAATCACATTTTTTATATAACTCAACTTACTTTTACTTAACTAAAGGCATCACTCGTGTAGTATTAGGTCTACTTGCCATTCTCTACATCTTCATAAAAAAAGGATTAAGCTCCAACGCCAATCCTTATCATGCATTTATTTTTTGTTTTCAAAACAGTATGTTTGAAATTCACACCATCTAATCTATTATTTTCTTTTATCGTAGCGTAAATTCATTTGAGCATACCGTCTTCATGTAAAACCTGTATAAGTTTGCATAAAAAACCCTTGTTTACTGAAGTGAACCCCGAAAACGGGACACCAATCAAAACACCTAAACCACTTGTTCCCTAAATTCTTTAGGGGATAGGTGGTTTAATTTTTCTTGAATTCGCACACAATTGTAG
>NZ_JBQAHZ010000022.1:0-92874 GCF_051917185.1 Bacillus cereus group sp. MYBK108-1
TACATCTGTTTCAGTTGCAAATTCTGTACCATAGCTAGCATTTGCACTTTGTGCACCTGAAGCTTGGGCTTTCTGTGCCTCTGCTTGTGCATTCGCTTGTTTCACTGCATGTACATCTGTTTCAGTTGCAAATTCTGTACCATAGCTAGCATTTGCACTTTGTGCACCTGAAGCTTGGGCTTTCTGTGCCTCTGCTTGTGCATTCGCTTGTTTCACTGCATGCACATCTGTTTCAGTTGCAAATTCTGTACCATAGCTAGCATTTGCACTTTGTGCACCTGAAGCTTGGGCTTTCTGTGCTTCTGCTTTTGCATTCGCTTGTTTTACTGCTTGTACATTTGTTTCAGTTGCGAATTCTGTACCATAGCTAGCATTTGTACTTTGGATGCTAGCGTCAGAAGTTGCCTTATTGTAACCTTGTTGTTTTTTGTTCATCTTTCTCACCTCCACAATTAATAATATAACCACCCCATTTAAAAGCTATTCTTAATTATATTTTTTAAATTTCCGCCAGTTATTTTAATCTTCATTCAAACTACATATTATAGAGATGAAATTATGTATATAGGACGAAATATGACTGAACTAACCATGCTTATAAGAAATGAATGGAAAGAAAAATAAATATTAATTACATATTATAAAGATGGTTATTTCCTCTCTAGTTATATGACTGTGATTGATATTGATCTGCTAATTAGTGCTGTCATATGTACTGATGCTTTTTATAATAAGATGACACTACAATTTTCTAACATAACAGAGGTAAAATAGAATAGATTTAAGTAATCACGTTTGAATCGTTATAAAGGAGTGTATAAAATGCAAGGGAATCAGATAAGAAAGAATACAGCAAGAACTGTTATTCATAATAATGTAAATAACTATCCCTATTTAAGTATACCTATGATTATCAATGAGGAAGATGAAAAGATATACGAAGTTTTAAGCGCCGGTTTTCATACTAATGATGCAGTAGCAATGATAAAAACGGATGGTTTCGCTACAACCAGGGCAAATACACCGATCGTAACAGTAAAAAACACCGATGGTAGTATTCAAGTATTGCACTTGCCTTTAGAATTGGAATATTGGGTACTTTCTTGTATGCGTGCTGCTTCAGCAGAAAAAAATCCTTTCCCATGTAAAGTTGCTTTTGGAATCATTGACACTAAATTTCATGTGGAATTTAAATAAAAAAGAAGGGATTACTCAATTTGAGTCCCTTCTTCCTTAAGTTAAATAAACATCACTTCTCTGCGTTGTTTATAGGAGTAGCATCAATAGAAGCTGAAACTGAAATATTTGCCTTTGATCAGAAATAAAACACAAAAGTTATATATTAAACTTTTAGTTTTTTATTGAATAATTAGGAACTAAACTGAAACTCTTGCATACTATATAATTAGGAAAAACAGTTTTGGAAACAAAACGCCCTTTCCATCGGGGCAACCCGAAGGGAGGACCGATGTCTTCCCGCCCTACATAAAAAGATCACCTTAGGGTGGTCTTTTTGATTCTGGTTCAAAAATCATTTAATAACATGCCTATCAGGTTAAGAATACAAATCACCTCATGTCCATCAACTTAAGAATTCCCATTACCACCAAGTGTCTCCACATATTTGTATGTTGGAAGAAGATGGAGTTATAAGTGCAGCTGCAAGAACAACATTTACACCACCGGAATTAGCGAAACTTTATAATTTTCCATCCTAAAATTGTAAAAATCAATGCATTACGATCATTGAATTTGATAGCGGATATAAAACCAGTAAAATGGTGCAATACTTTAATTGGCTAGGAGTTTCTCAACCAGAACTAGATGATGTACTTGTGGATGGAGCGCATAATCAAACAAAGATGAGAGCAGATAGTGAAGTACAGTTAGACATTGAGGTAGCAGCGACTGTCGCTCCTGGAGTACGAATTGCTATGTATTTTACACCAAATACAGATGACGGATTTTTTCATGCTATTAACAAGGCTATCCATGATCAAATTAACCAGCCTTCTATACTCTCTATAAGTTGGGGTCTTGCTAAGAATTTATGGACAGACCAAATTAATGAATGCACTAGAGAATTTTCATAGCTAGAAACAAATTTATGTAATTGATAGGCCTGTTGCTGCAAATTTACTTCTTAAGTAACAACTTTTGATGAATTAAAAAGAAGCAATTTATGTATTGGATACAAAATACGAAAGAGCCCTTCTTGCATGATAAAAATAACGAGCAAGTTACACTTGTACATACAATATCACCCCAAAAATTAAATACTAATCAGATCGATTTACCAAAAAACAACCAAGTATTGATCAATTATTATATAAAATGTTTTCCACTTTATTTTTAAGTATGAGAAAAAAATTAGATAAGACAAAAACTTCCTTCTTCTAATTCGAAAGTAAACTTTTGAATAGAAATTCACTTTCCATTTCATCAATAAGAAAAACCACAGCAATTGCTGTGGTTTTTCTTATTGCCCTGGCTAAAACTATGTTGTAAATACTCATGGCATTGTATGTTTGATTTCAATTTTAAGTTCCAATGTAAATTTTAAAATATTAGTTTATTTTAAAATCACCTAAAACATTGAATTTAAATAAAACTCCCTAATATCTTCAAAATAAAAATATACATTCAAAACACTATAAAAAAGAATCAACAATCACTACAAACAAAAAACAATTTAGAATTACATGTTCGAAACCATTAGAAACATAGCTGAAAATAAAAAATCAACTTTACCAAAACCCCCACTGAATAAATCTTCCCTCTAATTTTTGAATAGATTTCCTCCCCAACAAACAAAATTAAAAAGTTTTCCTTCCAAAAATGCAATGAAATATTATAATTCCAAATATATAAATAACTATATTTAAAATCAATGCTAACCATTTTTATATATTTATTGGCGATTTCTTGAAATAAAGAATATATGTATATTAAATTCTAATGCCTATTTTTAATATTTAAATTCAAAGAGGTGTATTATGAGACCAAAATTTTTCGAACCATCTATTCTATTTTGGAGAACTGAAAGAACTCCAAATGATACCCAATGTAACACTCAATGTAATTTTAAAAACGATTGTCACTGTATTACCAATAGAACAGATTTTTTTCCTGTAAATGAAAAAAATCAAAGTAACTTCCTTGATATATTATTAAAATTACCAATTAATTATCCAATAAATAAAATTATTCTTAATGGAAAAGAAATAGCAGTTACTAATTTCATCTCAATAAATACAGATAACTACATTTTAATTTGTAAAAATAAAGAACAGATAATTTCAATTAATTCTAAATCTATAGAAGCTATTTATTGGTAAATAAAAATAGGTAATATTGTCTATTGCGGTATAAGTATAATTGAATATAATATATTATACTCATTTAGGAGGTGAATCCTTTTGGAAAACGGTATTAGAACATTATTAAATAGTTTTCCTACTAATTACCCAGTAGATAATGTTATTGTAAATGGCCGCTCCGTTGCAACTACCAACTTTATTAATGTACAAGGAGATTTAGCTTTCTTTCGTAATAATGCTGAAACTCGAATCTTTAGAATTGAAAGTATCGATGGTCTAGACTTCTAAAATATTTATAAAGTGTAAAAAAGTCCCTGCACTAAATTATGGGGCTTTTTTACATTTACCTCTTAATAATTGACTCTACTCCATTTATATTAATATTTTTAAAATAAATGTATACCTCCAAAACAATACAAATAAAGAATTTAATAAATTCATGGAAAAATTTATAAAGATCCCTCTCTTTTTTATAAATAGATATCCATAATCCGTCCTACGCTTTTTATTCCAAACTTCACTTAAGCTTCGAGCCTGTACACTCTCAAAATTAAGTAACTTTAGCGACATAAACGCCCAGGACACTGATTATTACTTCCAAAATTTATAACATTTCTTTTCATTATTAGTTGCAATCATCCTCTTAACTTCCTGGACTTCCCTTATTGTTTGCATAAGCATTTAATCACGACCCTGGTTCTACTCCATGTCTTCACTAATATTTATTACTATAAGTGTATTGTAGAAACAGTTGATATCTTAACATGCTGGGGGATATAGTTGAAGTAACAGCACATGTTTTGCAGCATCTCGAATTCCTCCTCCTTCTAATTAGCAAATACAGTAATTCAAATTGCGGATGACACCTTAAGATGTCTATTCTTTTTTAAAGGGACCTGCTCAATTACTCTATAAAACCATAAGGTAAAATGAACCCGTTAAGACACATGAGTGAACCCCTGTTTTATTCTCTTACCAAAAGGAGGAAAAATTATGAGTTATGGTGGCGGATTTGCTGGTGGCTTTGCTTTATTAGTTGTATTATTTATTTTATTAATCATAGTTGGAGCTGCTTGTTTCTGCTAAAAAACTATCTGAAAAGACACTCTTATATGAGTGTTTTTTCTTTATTTCTAAACAGACTTGCCCATTCATTCCATAAAAACATACAGTACTATAAAACCATTAAAACAACAACCTATCCCATTGTTAGGTCTTCTAATTAAAGGGGGAAAAATTATGAGTTACGGTGGTTCTTGCGGTGGTTTTATTAGCGACTTTTCTTTACTGATCATTATCTTCAGCTTATTAATTATTATCAGATGTAGATGTTGTGGCGGCGGATTCGAGAATTAGGAAAAGGCACTATTATGAGAGTACATACTACTTAAATAATGCAATTATGTATAACCTCAAAATATATATATAGTTAATAATCAATATAATAAAACAACGAATGTGAATACCTTCTATAAAGCAGATTCTTTTGAAAAGTATAGCATATCGTTCGTTTTAAAAGATATGACTTCACTCTGATACTGATCTCAATTCTTTTGTATGTTGTGTACTAACACTCTAATATATAATTATTTCACCTCTACTTCTAATACATGTTAGTTAGCTTATTTGCAAACTTGCTTGCACTTTTTTTGTTTTTTTCTATTACATACTCTTGAAAAAAATTCAGCTGATTGATGGAAATATGATCATTTATGTAATCTGCACACGAACTTCCTGTTCTTGCAATAATTGGATAGTCAACTCCAATACGATATTTTGCATTAACTGGTAGTGTTTATCATGAGATTTACTTTGTTCTGATATAAGTTCTATACATTGAAATATATAGCCTTCTACACGTAAGCCTCCTTTTTCAATTATAGATGGATTATGTCCTTTTTTTATTATTTTTGGCAATAAGAATTCTTTTTTTGTCAAAATAATTTCCTGTGATACCTCTTTTATTCCTATAACTTTTTCTTTAAAAACCACCTTTTCTATTAAACTAATTTCACCTTTATATCTCCCTATTTCTATTGGTAGTTTCACCTTTATATAATTATTTACATCCGCTTCAACTTCCTTCTCTAATATTATGCCGTGGATAGGAATCCACGAAGATGTACCTAGCCAACTCTCTTCCATATCTCCTTTTACTTTTTGATTAGAAAGTTCTAAAAGTACTCTCTTCTCATGAAGGGTTGAAGAAACTAAATTACAATTAATTTCTCCATGATAATGTTGCATTGTAGTTAATAACTTAGAATCCAGTTCACGACCTGTTGCATCTTTTTCATTACGAAATACAAATGCTTCTTGATTTTTCACACTAATATTAGGAGATTTTATGAAACTAGTAACATCCGAAATAATAGAAAATGGAGTTTTCACTTCTATTGAACGTACTGAAGTCTCTATTTTCGATCCTGAATCTATACTTTTTTTCTTTGAATCTGTTTCTTCATTTTTTTTCTCTAATTCATTTGTTTTATTTTCTTTTTCTGATTCAATTTTCACCTCTACTCCCTCTAATCCATTCGCTTTCGCTTCTTTTTCTAACTCTGGTTCTTTACTTTCTTTCTCTGCTTGTATTACTTTCGTTTCTTTTTTTGACTCTGGTTTTTTACTTTCTTTCTCTGCTTGTATTACTTTCGTTTCTTTTTTTGACTCTGGTTTTTTACTTTTTTTCTCTGCTCGTATTGCTTTCGTTTCTTTCTTTGGTTTTGCTTCTTCACTTTTCTTATTTTTTCTTATTTCGCGTGAATCATCTTGATCATTTAATATTTCCCCTTTGTCAACTTTGTTCCATATTCCCTTACCAACCAATGGACTATCCATCACTATCCCCCCTCACTTATGAAACTCATAAAAATATGTTTTGACACGCGACCATTCATCATTATATATGTTTTATAATAATAAAAAAGACATTGTCTTTTCATATAAATTTCTTTACGATATTTGGGATCGCCAGCACTACAAAGTATCTAGTTGTGCCCTTCTCGAAAAAGAAACAAATCCATCGGTACCCATATGCTCCGTAAAACCTTCGGATGTTAATTCTATAAACAAACAAAAGATGTGACCATGGTAAAAAAAATACTTATTCATCGAACACCACAAATCAAACTGGAACATATTAAGTAGATTAAGAAAAAAATGATGTTATTATTAAACAACTTTCATATTTACATAAAAAATCCACACTTAACTAGACTCCTATACTCACACCATCTTTTCTAGACGAGCATAAGATGTACTAACGAACGAAAGGGGGTAATTTTATGGGTTTTGGTTTTGGTGGAGGTTGTGATTTTAATAGATGTGATGATCGGAGAGATCATCACCGAAAAGACGAAAACAATAGACAGGTGAATAATAATCCAGAGTTATTACAATTCTTAAGAACATTAACTCCTGGTACTTGTATTGTTCTTCAATATGATTGCCAACCACCTACAAGTGCAACATTCCAAGGTTTTCAAGGAAACAACGTAATCATTTTATCTGACTTCGATTGTTTCCCAGGATTGGCACGTATTGCAATTAATAAAATTAATGTCATCTCTATAAATTCACCTGATTGTAATCGTTTCTGTTGCAAGCGTAAGCATTGTAAAGAACATGATGAGCATGATCATAGAGATGATTATTAAAAATGAATGAATAGAAATACCTTTCCTTTAATTTTATAAGCCAATTTGCAGAAAAAACACCTATTACAAAAATAGGTGTTTTTTCTTTCCTAAATTTACTGAACTGAACGTAAATAACAAACCATTCCATATATCGGACATATACTATGGTAAGGTCGGCATCCAAATGACCCAAATAAATACCCACGCCAAGAAATAAAACTACAAAGTATTTCTTGGCACCTTTTACATAAAACAAATAAACTTATTAAAAGTGTACAAGTTAATTACCAAGTTTTTTATACTATATAATTAAGGATTAGAAGATCCTATACCACCAATCCATAAAGTTACCTATATATATTTAACTTTCTAAATGTGCAAACCTAATTGAAAATGCTTCGTTTTGAAACAACCAATTCATGTGCTAATCCTTCCACAGTAAATTTTTTCATTTGATTAACCATCATAATCATTTCATTTAATCTTTTAGCCCTAGGCATCGATTCTCTTACATAACTATGGCATAATCTAGAGCCGTTATAATATATATTCATGGATAGAAATTTATCTGTGTTTTTTTGTTTTATCTAGATTTCTTTAAATTATTTCTAACCGTATTTCCCGAAAGAATTCACCTTACTCAAGCGTGCGCAAGGCGATATCCAATGGTAAGTGGATGATGAATTACAGTTAGCGTAAACCAACATATTTGCTACTATATACTTTTGTACAGATTGTTTTTATCATTTTTTAAAATGTGTTATAAACCTGTTCACAGGTTGCGGCTGTTGGTTGAAAAAACAATGTTTTTATAACGTCCGACAAAAGGTTGATTATACCATTGTTGAGGACAATCACCTGGTGGCCTAAAATACCATAAACTAAATTTTCCAGGCCAATACCTCTCTCCATTGATTACTCGACAAGCTAAGCGTTTTTCACTTTCTCTTGCTCTTTGATAGAAATAACCATGGGTGTAACAGCTTCAAATGCATGTTCTTGGAAAATCATTTGTCTAATGGTACGAAGATTTTTAAAATCGGAACAATGGCTCTTACTCGGTTAATTCCTACATTTCCGACTAGCAACATACCCTGAGACCATTCAGCTTCTGCTCTCAGTAATCTTGCTAAAAGTGCAATATCTGCACCTGTAGCGTTAACCCCCCCATGACTTCACCTCCATTATATTTTCTTCTTAATAGTATTGCTTATTAGTTGGGATAATGACTTTTCATATAATATAGACTGTTATGTCTACGAAGTATGAAAGATAATTACTCTTGAATTAGGAAGGATAATGGTAAATATAGATTTTTTCATGGAAGGATTTTTATTTTTATGAGTATGGGACTTAAAGATGGAACGACAGGTAAAAAAATTGCTAAATAAACTCATGAATAGTGGTATTTATAAGGACTATGTAGTTTCTATAGTTTGGGTTACTTATTTACTTTTGAGAAATATGATTCAAATTATTGTTTTATCTTTTTCCAATATGCGTCTCCTCACAATAAATAGAGAGACACTTGTCTCTCTTCAAAAAGTACTTTTGGGAATTTTAAATTATCCCTCTTAGTATCAAACCTAAAACGGCCATAATTATCGTACTGATAATTATCCGTAAAATCCAAGAGGTATTTATGCTTATTTTTTCTAATTGCTTATTAATTGTAGAAATGTCTTTCTCGTTAATTATTATTCGAGTTTCTAAATTACGAATATCACGTATGATCTCTTTTTGTTCGGATTTTAGAAGATCAATTTTCACATTTACGTCTTTCATATGCTCACGCCCTTATAATATCTTAATAGAACAGTCTTAACATATTATGAGACAACCTATTTCGATGTGAATGTATACGTGTTATTTCTATGTAGAATCTTAATTTAATACATTTTCCCCAATCTTATTTATCATTACTAAACTAGTACAAGCATTTGTTATTTGACTGATAGCTGTACTAATTAATCAAATTCGGATGTTTTGTTAGAACTCCAATCGAACCTCAACTATATTCGTCATATCTTAAGTATTATCATTAAAAATTTTAGAAAATTCACGAAAAAATGAGTGATGTGAAATAATGCTATTTTAAAAAATTTTATCAATTTCAATTGTTATTACTAACTCTATGTCCCCGTTTACAGAACATTAAACGCACATTTTATTCAATAAAAAGAGAGCATCCAGGACAATAGATGCTCTTAATGTATAAGGAGTTCTAACCAAAACTTAGAATGGAGGAAAAGCGGTCAAGCTCGTCCTATACTCTAATATATGCTTGTTCTCCTTGAAAGGTGAAAAATAAAAAGACACCTTAATTAGGTGTCTTTTCAGGTATAAGAGATAGATACCATGTGAAAAGCCTTTCTGTATCATTGTATGATTATCGATTCCCGTTATGCTTAAAAATAGCTTTTAAATACGTTTATTGTGTATTTTGATAGTTAATGATTTTATCACGAATAACGGTCACAATAAATTCCTCAATAGTGCTGTTTGTTTCTTCGACTATTTTATCAAGTACTTGATATTCTTTACTGAAGATCTTAACTGGTTTTGTCACACTGCTGCTATCTAAATAGACGCTATTATTAAAACGTTTCACTAATTTCCCTTCAATTAAGTATAGTAAGAGGCTCCCAACCCACTCCATTTGCATATCCATAGGCAATTCAATAAGTGATTGTCTTACATCTAAATATCAAAAACCCCCCTCTTCTGAAATCTTTATATTTCTTGGTGAGTCATATTGGATTATTGTCGGTCCTTACTACTACAGGGGTACGTGTGGTCGAGGTGGCCCATACAAAGAGTGATAATAAACGAATTGTTTCTATTAATAAGGAAATTTTTAATCGTATTGTTGCGTTTCAAATCCGGAGACGATTACCTGTGAACATTGGAAATACAAATAGAAAGACTATATTTCAAACAAAGAATCATACTACTTATAGAGAAAATTACTTATCACAATATATTTCTAAAATCATTAAGGATACAAAGTTATCCTTTACGGAGAACATACGAATTACTCCCCTCTTCTTTAGACATTTTTATGTACAGTACTTATACGACTACAAGGGACTATCACCTCATATAATAGTAGCTGCAGTAGGTCATAAAAATGACAGGACAACAAAAGAAAACTACCTAAAACAAAGATTAAAAACCTGTTATGGACACTTTTTTATATGAAAAGATATTAAATTTTTATTGGTGATGTATACGTTGATATAAATTCTGATGAAAAAATTATTAGTAGGCTTAATCATTGATACGAACTAGCTTGTTTTTTAATTAGTTCCCATATATTTAAACAAGGCTTATTTCAATCCACTCCTGTCTTGTTAATTTATTTGCACAATTCAATTCAAATTCACATATACTACTTGTGCACATATATTTAGGTCACATGTGGGAGTGTGATCTGAAACCTACTTTTCAAAAAGCGCTATATAAGCGCTTTTTTTGATGTATAAAATGTTTTTTTACAAAAGACACACAATTAAACAAACATAACTACATATGATATATTCTATCCTCTCTTTTTAGAGTGAATAGTCGTTACAGAAGGGCACTCTCCGGAGTGCTCTTACATTTTCATACCAAATAGCGTTTTTATAAACAACTTGTCACCTTTAAATCAGACAGGCATATATTATTGTATGGGGCACTCCACTCCATACGTTCAACCCTTTTAGTCTAGATGCACACTTATATGTGTGCTCTTTTTTATTCACTTAAAAAAACGATTTTGTTCAATAAAAAGAGAACATCCAGGGTAATAGATGCTCTTAATACGATTAGATTTTTAACTGAATAAATGGAATAGGAGCGTTTAAGCTCATCCTATACTTTAATATATACGAAAGATAAAAAGTAAAAAGACACCTTAATTAGGTGTCTTTTCAGAGTGCCAGAGGTAATCTATATGTCGGATAGACCTTTCTATATCATTGTATGATCATCAATTCTTGTTATGCCTAAAAAGGTTTTTAATACGTTAATTGTGTAGTTTTAACATAACAAGGAATAAGATTCTGTTATGGACACTTTTTTATACGAACAAGATATAAAATTAAATTTGATTGGTGATGTATGAGTTGATATAAATTCTAGTTAAGAAATATTAGTAGGCTTGATCATTACATCATTGATACGAACCAACTTAATTATTTAGGATGTATGTTAAATTTATACTCTTTCCCACTGTTCATAAACACTTTTCTCTACCCCTGTATCGTTAATTAATTCGCACACAATTCAATTCAAATTTACATATGCTACTGTATGCTACACATGCATCTAGATCACCTATGGGCAGGCATGATCTGAAAGTTCACTTTAAGCGCGCTATATAAGCGCTTTTTTTATGCGTAAATAATCTCTACAAAATGAAATTATCATTATTATATTTCCTTCCGAATAACATTTCCAATACGGTTTATACTATAACTGTAACTTTAAAGTTATACAACCTAACTTGTAGGGCCTAATTTTCTTTTGTACAACAAGTAGTTAGCCATTTAAGCTGGCTGCTTTGTTGTGTAAAATGAAATCTCTACTCGAATTTATGCTACACTTCTTCTATTAGCCAAGATAAGATATTACAATCATTAGCTTCAATTTATTTCATACCAAGCATACACCTTTTTAGAGTAATAATATCCGTATGTCCAAGTTTTATAGATTTTTTACACCAGAACCAAAAATAATTTTATTACACCATTTCATATTTACATAAAAAATCCACACTTAACTAGACTCCTATACTCACACCATCCTTTCTAGACGAGCATAAGATGTACTAACGAACGAAAGGGGGTAATTTTGATGGGTTTTGGTTTTGGGGGAGGTTATGATTTCAATAGATGTGATGATCGAAGAGATCATCATAGAGATCATCACCGAAAAGACGAAAACAATAGACAGGTGAATAATAATCCAGAGTTATTACAATTCTTAAGAACATTAACTCCTGGTACTTGTATTGTTCTTCAATATGATTGTCAACCACCTACAAGTGCAACATTCCAAGGTTTTCAAGGAAACAACGTAATTATTTTATCTGACTTCGATTGTTTTCCAGGATTAGCACGTATTGCAATTAACAAAATTAACGTAATCTCTATAAATTCACCTGATTGTGATCGTTTCTGTTGTAAACGTCGCAGACATTGTAAAGAATGTGACGAACATAAACATGATAATGGAGAAGATTAATTAATTTTAATTAAAGGAAAAATCTTTCCCTTAATTTATAAGCCAATTTGCAAGAAAAACACCTATTAAAAAATAGGTGTTTTTCTTTTTTAAATTTTACTTAACTGAACATAAATAACAAACCATTCCATATATCGGACATATACTATGGTAAGGTCGGCATCCAAATGACCCAAATAAATACCCACGCCAAGAAATAAAACTACAAAGTATTTCTTGGCACCTTTTACATAAAACAAATAAATTTATTAAAAATGTACAAACCTAATTGAAAATCTGCACATATAATGTATTCTACCTTTCTATTATTTTATTGCAGGGATTTATCTTATATAAATCCCTTCTTTTTAAGTATTTAAACAATTCATTTAACATACATAATATAATAATCCCTAAAAACAAAATAAGATAAGAATCTTCTCCCTCTTATCTTTTCCTAATATTTATTAAAAATTCTATTAAACTACTCGTCTAATACTAATAACATCTAATCTAATCTTATCATATTAAGGTTCGCAGTAGGCACCCAAATAAGAAATCTATTCTCTATGCGAATAAAGACTCGTATTCCATCAATCTGATCTCCACCTGAAAAAACTCTAATTTTATCGCCTTCCCGTAAATCATTTAATCTTCTTCGTCCTTTAAAATTTCCTAATTCACTTACTTCCTCACAGCCTCTTTTTCTTCAATTTCTATTACATTCATCACATTCACATCTGCGTTCAAAAGACATTTAACATAACCCCTTTTTCCTAAAAAACTTATTTGCACTATAAATTATGAAAGAAATTAATCGATTAGATGTTCTTTCTTTATCAATTTCCCAATTAGCTAATTTATTTAAAATAAAAATTACTAATTTCAACATTTGTACAAGCCATTTTGCATTACTTACATACATTAACAATGAGATGATGATCATCTTACACCCCAAAACCCTAAATTACCTGTTCGGTAACTATCTTTAAAAGATAGAAAAAAGGACAGTTTTTAACTGTCCTTTTTTATTTTTACTAAGATACATATTTCGGAATTTAAACACCTCTTACTAATAAATACATATATTATATGATGCTCCAATACACTGCTAGATACAACTTCTTTAACAAAGAAAGAACTTATTTTCTATCTGTCAAGAATTTAGGTTCTTTTTTCACTGCTTTATATCCATTCATATTAATGTAATGATGTCACTTCCCTTCCATATAATCGATTCTATGCTTTTTATCCTACATTTATTAGTCATGAGAATTTCTCTCACCCTCAAAAAATATTTTTAGCGCTGTTAAAATTTTATTAACGTGAGTTTTGGATGTCTGTATCCATCTAAATAATAAGATTTCTGTATAGAGATAATAAAAAACTTTAATTTTATCTTCAGAGAGGCAATAATCTTTCATACAACAATCTAATAAGCAGTTATTGAAGCTATTTAAAATTTGTTTTTTGTTTTAATGTTTTCGATTTTAGCAAATAATAATGTTTTTTAATTTTGGCCATTTCACACCAGTTCCTTCTACTAATCCCAGCCCCATCAGAAGTGCTATTTGATTTAGGAATGTTATTTCAAACAATTTCTATTTCATACATTGCAACATTTCTATTTTATTTAGTACATAATTATTTTCTTGAGAGCATTTAATGTCCTCTTTTTTATCAGGAATCACCCCCTCTTAAAATTCACTGTTCGAACTACTTACTACAAAAATACTAGAAGCTTTATTAACCTTGTATTTTCATATTCCATTCATAATTCACATTGATTAGTAAAGGATTGAAATATTAGAGGTAGATTATGTAAAATGAAAGTCCATTTAATTCGCATGAAAGCTTACATGGGGCTGCATTAGATCCAAGGTTAATTTGACCACTCTCCCACCGATCTCCCCTTTTACTTTTCCATCAGGACCGACTGACGTCAATAGGCCTACTGGCAATACCGGATCGACCGGACCACCTGCCCCACCACTAGTTTGTGATGTAGCTGGCAGTATTGGAGAATGCTCCTTTGAAGGAAGCCCTGTAGAGAATGGGAATTGTTCATTCGCTGAAGGATGTGGTACGACTGCAAATAGAGATTGCTCACACGCTGAAGGAAGTCAAACTGTAGCAAATGGCTCTACCTCTCACCCAGAAGGGGTACATACTCAACCGAATGGTGAGGCCTCGCATGCGGAAGGTTCTCTTACGATTGCTGATGGTGATTTTTCTCATGCGGAAGGAGAAAATACTACTACTGCGGGATTTCAAAATGCCCATATTATGGGACGCGCTTTGGCGATGCAGAAGAATCTAATTCATGGTTTATTGCAAATGGCACAACGAATATATTTAGAGGTTTAGGAGCCAAGTGGCTGGCAAGTAATGGTGAAATGTATATTGACGGCGCCACTTATAAGCTGATGTTGCCGAGATATTCGAAACATTCGATGGAAATAGCATAGTTATCGATTACTTTGTCACCTTAGAAGAAGATAAAGTTAGAGTAGCTATGTTTGCAGATGAGTTCATCTTAGAAATCAGCAGCGCAACTTCTAGTTTACTTGGGAATAGTGCGGGATTAAGCTGGCATGGTCGTTATGTACTGGATGAATGAGGATGTCGTACCTATTACGAAGTGACAATTCCAGCAAAAAAAGATAAAATAGGAATAAAATCATGCTTGAGCGCTCGGAAATTCAACCTGTTATAAACCTGGAATGGGATCCGAAACGTGAGTACATCCCAAGAAAAAACGACCCGAATGGGTGCCAGTAGGACTAATTGGAAAGATTCTAGTAAGAGATGATGGCACTTGTCAAGTAAATAGTTAGTGTCGCCCAAATAACGAAGGAATTTCAACAGCAGCAGCTAATGGATATAGAGTAATGAAGCGTACTGGGCCAAATCAGGTTTTAATTTTATTTCGCTAAAAATGTAAATTCTATTTCAATTATGTAAATACAATCACAACTTTTTCTCCTAAATAAATAAGCCCTACCATAAGGCAGAGCGAATATAAGAAATGCTACACGCATAATTCAACATCAATATCAACAATTCATTTTCATCAGAATAAAACTCCGTTTATATAATTCCTAAAGAAGTAGCTATTGTTTAACAATAATAAAATCGTTTAATTTTATCATCTAAAATGCAATAGCCTACTATCAACTTGAATGATAGTAGGCTATTAGAGTTATTTAAGACATAAGTAATATTGTAACAAATTGATATTTTTAGGTATATTATATCGAGTGGAGTTGAAAGTCCGTTTTTTGTTTCTCAACTTATTACACAGAATTTTCTGTCTTTTAACTTGTCATTTCCAATGGACCTTGATAAAATATGAATTACATATCGAAACACCCTTATTGGATACCTGCACCTCCCTGTGTAGGTATTTTTGATGTTAGTTTTTAAATAATGAATGCATTTTTCTCATTCCTTCCTGTTGCTTTCACGCATCGAAATATCCATTTCTCTTTCAAGAAAATCCAAATTATATTCACTATTTACAATTCTTTCCTAGGTGAAAAATAATGTTTTTTAGAATTTTTAACAGTTCCAATCCTATCTTTTCTAAGATTGGAAACTATAACATAAACGCTCTTTTTAATTGATAATCAGGATCTTTGATTTTTTGCTAAAAACTTTATTAATATTCAGCTAATCGTTACTCCTCCATAAGTTCAACATTCCGTTTGTTATTTATGTATGTTTGAATTTCGTTACAAAGATTAGAATATAGAACGATGTTGTGCAATTCGTTTAAAAGTATCCATTTAACATAGGTTTAATTTTCATCTGGGTTATCTGAAAGACAGGGTATTTCCCCTTCTTTTAACTCATATTCAAAAATCATTGTTAACGAATGCACTGTTCCATACTGCTCTTTATTCTTAAAAAGTGCATATTCATATAAAAATTTAACTTCCTAATGTATTTATAACTGTTTATTCAGGTGTAGGTGGATGCAGTCATACAACGGGAAGGAAATTTAGCATGAGTATGATCTTATTAAGTGGACAGTTCCTACATATTTATACAAATTCAGGTAAACAACATGATCCAACTTTATTTTAAATCTAGTATCTTTTCCTTCTTATATTCTTTTTAATGTATTCATAAATTTTATCCATAACAAACGTTTCATGTTCTATCCAAATGGCTTCAGCTTCTTCTAATGTAACTACTCTTACTAATTTCTCAATTGCTGTGTCTTTAACTAAAAATGTAGCTACAGCACCTGTAGCTGTTGAATACTTACTGATAACTAAATTCATAATGTTATCAATCTCTAATACTGTATCGTTATGAGAAACCTTCTCATTTTGACTACTTTTGTTTGTTATTTCTTTATCAGACAATTGTTTTAATCGGGAATTTAGAGTGAATTCTACATAACCTATTGGAGAACTAATATCTGAACGAAATCTTATATCCTCAATTATTTCTAATACAATTTCTTTATGAGCTTCCCATTTTTTTAACACTTTAGGAAATACTTTTTCTTTACAGCGTTCTTCAAATCTTTTAATTTTTTGTTCAAATGTATTGGGCTGTTGAAATTTATCTAAATTCTTTTCAAAATGAATTAAATTGTTATCTTTCTTTTTTTGGCTATAGATAATAAATTTGATTTTTTGTACTTTCCTGCCTAATTTAATTTCTTCAAATTCAAAAGAAATATCTGTTTTTTGATTCAATTCTTTTTGAGAAGGTTTTAACACACGTTGCTTAAAATTTGCATAGTTAGGGTATATACCCATCGCATCTAAGTAATACCTTAAATTTTCAAGACTAATTGTACGTTCCTTTAAATCTTCATATTGTTTTAGTAGTTCATAAATACGTATAGCGTATGTACTTTTCAATTTAATAACATTAGCTAATCTATAGCTTGTAAACTTGTTGCTTAATTCTAATAGAAATGGCTTTAATAATGGATCGAAACGCATATCAATTGTTCCTTTATTTCTGTTGTAAATTGCTGAAGACAGCCAAGATACCTGTATCAGCTCTTCTCCAATACGAATTTCAATTACTTTTGATAATAATTCTTTAGTAATTTTACTTAACTCCGAATATTTAGTAGATCCATTTAAATCAAGTAGATCATGAAAATGTTTAATCGAGAATGTGTAGGTTTTAAAATCCCAATCATTAGGTTCAATATTACTAGCCAAACAAAGTAATATTTTTTGTTCTACTAAATTTAAACGTGAATTTGCTTCAATTAAAGTATTTGATTTTGAAACAATATTATTTTCTTTAATCTGCAAATCTTTACTATCAGACATACCTACATACGTCCCTTCTTTCTTACCTCTACTGTTCTACTAACTATAACAAATATATTCACTTTGCCACATTTTATTTTTGTTTATTCAGAAAATTACACTCTCACTATTACAGTTAAAAGCCCTTTGTTCTATATAAAAGTATTCCGAAAGTCATTTGAATAGTAATATTTTTTGGAAATATTTACATTTATAAATTGTATAACCAGATTTGTTATCTTTAGAACAGTTTTGTTATGCTTAAAATCAAATTTGTTATTTTCAGAACCATTTTTGTTATAGTTAAGACTATTATCTTTAGAAATATTTTTGCTAGAGTTAAGCAACCAAATTTGTTATCTTTAAAACCATCTTTGTTAGAGTTAAACAACCAAATTTGTTACCTTTAAAACTATCTTTGTTAGAGTTAAGCAACCAAATTTGTTACCTTTAAAACCATTTTTATTATCTTTAGAACCATCTTTGTTAGAGTTAAGCAACCAAATTTGTTATTTTTAAAACCATTTTTGTTATAGTTAAAACCAAGTTTGTTATCTTTAGAACCATCTTTGTTAGAGTTAAGCAACCAAATTTGTTACCTTTAAAACCATTTTTGTTATAGTTAAAACCAAGTTTGTTATCTTTAGAACCACTTTTGTTATAATTAAGAGTCATAATCCCTTATATACCAAGACATTCCATGCTCTTAAAACATATAAACATATAAAATATGTAAAACAATTAATATATAAATCAAGCAAAAGATAAATTGTTGAATCCATATACTTATTATCATTTTTAAATGAAATTTCCACGTCATGAAACCAAATTTGTTATATTTAGTTTAAATAGACAAGTAAACGTCAATTAATCATATAATTCTTTTGAGAATATTTAACTAAAAATCAAGTTATATACTTGATTGAAGTTTCATAAAATAAAAAAGCCCCAAAAAGGGCCTTTTGAGTTTCGAAAGAAAGGAATATCTCCTATATAATATATGCTTATTGCAATAGAATGTGAAAAAATACATAATAGTTTTATTTGGTGGAGCAGTGAAGTAGTTTAATCAAGGTGGGGGGATAGTTGAAGGTATCCATTGTGTGGAGATGCTTTTTTGTGAAGATTAAGACTCTGCATCACGAAATTTTCCAGAAAAGTACCTGAATATTTTTAAAAATAAGAAACAATCCAGGTAGACACTCCCTTGACTAAAGTTGAGAGCTTTAATTCTAACGTATTAACGAAGCAGACTCTTGGATGACTGAGAGTTCGCAATCCATTTTTTGTCGTAAGGAAATATGTATAATAACGTTTTCTATCGATTATGGATATGCATATCTATTTGGTCAGCAATAATCTTGATAAGACACCGTTTCTTTATAAAACAATGCTCTGTTTCTTAATGTTATTTAGATATTGTACTTGTCTGATTGAGATGCCTACGGATATCTTTATTCTTTTTGCAAATTACATCGGTTAGGTTGAATTTTGTTCTACTGAGATAACACGGGGCTTTTAAACATAAAAAGACCGCAAGGCTTTTTGAAAAAGCACTTTGCAGCCATCTGATTTCTTTTCTTGTTTAAATGAAAATCAATTGTATTCTCTTCTGATTCAAAGGTAGGATCTAAATATATTTAATTACCTTTAATTTATACATATGTTTCATCAAATCTTCCGGAATTGATTGTTGACTTCAATTGTATGTTTTTTGAATGCTTTTCCAGAAATTAATTTTTACCTGTTTTGCTTTGTCCATATATAAGATTAAGAAGCTGCATATATTCATCTTCTTGTCCGATATCAAATCTTTTCCCTTCAATCATTTTTCCATATACTTTTTTAGTCATAATTAAAGAATGAATCGCATCTGTTAATTGATATTCCCCCCCAACGCCAGGTTGAATGTTTTTTAATAAAGAAAAAATATCAGGCGTGAAAACATATCTACCAATTACTGCAAGATTAGATGGAGGATTTACTTTTGGCTTTTCTACAATATTTGTAATGTTCATATAATTATCTTTTACAACATTTCCTTCGATAATACCATACTTCTCTATGCACTCGTCTGGTACCGTATGAATGCCTATTACACTATTTTTTGTCTCTTTATAAATACTAATCAACTGATTTAAAGCAGTTTCTTTATCCGAAACTACAATATCATCTGGCAAGAGTACAGCAAAAGGTTCATTACCAATAAATGTTTCACCTAATCTTATTGCCTCACCAAGTCCCCTCGCGTATGGCTGCCTTATATAATGGATTTGAACATTTGGAATAGCAAGATCTTTTAACAGGTGGGCTTTTTTTTCTTTTTCTAAAAAAGCCTCCAATTCTAATGAATAATCAAAGTAATCAACTATTAAATCCTTTCTGCTAGAAATTACAATTAATATTTGCTCAATACCTGACTTTACAGCCTCTTCCACAATATAATGAATCGCAGGTTTATTACCTATTGGAAACATTTCTTTTGGAATTACCTTTGTAATTGGAAGGCTCCTTGTGCCGTAACCAGCGGCTGGAATGATTGCTTTTTTTATCACTAATCTCTCGCTCCCTTGAGTGTTTAGAATATTAATATTCAGTAACCGCCTTACCTGCGCATGACGATTCCAAAAGAGGCTTTTACCTTCTGATTGCTTTCATTGCTTATATGAATAGGCCTTTCATTTGTCACCAATCCAACTTGTCCCTCAATATACTGTAACAACTAGTACTATAGTACTAAGTTCAGAGAGGTGATTATCATATGGATATATGTATTATAGGCTCTGGTTATGTGGGAATCACATCAGCAGCAGTATTAGCAGATTTAGGTCATGATGTTATATGCGTAGATAAGGATCAAGAAAAAATTCAAGCTCTCCAAAAGGGGGAGTGCCCCATTTATGAACCAGATTTAAAGGAGCTTATTCACAAAAATAGAAACCGATTACAATTCAGTTGTGATATCGATAATGCTATTCGACAATCACCTGTTATTTTTATCGCTGTAGGAACCCCTTCTACAACAAGTGGAAAGACGGATTTAAAATATATCTACTCCGTCATTGATCTACTGGTTCCAGCTATAACATCGTATAAAACTATTATTACGAAGAGTACAGTTCCACCAGGTACAAATCAACAATTATATGAGACACTTATTAAACGTGGGGTTTCATCGGCCTTATTCAATATTGTCTCCAATCCTGAATTTCTTCGCGAAGGCTCTGCTGTTCACGATATGTTCAATCCAGATAGAACTATTATAGGTATCCAAAAAGGTGACAAAACATCGTTAAAGATTATGCAGGATATATATAAAGGGATTAATGCTCCTTTCCTTTGTACAGGTTTAAATGAAGCAGAGATGATTAAATATACATCTAATGTATTTTTGGCTACCAAAATATCTTTTATAAATGAAATTTCTCGAATTTGTGATGCATATAACATTGATATTGTTGAAGTGGCAAAAGGAATTGGCTATGACTTTCGAATTAATCCTCATTTTCTTCAGGCGGGGATGGGATATGGCGGATCATGCTTCCCAAAAGACTTACATTCACTCATTTATACAGCAACTGATAGGCACGTAGCAGTTCCTATTTTACAAGCTGTACAATCCATTAACTCCACACAGATAGATCTCTATGTTGAAAAAATTAAAAAAGCTATAAAAGAACCCTCTTCAAAAAAAATAACAGTTTTAGGAATTGCCTTTAAGCCAAATACTGATGATATTCGTAGTTCCCTTGCCGTAATACTTCTTGAAAAGTTAATCCCTCATGGCTATGATTTACATGCCTATGACCCCAAAGCTTTTCTTCCTCCACATTTAAAAAGACAAGTTACCCAGCATGATAACCTAGAATCTTCAATTACAAATTCTGATTGTATTATTATCGCCACGGACTGGAATGAATTTAAAACACTTAATTGGAAACAAGTCAAACAAGTTATGAAGGGATGCACAATCGTGGATGGACGCAATTGCATTGAAAAAGATGAAATAGAAAAATACGGATTACAATATATTGGAGTGGGTCGGTCATGAAAATACTTGTAACAGGAGCCGCTGGTTTCATTGGCTCACATCTGTGTCAAGCGTTACTTAAAAATAGTGCATATCATGTAGTTGGAATTGATCATTTCATCGGTCCTACCCCAGCTACTTTAAAGACAGGTAATATACAATCTCTCGAATTGAATTCACGTTTTCAATTCATACAAGAAGACATTCTAAATACAGATTTATCAATACTATTACAAGATATAGATGTTGTTTATCATCTAGCTGCTATTCCTGGTGTGAGATCAAGTTGGGGAAAAGATTTTCAGCCTTATGTTACAAATAATATAATGGTTACACAGCAGTTACTTGAAGCCTGTAAACACATAAAATTAGATAAATTTATTCATATATCCACATCTTCTGTTTATGGTGAAAAATCTGGCGCAGTTTCTGAGGATTTATTACCTACCCCTCTATCTCCATACGGTGTTACCAAATTAAGTGGTGAGCACTTATGTCATGTTTATCACAAAAATTTTCACATACCAATTGTTATTTTAAGATATTTCACAGTGTATGGGCCAAGGCAGCGTCCTGATATGGCATTTCATAGATTAATTAAACAACTGCTAGTAGATAAACCTCTCACAATATTTGGTGATGGAACACAAACACGTGATTTTACCTATATTGATGACTGTATACGAGGAACAGTGGCCGCTTTAGAGACAAAAAATAATATAATAGGTGAAGTTATCAATATCGGTGGAAAAGAACAAGCATCCATTTTAGACATCATTTGTATGTTAGAAAAAATATCAGGGAAATCAGCAACCAAAAACTTTCTAAAATCAGTTCCTGGAGAACCGAAGCAGACATGGGCAGATATATCTAAGGCCAGTACATTACTGCAATATTCTCCAACAGTTTCTCTATCCGACGGACTGGAAGCAGAATATCATTATATAAAACAACTATACAAAGGGGATTAGTTTATGAAAATTGCATATATATGTACAGAAAAATTACCATCTCCCGCAATTAAAGGTGGAGCAATTCAAATGATGATTGATGGGGTGTCCCCCTATATAAGTCAAGATTATGAACTTACTATTTTCTCTATTTCAGATCCAAGTCTTCCAAATCAAAAAACACAAGACAATGTCAATTACGTGTATGTGCCTCAAAAAGATTATGAACAGCATGTTATAAGAACACTCCAAACCAATACCTTTGATATTATACATGTCTTTAATCGTCCTAAAAATATACCTCTATATAAACAAGCTTCTCCACACAGTAAATTTGTATTAGGCCTTCATAACGATATGTTTGCTGAACATAAACTGTCTATTTGTGAAGGCAATCTTATTATTGAAATGGTTACCGCCATTGTGACTGTTAGTAACTATATTAAACAAACTGTGATTGAGAGGTTTCCACAAGCTGAAGAAAAGATTTCTATTGTCTACTCTGGTGTTAATTTAAAACAATCTCCCTCCATCTGGACACCAACAGGACAAAAGATAAGAAATGCATTTCGTACAAAATACGGTATCCAAGATAAAAAAGTGATTCTATTCGTTGGCCGATTATGCAAAAATAAAGGTCCAGACTTGCTCATTCAAGCTATGAAAAAGATTATTCAAACGCATAAAGATACGGTACTTGTAATTGTTGGTGGTAAATGGTTTAGTGATAACCGAGTAAATAAATATGTTAAAAAGCTATATAGAATGGCTAGGCCAATTAAAGAACACGTAATTTTCACCAAATTTATTCCTGCAGATCAAATTCATAATATATTTCTAATGGGGGATATATTTATATGTAGCTCACAATGGAACGAACCATTGGCACGTGTTCATTATGAAGCAATGGCTGCTGGAATCCCAATTATTACAACAAACCGTGGGGGAAATGCAGAAGTTATAACAGATGAATATAACGGCTGCCTAGTAGAACAATATAATAATCCAATGGAGTTTGCCAGACTTGTCCAGGCTTTGTTATCTCAACGAGAATTTGCACAATGGATTGCTGAAAACGGAAGAAAAATTGTGGAGGAAAACTTTACATTTAAGCATACAGCAAAAAAACTAGATCAGGTATATAAACAAGTAGCAGAATCTACTAATCAACCTGCTAGAAATCTAATACGCCCTCTCAAAATTCTAATTGTTTAAACTGCCCAGTATTTAACGTTCTGATGGGCTATTTGAATTGAGGGATTCCTAAATACAGAAACTTAACGGTTTCTAACTAATTAAGCTATTCCTGTAGTTCCTAGGGGTAAGAGGTGGAGCGCTTTGTTGCTAAGATTCCGTCCTACATTAACTTCTCAATCGTAATATGTGTGCTAAAAGAAGCGAGAGTCTACTCAAGAAGATTTGGATTTTTAACGTTTTTATTTTGATCAAAACAATTTGAACATAACTAACTAGAAATAAACATTATTGATACAACTACAATTTTCTTCCCGTATCATTTTGCTTTTTATTGAGGAAACTCGGCAGAGCAAGAATGGTACGTTAATATTTTCTACATTTCTTTATAAGTATGATTCCGCATAGCAAGGAGACGATTAAATGCAAAAAGGCTATAAACAATGATTCTCGCAATTCAGACTTTGTTTTTCCGATTCTTATAAATGCGAAAACTCCAAATGTTATTGATTAATATGGATTGCACCTCATCTTTATGTATGGTTCCTGTATTGTACAAAATAAGATAGACTAATGCTTGCCGATATTCAACCCCTTCCTAAATTTGATACTTCACATCTTTATATTTTTGAGGAGAGAGCCTTCTATCGAAAAAATAAATACGTGTGTTTGATATAAAAGATATATAAAGGTTGCCTATTATGTATATGTTAAAGAACAAAAAACGCTTGGAGAACCAAGCGTATTTTAGTGCTGATTATTTTACGCGTCTTCTTCTTCACCATCGTCATCATCGTCTTCTTCGTCTTCATCATCGTCTTCGTCCTCGTCTTCTTCGTCTTCATCATCATCGTCTTCTTCGTCTTCGTCTTCGTCCTCGTCTTCTTCGTCTTCATCATCATCGTCTTCTTCTTCGTCTTCATCATCATCGTCTTCTTCGTCTTCGTCTTCGTCCTCGTCTTCTTCGTCTTCGTCCTCGTCTTCTTCGTCTTCGTCCTCGTCTTCTTCGTCCTCGTCTTCTTCGTCTTCATCATCATCGTCTTCTTCGTCTTCATCATCATCGTCTTCGTCTTCGTCTTCATCATCATCGTCTTCGTCTTCGTCTTCGTCTTCATCATCATCGTCTTCGTCTTCGTCTTCGTCTTCGTCTTCATCATCATCGTCTTCTTCGTCTTCTTCGTCTTCTTCGTCTTCTTCGTCTTCGTCCTCGTCCTCGTCTTCTTCTTCGTCTTCATCATCATCGTCTTCTTCGTCTTCTTCGTCCTCGTCTTCTTCGTCCTCGTCTTCTTCGTCTTCGTCTTCGTCTTCTTCGTCTTCTTCGTTCTCATCTTCATCATCGTCTTCTTCGTCTTCGTCCTCGTCTTCTTCGTCCTCGTCTTCTTCCTCTTCCTCGTCTTCTTCCTCTTCCTCGTCTTCTTCCTCTTCCTCGTCTTCTTCCTCTTCTACCTCGTTTTCTACCTCGTCTTCCTCGTCTTCCTCGTCTGTAAAGATAACTTCTGTTTCATCAGCATATTGAATTTCAACCTCTACACCATTATGTGTACCAGATTGAATTATTTCAGCTAGAGATTTTAGAACTTCCTGTAAATCACCATCTGAATTCACACTAAAGCCATTCTCAACATCTAGTTTTATTTTTGCTCTCTTCACATCAGCCATTTACCTAACTCCTTCAATATAGATTTATATATACTATGTTGAAAGAATATGAAAAGATTAATCTATTTGCGGAAATTTCATTATTCATTTTCCTTAGCGCTCTTTACTAAGTTTGCTATCCATGGGCTTTTTAATGGATGATCGGGAGTAATAATTTTGACTTTTACTTTCGGCTTTTCTATTTGAGTTGGAACGACCTCATTTTGTTCCGGTTTTTGTTCTTCTATTTCTATTGAATTTTGAGTCTCTTCATCTTTTACTTCATCAATTATTGTAGTTTTTTGTGGGGATTTTTCATCTAGTTCTATTTTATTTTTCTTTTTCTTCCTCTTCTTCTTCGTCGTCTTTCTCGTCTTCTGAATCTCTTCATCTTTTACTTCATCAATTATTGTAGTTTTTTGTGGAGACTTCTCTTCTAAATCTAGCAATCCGATTTTGGGTAACTCCTCTAATTCTATTTCCTTAATGATCTCTAAATTCTCTAGCACCGACGATTCATTTAGTACAATATTTTTTTGCTGTTCATACTCTGACAATTCCCACCCCATTGGCCCTGGTGGAGAAAACACAAATTTCTCTAAATCTAAAATAGGGATTACTATCTCTTCTTGTTCTGAACTCATTTTATTTCCCCCCGCTACTGCTCTTGATTTCTTGATAAATATCAGAAAAATTTTGTAAAAATTCTTCTTTAGAGTCTTCAAGTGCAATGATATTTTGCAATGCCCAAATATACTTTTCATCAGACCAAGAGCGCTTTTGTCCTAAATAGTATTTATGTGCAATTGCACAGAATAAGTGAGGGAACGATAAATCAGTCCAAAGAACACGAAATTGTTTTTCTGATAAGGAATTTTCCGAATCATATGCACTCAACATATGAATTGCTAAATTAGTATCCCAAACTGACATTTTTTTCATCACTTTATTTAAAATGATACGTAGATCCCTCACGGGTAAATCATTTGTAATAGAATGTAGCTCTTTCATAAACACAGCATCATCTATTTCTGCAAACCTTGCTAAAGTAAAATCTTGCTGACAAAAACTATTAGATGCAATAACTTCTTTTGTCCATTGGTCATAATATGGATCATCTATTTCTTGTAATGCTCTCTTACCACGTGCTAACATCTTATCGACGTACTCTAAAAACATCGTTGAAAATACATCATCTGGAAAGGAGAGTGCAATTCTTTTATTTCCTTCTAATTCTTGTAATTTCCATCTGTATAATTTATGCCATTTTCCTAATCGACTCCGAATTTTACTTTCTTGCATCGGAATATAGCCTTCTGATGCTTGATGAAATTTCCCTGCATATATGAGTACCTTTTCTAACTGTTCTTTATTGTAATATATGACTTCTTTCCCTTGATGCTTATCATATAGTACATATGCATACCCATCAGATCCAATACAAAAGCCCCCTCTTTTTGTTTTATGAATGTTTGTAATTGGTAATCCATTTTGAAGGAGATGTAAATGTGCTCCAGCAATAAATAGCATCCTTTTTGGATGCATATGTGCTTGCTTTAATATTTTTAATCCTTCTTCTGTTTCAACTTCCCACATTGTTCTCCCACTTCTGCTTGATTGTAAAATGATATTACTTACTTCAAATGGATAAAAACTAAGGACCTTTTTTAAATGTTCACTCTCTAATCCAGTTGTTTCTTCCAACTTTCATCACCCTCCTCTTAAATTTTATAAAACTTCCCCATACACTTTCATTAAATCCATAGCGACTCGGTTCCAATTAAATTCTTTTTCGACCTTCGCACGTCCATATTTCCCTATCTGTTTTCTTTTATTTTCGTTATTTAATAGATTAATTATCTTTTCTGCATATGCATCAGGATTCTCAAAGTCATTGACAATATATCCATTTTTCCCTTCTTCAATAACTTCAGGGTTACCGCCTCGATTACTTGTGATAATTGGTAAACCCGCTGCCATTGCTTCGTAATGCACCCTAGCAAGAGGCTCTTGCCACTGTGAAGAGCAAACAAAAATATCTGACATAGCATAAAGTGTTGAAATATCCTTTGGCTTAACAAATTTAATAAAGACTACATGTTCTGGAAACATTGCACCTAAGGTATATAAATGTTTTACATAATTATTTACATTGTTATCTCCAAACCATTTTGAACCAATAAAAACCATTACGATGTCTGGGTTCTTCTCAATTATTTTAGGAAGAGCTTGTAGCAAAATATGAGGACCTTTTACTTTGCTCAAGCGTCCAACAAACAAGACTATTTTTTTATTTTGTAAATTCAACTGTTTTTGCACATGATTTTTAACTTTTGTACCATTCGCGGTCCACGAAGGATAATATTCATTTACATCTACACCAGAATATACTGTTCTTGTCTTTGCTTTTGCAGTTTGAAAGCGTGAGGTAATTGTTTTTCCTATATAATCACTAACTGTTACAATTTTGGAAACAGCGGCAATACATGCTTCGCCCTCTTTATCACTTATCTTTTCGTATGCAAACATTTCATTATGCACACTTAACACGAATTTAGTCTGTGGTGCCGCCTCACGTAAAATTGTAATCCAATTGGGACGATTACATAAATGAACCACATCATATTTTTCCTGTTTCAAATGTTTAATAACATCAGGCAGATACTCCTCTTCTGGAAAACGTATATACCTTACACCTTTGTTTTTTTCTTCTGATTTTAAATTAGGATCTGTTATAGAAATAACTGTCACATTTTTTCCATTAGAAGCAATAATGGAAGCAACAGAATCTATATAAATTTGAATAGCTCCCCCACGTACAGCTGGTACAGGTAGCTTTTCAGTGGATATTATCGCAATTTTCATTAAATCGCCTCCCTGTTTCATAAAATACAACTTTCTTCATATGTTACGAAGGAACCCTTATATTTGTGAGTTATCAAGCATTATTTCATCTTTTATAATTGAAGATAAATAGTACTTTTTCTTCTTAAAGGCAAATGGCTAGAGCAAAAATGGTCATGTACCATACAGTAATAAGAGAGTATAAAAGGATGGTGGTATATGTGGAGAATCATAATGAAGAAGCGGTGTATACATTATCGCCCGAAGAGGAGCAAAAATTAGTAGCATTGGCAGAGACAATGATTCAACATTGGGACATTCAAGCGACTACAATTGAATTAATACAAGGTGGACAACTAGCCTTAGTATGGAAAATTCATACTGCAGATGGACCATTTTGCTTAAAAAGAATTCATCGCCCTGAAAAAAAGGCTTTATTTTCTATTCACGCTCAAGATTATCTTGCAAAGAAAGGCATGCGTGTACCGAGCATAATTCCAAGCAAAGTGAATCAGTTATATACAAAACACGGTCCATTTTTATTTGTTGTTTATGAATGGATTGAGGGAAGACCATTTGAGCTTACAATGCAAGAAGACCTTGAAATGATTATGAAAGGGTTAGCGGATTTTCATGTAGCTTCTATTGGCTACAAACCGCCACCAGGCATACCCATCTTTACAAAACTGGGACGTTGGCCCAATCATTACATTAAAAGATTTCAACAGATGGAGATTTGGAAAACTTTATCCGCAACTATGCCGGATGACCCATTTTCACAATTGTACTTGACTGAAATCGATGCTTTCATTTCAGAAGCAAAACACACACACCAAAGACTATTGGAATCTGAATATACAAAATGGACTGATGAATTACAAGAATTTCCTAATTTATGTCATCAAGATTATGGAACAGGAAATTCCTTATTAGATCCAAGTAATCAAATTTGGGTAATTGATTTAGATACAGTTTCTTACGATCTTCCTATTCGAGACTTGCGTAAAATGATTATTCCTCTCCTAGATACAACTGGTGTTTGGAATGCAGATCAATTTCAAATTATGATTAACGCATATGAGTCAGTTTCTCCTTTAACAGCTGAGCAGAAGAAAATTATGTTTATCGATATGTTATTTCCTTACGAATTGTATGATGTGATTCGTGAAAAATACGTCAGAAAATCGCCATTACTTGCTGAAGAACTAGCTGGAGCTATGGAATATGAAAGGATAAAGTCAAAAGCTTTAAATATGTTAATAGAGGAATTTTAATACGCAATACAAACCGTTTCGATGCAAAGGTCACTGTTATCTTTTCCGACAGAAGGCCGCTTCCTCAAAAATGCGAAGGCGTGAAACACCAATTTTAAGTTGAAGATAAATGCCGGTAGGCATAAGTCTACGTTTTTTCATTTTTACTAGAAGTAAGAATAAGAAGCCTTAATTGAGAGAACCATTGTTTGAAGTTGTTTTGTATTTAATCGTTTTCTTGCTATATGGAATCATACTTATAAAAAGCAAGGAAAAGATTAACGTATCATTTTTTCACTGACGAGCTTACTCAATAAAAAAAGAAAATGGTATGGGAAGCAAAGATGTAGTTATATCAAAAATGTTTATTTTTAGTCAGCTATGTTCGAATTACATTTACCAAAATAAAGACGTTAAAAATCTTAATCTTCGTGAGTGTGATTACCCTTCTTGTAGTACACATAACGATAGATATGTTAGCGTAGGACTAAATCTTAAAAACGAAGCTATCCCTCTTTTAACTCCAGGGATAGCTTAATTGATTAGAAACATTAGGGGATTAAGTGAAGATTGTTTCAGCAAAGTTCTGTAATGAGGATCAATAAAACTGACACGGACTGTTCAATTCAAAATTATAATACACTTCCAAACAAAATATGTACAAGCCAACTTTATTTAATGCATGCTCCTCTAAAAGGAGTCTGTAGAATAGCCCTTTCAATATAGTATTTTTAACAACTCTTTGAATGCAAATGAAAAGAGCATCCACAAATGTTAGATGCCCCTATATAAAGTATCAAAACACCCTTTTGATTTAAATGGAGTGATAAGAGGAATTGGATTTATATCAAATAATCTAAATTCTCGTTTACCATTATCAGAATTAAAACAAAACTGATACATCTATCCCCCTCCTATAATAAATATGTATTATATAGTAAAAAAATCTTCAATTTATTATGCTCCTCGATCATCACTTACCGCTAAAATGCTACTAATTGCAACACTATTTTGGTTTGGATTTTCAAGACCCCCACCATTTGCATTACTTTCTACTTCAAAGCCTTCCCCATTACTACGACAAAGGATAACAAAATTTTCTCCAATCAGTGTAATAAGGCCTTCTACGTGAAATGATGGTAAAAATAATACAACTCTCGCCCCAACCAATTGAAATGCTTGCAACAGAGTTAGAATTTCATTATTATCCATTCTCTATCACTTACCTTTACTTCTAATTTTGACACCTAACAATACAATTCAATTAACTTATTATTAGTTGTCAAAATAGAGTATGTTTAAAAGTAGTAATTGAAATAGACAGGTTGGTAAAAACTTTTTATTAACAAATTATTATAATACAGTGTTTTAAAAATAATTCATAAAAAAATCCCTATTAAACACGTTTTATATTTACATAAAAAATCCACACCTAACTAGACTCATATGCTCACACCATCCTTTCTAGACGAGCATAAGATGTACTAACGAACGAAAGGGGGTAATTTTATGGGTTTTGGTTTTGGTGGAGGTTGTGATTTCAATAGATGTGATGATCGGAGAGATCATCATCAAAAAGACGAAAACAATAGACAGGTAAATAATAATCCAGAGTTATTACAATTCTTAAGAACATTAACTCCTGGTACTTGTATTGTTCTTCAATATGATTGCCAACCACCTACAAGTGCAACATTCCAAGGTTTTCAAGGAAACAACGTAATCATTTTATCTGACTTCGATTGTTTCCCAGGATTGGCACGTATTGCAATTAATAAAATTAATGTCATCTCTATAAATTCACCTGATTGTAATCGTTTCTGTTGCAAGCGTAAGCATTGTAAAGAACGTGATGAGCATAATCATAGAGATGATTATTAAAAATGAATGAATAGAAATACCTTTCCTTTAATTTTATAAGCCAATTTGCAGAAAAAACACCTATTACAAAAATAGGTGTTTTTTCTTTCCTAAATTTACTGAACTGAACGTAAATAACAAACCATTCCATATATCGGACATATACTATGGTAAGGTCGACATCCAAATGACCCAAATAAATACCCACGCCAAGAAATAAAACTACAAAGTATTTCTTGGCACCTTTTACATAAAACAAATAAATTATTAAAAATGTACCAACCTAATTAAAAATTTACAAATATAATATATCCTACCTCTCTTATCATCTTAAAAAGGGATCTATTTCATATAAATCCCTTTTTAAGTATTTAAATACCTAATATAATCTACATAACATAATAATTCCTAAAAACAAAATAAGATAAGAGCCCTCCCCTCTTATCTTTTATTTATATTTATTTAAAGTGTTATTAACCTACGCGTCGAACACTAATAACATCTAAGCTTGTCACATTAAGAGTCCCAGCAGCATCTACCCAAACAAGAAATCCATCCTCTACACGAATAAAGACGCCTGTTCCATCAATCGCAGTTCCGCCTGAAAAAACTGTAATTCTGTCGCCTTCTCGTAAACCATCTAATCTTCTATTACCCACTTCGCTCACCTCCTCATGGTCCCTATTTCTTCGGTTTCTATTACATTCAAGACATTTACATTATTTAAAATGCTATTAACTTACACGTCGGACACTAATAACATCTAGGCTTGTCACATTAAGAGTCCCAGCAGCATCTACCCAAATAAGAAATCCATCCTCTACACGAATAAAGACGCCTGTTCCATCAATCGGACCTCCGCCTGAAAAAACTGTAATTCTGTCGCCTTCTCGTAAACCATCTAGTCTTCTATTACCCACTTCGCCCACCTCCTCATGGTCCCTATTTCTTCAATTTCTATTGCATTCAACACATTTACATTATTTAAAATGCTATTAACTTACACGTCGGACACTAATAACATCTAGGCTTGTCACATTAAGAGTTCCAGCAGCATCTACCCAAACAAGAAATCCATCCTCTACACGAATAAAGACGCCTGTTCCATCAATCGCAGTTCCGCCTGAAAAAACTGTAATTCTGTCACCTTCTCGTAAACCATTTAATCTTCTTCGCCCTTCAAGATTTCTCTGTTCTCTTACTTCCTCACGTCTTCTTCTTCGATTTCTATTACATACATCACATTCACATCTACGTTCAAAAGACATTTAACATACCCCCTTTTCCCTAAAAAATTTATTTGCATTATATAATATGAAAGAAATAAATTAATTGATTAGACTTACTTCCTCTATCAAACATCCAATTCACTAATTTTCCAAAAAAATTCACTAATTTTAACAATTGTACAAGCCATTTTGTATTACCTGCATACATTAACAATGAGATGATTAACATCTTACTATACTCCAAATCCCAAATTACCTGTTCGTTAGCTATCTTTAAAAAATAGAAAAAAGGTCAGTTTTCAACTGACCTTTTTTCTATTTTTTAAAGATATATATTTTGGAAATTAAACACCCCTTACTTATAAATACATATATTATATAGTGCTCCAACACACTACTAAATAAAACTCCACTAACAAAGAAAGAACTTATTTTCTATCTGTCAAGAATTTAGGTTCTTTTTTTACCATTTAACATCTATTTATATAAATAATAAATTTTTAATTCCCTCCCATAATTTATGTAAGACTATCATTCAAAAATCACCAGTCTAAAAAGCGGCAGGTGAAAGGCTATTTTTCTAATTTCTATCATTATTTATTGTTTTCATTTGCTAAAATCTACAAAGATGTCAGAGTGTTGGAAAATCCTAAAGGGTTTTCCGACACTCTGAGAAAAGGACGCTTGTGAGAACGTCCTTTTTTATTCCTTTAGAAGGTAGGTTACCTTGTTTAAAATAGCTTCAATTTGCTGTGCATTTTTACTATACATTTCACTTGCCGTTTTTGATTTCGTTTCTAAAGAAAATAGCTCAAGATCAGCATGGCATTTTTTTAAAGATGCTAATAATAAAGGTTTGTTTTGAGGAGAAGGCATTTGGAGTTTATCATTATAAATGTCGATAGTAAGTTGTCCGTATGAATCAACTTGACCGAGAAAGACATTTTCAATGACAACACCGAGTTTTTCTAGTTCAGAATGTAACCAAGCGCGGTTATGACCACTAGCTGAAAGAGGTTCATCTAGTACATTTCCATCCATAATAACAGTTTGTGGTTCCTTTTTATTTGGTATTTTCAAGCCAATATCTTTTGCTGTAAGTGGTTGCGACTCTTTCTTTAATAATACATTTAATTCTCCGCTTGGTTCTAAGACGGCAAATTCTACTTCGGATATACTAAAAGCTCCGTTTCCTCTGAGAAGTTCAAGTAATTCATCACTGGTATACTTTTCTTTCTTTAAATTATCCTCAAGTATTTTGCCATCCTTTATTAAAACTGTGGACTTGCCTTCAAAGAAATCTCTTGTGGCTTTGTTTTTTAAGGAAAGAATTCCTACAAAAAAAGGTATCGAAGCGAAAATAAGTATTGCAAAGACACCATAGAAAAACTTTTGGTCTAGCCCTGTAGATACTTGAGAGGCGATACCACCGATTGTCATTCCAGCTACGTACTCAAAAAAGGAAAGTTGAGAGATTTGCCTTTTTCCTAAACATTTTGTGATAGTAAATAAAATAATTAATATGAATAAAGAGCGGAGAATGACAAGCATCCATTCGGGTAGGTGAGACATAATAATTTCCTCCAGTCTATTTAAAACCCTTTATATTGAGGTTCTTCACGTTCTAATACGGAAACTCTAGCCTTTAAATCAGCAATGCCTGTTTTTACATTTTTACTGGTTCCGTTGGAGGTACATTGTTATCACTAATTTAAACAAGTCATTTATTTGGTAAATCCCACCATAATTCCGGTATTTTTTTGCTTTATTAAAGAGGAATTTGACCCCAATCAAAAATATTTTTTATCCTTAGTAATCTGATTAGCTAGCAGAAAATAGAAAATAAGATTACTCAAACATACAAGCACCATTGTAAGTGGTGCTTGTATGTTTGAGTAATTATTTATTGAAGTAACATGTAACTAATTAATGTTCTATTAAGTTGGATAAAGGAATTTCTTGTTCATTATTAGGTTCATTAAGAGGATATATTCTAGCTGTTTCATTATTTTCAGCCACATTTTGAATATAAATTGGAACTCCATTATACGTTACATTGGCCATGACTGGTGAAGCGGCAATCTCTTGTGCTCTTTGTTTGTTCATTATAATGACCTCCTTTTGATTTGTAACAGTTATAATATTTACTACAAACTACTTAAGTATTCTTATTACTCAATAATAAGTAAACAGGGAGCTAGTTTTAAAATCAAGATGCTTAGCATGAGTATTCCTAAAAGGTGAGTAGCATGGTTACAATGACTTTTGTTAGGAAATAAGAAGCAACTTATAAATTTCTGAAATGTATCCATAAACAAAAAAACCTCTTGTACCATATCTAATAAAATAAGGTATAAGAGGTTTTTTTTCTTGTTTTATTCTATTGGGTTACTCTATATCGTTCTCCTATATTTAAGAATCCGCTGTAAGCCAATAATAATCTTTACATTAACCTGTTATTGATTATTCTTTTCTTGAATTTCTTCAGAAGGTTCTTCAGTTGGATCTGGCTCATTCTCATCAACGCCATTGCAACCGCACAAGAAACCTACAGATAAAATAGTAGACATGATAGCAAGTAGATATTTTCTTTTCTTCAAGTGATTATTGCTCCTTTCAAATAAATATTTATGTTATTATCATCCGCCTAAAAAAAGAATATGCTATATCCTTCCCGACATTTTTTCCTTTATATCAAATTTAATAATTAAGGGATTAACTAAATGTCTGTAGTTTATTCCAAAACATATCTCAAGAAAAAGTTACTTTAGTAAAAAAATGTGAAAGATTATGTACTGCGATTTATCAAAGATATCGTCAGGAATGTTTCAAATCTACAAAAAATATTTTTCTATATACATTTATAATCCAGGTAACAAAAGAATTAAATAAATATGAAGTACTGCCAATAACTATACTGGTTAAGATTCCTATGAAGGCACTTCCTATGATATCAAATGGATAATGATGCCCTAACCAGATACGTGAGAACCCTGTCAAAATTGCTAAAAGCCACATGATTGAGCCAAATAAACGTTCACGAAGTAAGACGGAGGTTGCTAAGGCAAATGCTAAGACTGTATGTTTACTAGGAAATGAAGAATTATTCTTTGATGGGATAAGTAAACGCACACGGTGTATAACAAACGGACGAGGTTTAAAATAAAAGAACTGGATAAAACGGTTTATACATAATGAAAATCCTACTGATACCCCTGCAAATAAAATAATTTTTTTGTAAGATTTGTTTCTAAACCACATTAAGGCTAACAAAAAAATGTACAGGAATCGAGTCTTTTGTGAAATAAATATCATAAATGTATCTATGGTTGAATTACGCCCAGCTAGACGATTGATAGCCTTAAACATTTTGTAATTCATGCAGATGCTCTCCCTTGTTTTTGAAATGTTTATATAAATATAATGCCCTCACGAAAGAAAAATATGTAATGTGCATGTCCTTTCTTATTATTCTGCTCGATATAAATAGATAAATAATATATAGTTGCAAATCGAACATGTTAACGTGATAATGCTCTTCCTACTGGTAATGTACATTTTTAGTTTAGCAACAAAAATTTATAGAAAGCACACTACCCTATATCCTCTTGGCATTATTAACTTGACATTGATATAGAGCTACACCTTTTAGAGCAGTTGCCGAAGGCTGTGAATATGTCTATTTACATTGTGAATATCTACTTGACAAAAACATTTTCTCCATTAAAAGAGCTGTTCTTAAGTGTAAACTAAGGCAAACAGTGCCAAGTACTTTGTATACGAAAATGTATTTTTTCAAATACTTTAAGCAGAAAGCCTTTCAATAGGAGTGAAAAAAGTGATAAGGGACAAAAGTAAAATGGTTCATCTATTTTTATTATTAATTGTTACTGCAGTTTTTATATGGTCTGTTATTAAGCCTGCAAGATACTCGTCATGGGCAGCGGAAGCTATTCCTGCCGTTCTCGGTCTAATCATTATAATTGCAATATACAATAAGTTTCGCTTTACTACTCTCTCTTATATCATTATTGCAATACTAGCCATCATAATGTTCATCGGCGGTCATTACACATACTCAAAGGTTCCTCTTTTTAATTGGATACAAGATGTCTTTGATTTAAAACGAAATCATTATGATCGATTTGGACATTTGATAAAAGGCTTGTTTACAATTGTGATAAGAGAAATATTGTTACGGAAAACTCAACTCACCGAAGGTCCTTGGTTAGTTACGATTTGTATAAGTGTTTCGCTTGCTATTGCTGCATTATACGAAATCATCGAATGGTTAGCTTTTAAAATAGCAAAGGGAGGAAAAGCAACAAAAGACTTTTTAGGTACGCAAGGCGATATATGGGATGCACAATGGGATATGTCACTTGCCTTAGTAGGCTCGATTCTTGCGTTACTCACTCTTTCGACATTACATAACCGACTATTGAAAAAGAATTGATAAATTTCCAATCTAATAATACATAATTTTTCAGTTCCTTTTTAATTTTTTATAAAACTATTTTTCGTATTTCAGTAAAAAACACTTAGGTAATATTAGGGAGTTCTGGTTGAAAGTCAATAAGTATTAGTATAAGTTGGCATCATAAATCTCTATAAAATATCGCATCATAAATTATGTGAGATTGAAACGAGTGTTTCTTATTGCGACTTTTTTCAGGGGGGACAAAAATGAATATCCTTAACTTTTTGATGTCATTATTTAATTCTAAAAAAATAACTCAACAAATGTTTGAGTTATTCGGAAATAAAAAGAAGAGCAATAAAGGATGGATTTGGGGTTCTTTACTAGGATTGGGAACAGTTTTTGGATTATTAGCAACACGTAATTCAAGTATGATGAGACCTATAAAACATACGTTTCAAGGTTTTCAAAATAAAACAAGAACATTTATTCCATCCAAAGTAAACTTGTCTAATATGGAGTTTGCTGATGAAATTAAGCCTAACACACAAAAGAAACAAAGTAATCCAAACTAGTAACTGTTACTACTAACAGACAACAACCCTATAAAAAAGCAGATAGCCGGTTTCTTGTTTTACAGGAAATCGGCTAATCTGTTTTAATACGTAAAATTTTCTTTTTTTGATATGGTGATCCGAATTAATTTTTCAACATCTCCACTTGTTAATTGTTATGTATCTTCCTTTAACTCATACCGTTATCCTTTTTGAAAATATAAATTTCAAATCACCTTTAGGATTTGAGATAATACTTTATGATTTAAGAACTTCTTTAGGCACCTTAGACTGAGTACAAACAAACTGCTCAATCATTTGATTTAACTCTGTAGCCGCTTTTGTTGGTATTTGATGTTTTACACCAGTAATAAATCTTAATTCATTACATGGCAATTCTTCATGTAGTAAGTTTGCATGACTATAAAAAGTTTTGTCATTTTCACCATAAACCAACAACATAGGTAGATGAATGTCTTTAAGTTGATTGGTACAATTATATTGCAAACTGTAGCGATAATATTGTTCGATATTTTTGGCATTACCTTTCCGAGCTTCTCGAAACATTTTTTTGAATAATTTATTTGTATTGGAATTCCCCCAAGAAATGGCAAATACCAAAAATGAAATTGCTCTTGCCTTTGCCAATTGGACACCAAGAGAAATCTTATTTTTTAAATAGCCTTGACGCACTTCTGACATTCCACCTATTAGAATCCCACCTAAACTATTTTCGGGATATGTTAATAGAAATTCCAAGGCAACTGAGCTTCCTGTTGAATACCCACATACAAAAGACTTTTTTATTTCCAGATAATCCAGTAAACTCTTCATATCTTTAGCAATTAGTGAATACGTAATTGGCTGACTTGAACTCTGACTGTTGCCATGTCCTCTAACATCAAAAGCGATTACTTTGAAATTTCTAGATAATTCTTCTAGTTGATATTCAAAATTTTCACAGGTAAGTGTAGGTGGGTGGATAAAAATGATAGGCGTCCCTTCTCCCTTTACTATGTAGTAAAGGTTACACCCCTCTACATCTAACTTTGGCATGTATTGAATCACCTCAACAATTTATAATCTCTTAGTAAAAGCTACTGATTTCATAAGTATTTCCCCCTTAATAATTTGTATAAAAAGAAAGAAATATACTCCCTTTCTATTTTGTTAAAGGATTCAATATTCATTTCCCTCTTCACAAAAGATAAAATGTTAAAAAAAGTTCATTTTGATCTACGAAACATTCTAAACATTTAAGACAGATATATACATGTTTCACTAGTCACTTTTGGAATAAAGCTTTTAATACTTTTTATTCCTGCATAGCTCTCCTCAACTCGCTTATACTATAACTGTAACTTCAAGTTCCAAATTATTACTCAGTACGCGTGGGCTGTCTTTTTACTACACATAGTTAATTTACTTAGTTGCTCGAAATGAAGGTTATTAAACGTTCTACACCTCTAAAAATATCGAATAGTAGAATATTATGGTATTAAGTAATCTTAAAAAGGTGATTGATATGAAAAGATTTCTAATTTTGTATGCCATATCTTTAATTTTAGCGGGATGTTCAGAAAAAACACCCTCTCTTAAAAAGAATGAATTACAAGTTAAACAAAAAGATAACAAATTGACTCAAAATACAACACATTCATTTCCCAAAAGTAAACCCTTACAACCATCTCCCACTTCAGCCACTAAAAAAATCATTTTAGATGTGCCGCTTATATCACAAAAGCCAGAATTAAAATATGGATGCGAAGTTACAAGCTTAGCGATGGTATTACAGCATGCAGGCATTAAGGTTAATAAAATGGATTTAGCTAACGAGATAAAAAAAGATTCTACCCCACTGTCTACAAATAAAAGTGGAGACATCATTCAATGGGGAGATCCTAAAGAAGGCTTTGTTGGAGATATAACTGGGAAAAATAAGGGATACGCTGTCCACGTTCAACCGTTACAAGAATTAATGGAACGTTATCTTCCAAATCGTACAGTAAACTTAACAGGAAAAACTTTTAATACTGTGTTAGCTCAAATTAAGCTCGGTAAACCTGTGGTAGTATGGACTACAGGAGATTATCGCCTTCCAGATAGATGGGAGTCTTGGAAACATGATGACAAAAAAATTACAGCTCCTTTGGATCTACACGCTGTTGTTATTGTAGGTTTGGAGGACAAATACATTTATATCAATGACCCATTAACTGTGAAAAAAGGACATAAAGTGAGCCAAGATATCTTCATTCAATCCTGGGAAGCATTAGGGAAACAAGCATTATCATATCGCTAATCCAAATTTGCTAAATATCTAATATTTTTATTAGTTGCATTCTTTCTATATAACAAATAAAAAGGTCATTTAATGATAAACATAATTTGTATATAGAAGTACAAAAAATAAAATACTTTTTAAACCCGTTTTCATTTTGCATACTATTTCTAATGTGATTTATACTATGTATGTAACTGTAGGTTACAAATCATTGCTGTAAGCGTGGGCTTGTTATGTGTAACAAAGCAGTTAGTTCCATTTACTAATTGCTTTATTGCACAAAATTAAGGTTATTACAATTTAACTAAAAATCACTATTTTCAAGTAGGAGATTGCCACATCGCTATCAACCTAAGATTTCAAGTTACCCCCAAAACGACAAAGTTAGCTTCTTATTTGAAAAAAGATAAGAAGTGAGCTTTTTTCCACTACTGTTAATGAGACGTTATGTTAACCTCACATGTATGAAATATACAGGGATTTATAACTTGATATAGAACATAAAAAGGAGGAGTTTATACGGTAAATAAGGGGACATACATGTGGAATTAGAATCCGAGGTTAAAGCAATCGTTTTAGACTTAGATGGTACTTTTTTAAATTCATAAAAGAAAGTGTCTGAAAGAAATAGAAAGGCTATACTGGAGTGTCTGAAGAAAGGAATAAAGGTTATTTTTGCTACAATAAGGGCGCCACGATCAGTTAAAGTTTTTCTTCCTCACGAACTTCAAGACATTGCAACTGCAATTTACTACAATTGAGCTTTGGTAGTAGATAACACATTAGGTTACAGACAACATTACCCGATTGAATCAGCTATCACAAATAAAACTATAGAATTTGTTATTACTCACCAGGCTGATGCATGCCTTTCAGTTGAATCGGAAGATATATGGTACAGTAATAAAACATTGGATTACAACAAAACGATGAATGCAGTTTTAAATCCAATTGTAGTTTCATTAAATGAATTAAAAAAGTTAGTGCTTCGAAATTCTTAATCTCACAATAGCCTCACTATGAAAAACTACAAAAACAGTTTGTGCATAAAGTAAGTACGCTATGTACCGATGCAGAAACTTTAACTCAAATCATGGCACAAGGTGTTTCTAAAGAATGAGCTATAAGAGAAAAAAGAGCGGAATGAAGTATTCTCCTCGTAGTAAACGACTTAGTGGTATCGATGTATATATGACACTCCCCCTACAGATATTATCCCGATGGGACGGGTACATGACTGGTATTCTTGGCGTTTGCAAATCGAAAGTTTATTTAAAACGTGAAAATCATTCTTTCAAATTCATCATTGTAAAAAGATAAAACCAGAACGATTGAAGTGCCATTTATATGGTCAATTGATTGCCATTCTATTCTGTTCCTCTATTATGTTTCAAATGCACCAATTGCTTCTCACGAAGAAAAAACAAGAGCTTAGTGAGTATAAAGCCATATATATGATTAAAGACTATTTTCTTCTTTTATTCCAAACTTTACAAAAAACACCCAAGAGCTATCAAAGATGTTACTTCGTCTGTTCAATCTCCTGCAGCAAAATGGGCGGAAATCTCATCGATATGAGAAAAAAAAATCTTTGATATATTAAGTGTCGTTTATAATTGTACCATGTCTGAAAATCAAGTCACTTAATTCAAAAAAGTGAAACCCGTTAGGGTTTCTTTCGTATGCAAATCTTTCATTCATCTACATTTTCCCTTTAGAAAAAAGAAATAATCCCGCTTAAAATTGATTTTGTATAAGCTTAGCTTGATAGTGATATGGTGCCACTCCTATTCCTCAAAAATCTTATCGATATATGACATATGCTCATTTTGGAAAATTCCTTACCAAAAAGAAGCATATATGATGAAGAGGACATATTTTAAACTATATTCCATTGGAAAGGTGCGGAAACGTAAATGAATTTACATTACAAGAAAAATTTCATTATAACAAGTACGCCTTATTTCCCACATATTAATTTATCAGGCCTTCCTGAAGTAACTAGAATATCTTTATGCTTTTCTAAAACTCCAAAAATGAAAAAAACACCAAAATCCCCCAAATCAAAAACATTATACTTTAGGCAATTTATAGAGCATAAAATCCAGTTAGTTCCTCCTGCAAAAAAAGGAACCATCAAAGTTGATAGACAAATATTTACTACGATTGAAAAGGTGTGTTCAGAAGTAGTCACTATTTCGGGATTTATCCGTAAGACTATTACCTATACAGCTTTAGCTTATAACAAGGTAATTCCAAACTATAGGATTCAAGGTGATGTTCCCTTTCAAGGTCTTATAGAATCAAAAGACATTAAAGAGGAGCATCAATTTAGCATCATCGAAGAAAAAATACTCGGCAATGTTTTTACACGTGAAGCTAACTTTGAAAATCCAAAAAAATTTCAAGTATACAAATCACCCTTTGCTTTCAATTTTATAGAGAAAGATGCAGTCAAAGTTTCTATAAAAATGAGTACTTAGTAATTCATATTCTCTTATCTTGAATATGAAATTAGCTCATTACAAAGTCTAACTTTGCAATTACTGTTCTTTCTAACATAACTTGTTATCTACTGAAAAAGCATTTTCAAATGAATTCAATACCTTATGTAGAATTTAAACTAATTATTTTATTTGAAAGAATAAGTAAAAAAGATGAATTTAACTCTGATAGTACAACACCTATTTACCTTGATAGAAAGTTAAATAGAACTAGGGGAAAAGTTTCAGAGTTAATGAACGGTTTAATAAAAAGGGATTATTAGCAGTTGCAGAAACTAGAACAAATACCGAAGATAGTCGTATTGTTACAACTCATACATGGTTTGTAAACCCCAATATTATCTGCTGTTCTTCAAAAGAGCGAATAAGTAGATAGAGTAACTCAAAAAATTTATAAAACCACTTAATAGTTTTGTATCTAAATATAATGAAAAATATATGCTACCAATTTAAAGGATTATATTTTTAGGGTTACACAACAAATCTTTACAAAAGCATTACATGATATTCAACTTGAAGGAAATAAGAAAAGGTATACATTACCTGTATATTTATTTAAAAAAGTGCAATAGATATTGCACTTTTTTAAAACTAAAAATCATGAACCTTTTTACCAATGGTTACGATGACAGCAAATAAAACATTTACAAAAATGGTTATGGTGTTTATGTTCACAACGATGTTTACGATGTTTTTGCTCACAGCGATGATTATGATGCTTATGCTCACAACACTGGTTATGATGTTTATGCTCACAACGATGTTTACGATGCTTATGCTCACAACACTGGTTATGATGTCTATGCTTACAGCAATCATTATTCCAATTCATTTTTATACCTCCTATCAAACAAGAGTTATATTATTCTATGTTTTAATAGGAAACATGCTTGTTTACTAACCTATATTAAATTCAAAAAAACTTCTATGATTATTTTTTTTAGAGAGTTAACATAACGCAATATTAATAAAAGGAGTTTTTAGTTCTTTTTTTTGGGAATACAATTATAAAACAGGCTTTTCTACTTGATTAATTTGTCTATATTCTGAGATTGAACTACACCCACTTTCACTTCGTTTAGAAGAGGGGGGATTCCTAAGTAAAGTGTTCTAACGAACTCTAATTGATTAGGCTAACCCCGCAGTCCTTGCGGTTAGAAGCCTTATCGCTTCATTCTTTAGATTGATACTTGCGTTAATATCCCTATCATGGTGTGCACGACAAGAAGGACAGTCCCATTTACGTAGGTTTAGATTTTTAACGTCTTTGTTTTGATATCCACAACAGGAACATAATTGGCTGGAAGCAAATGATTTCGATACGACAATGACTTGTTTGCCATACCATTTTGCTTTGTATTCTAACATGTATCGAAATTGTAACCAAGATACTTCACTAATTGCTTTGGCTAACTTATGGTTCTTTAACACACGTTTAATTTCAACTGCTGGAGGATCTAATGGAACATCGGATTCTACAACAATTTGAATTGTTCTTTCAGCTAATACAACTGGGATTTTTACAATCGGTGTTCCTGGAGTAGTAATTGGTGTTGCAGGTGCATCACTAAATGGTGTTTGAGTTTGTCCTACTGCCTGACAAGGTACATGGATTGGACATTGTTCGCTCATATTATCTAATCTCCTTTTGAAATCACTTTAGATTTTTAAAACTGTTCGATGGCAATATATTCGTTTTTTTATTGATGTATAAACTTGTATAATAGGTTTTATTTTTTGTTTTTTCAGATATTTTATTGGCTTTCCCATTAAAATTTTTAAAGTAGCAGATTCCGGGTTGAAAAATGAGTAAGTGGATTTTAACTACGATCTGAACAGATGGATCTTAAGCTGTGCGTTAATTTAAACACAGCTCTTTATAATATCCCTTATAAAATTTAACATAATCATACATTTAGTTTAAACTTGAGTCACTTCACCCTTTGGACATTTAACAAAATAAGGAAATTAATCGTAGAAGTTAGGATTTAGTTAATATAAATCGATCCGCCTACTCTGACTATTAAAAGCATCACAAAAAACAGGGATTTCTTATCCAACCTCTTTATTTACAACTACAAATTTAGACCTCTTCCACTTCTTTACTATCTTCTTAGCCCTTTTGCTGACTTTAAAACGAAAAAGGAAACGATAATACCAGCTAAAAGGTCACCATAAGCTGCATATGGAATTGGATATATGTTATTTATTAAATCAATTTCAATTATCTTAGTTCTATATTTTCAGCCTATTAGAGTTACAATGCCAATTCAAAAGTTAAACTTTTCTAGTTTAAGATTGATTTAAAGATTATATTTTTTACAAATATAAATTCATTGAAAAAATAGTAAATTATATTTCGGTTTTAGCGCTAATTAATGAGTAATAAGTGCACCATTCCTCTCTATTTACCTATATTTAAATTTTCATAATTTATTATGATATAGATATTATCTAAAAGCGTTTTGTGCAAAATGAGCAATCGAAATCTTCAGGAATCCACATCAAACTCTGTATATTCTCATCTCACTCAACTATTCTTTTTTACCTCATACCCTTCTTTTTCAAGAACATCCGAGTATTTTCTAAGGGTACTGCCACTTACTCCTAACCAACCATATACCTCATTTGCGGTTTACACTATCTCCATTCCTGCCATAGCGCTACTCCACCTCCTATAAGAGTAATTCAATACGCTTAGTTTATTTTCCATTTCTAATAAATTTGCTTGCTGTACCTTATTAATTTCTTATATTCTAGTCCAAAAATAAAATATAAAATACATGAGCCTTTTATCGCCATCTCTACACATGCTAATGATGCAAGAGGAATGATAAAAACGGACGCTTTCGCCACAACTAGGGTAAGTGCAACAATTGTATCCATATAAAAAAATGTTTGATTATAAAAAAGAAGCTATGTTGAATATTCTTCGACATAGCTTTACTATATTTCATTATTATCGACTAAATCTAAGGGCTGTTAGAGTATTTACTCCTTGTACAAATAAATTAGGATTTCCTACAGTTACTCGAACTTGGTATCTAACATCAAAAAGTAGCGTTGTTGGAACATCTACATGTGAAAAAGGAGTTTGGATTTGATCATCATCACCTTCATTATCAATTTCAAATACTTGTGTATAAATGACCTGAGGTGTTCCTGATAATGGAGATGTTCTTGTAATGGTTAATGTAACTGTTGAAAATACATTGTTATTGTTATTTAGACTGACGATACCACTCAGCCATACACGGTCGCCTGTATTTATTTTATCAAAATTTACTGTTAAAATTGCAAGTGGTGCCGCTGGAGCAGGAGGAACGAGTATGGGAGTAGTAATTAATCTTTCATCATATTGGAATTCGATAGATTCTTTATTATGGCTATGGCAAGATGAACCTTCATAGTACTTATCATAGCCTTCACCACAAGATGAGCTTTTATAATATTTGTATTTTCTATCATAATAGTTTCCTATTGTAATCACCCTTTCTAGATTAGAATATATAATTCTATATAATTTATTCATGAAAAAAAAAAAAGATTGTACTATATCCTATTGAATCTATAAAGGTTACAACATTTATAAAAAAGTTGCTATACTCTGTCATTTGCAATTAAAGACTTCGAAATGAGTTTTAATCAAACTTTATTTCAAACTAACATAAACAAGGAAACGTAGATTAAAGGAAAAAAAGAGATAGCTTAATTGGAGTGCCCTCTGGCAAGTAGACAGTATTTAAAAAGCGCAACTAAGCAACCTGAGTTCTATATTTATATGGACACAGGTTATTTAATTTCTTTTGAAATCTTTGATGATTATAAAAATGTATATATTTGCGTACGGCAAGTTTAACCTCATTCGCTTTACGGAATGAGGTTAAATAAAAACACTCTGCCTTAAAGTGACTGAAGAAGTTTTCCATGCAAGCATTATCCCAACAGTTGCCCCTTTGAGACATACTTGCCTCCATCTGATATTTTTTTAAGTAATTGGTTATATTGACGAGATGTGTACTGGGATCCTGGATCACTATGCAAGAGGATTCCCTTCACATGTCGTTTTTTCTTTGCCTTTTTAAGGGTATCTAAAACAAGCTTTAAGTCATTTCTACGACTGATTTCATAAGCAACAATCTCATTATTATATAAATCCTTAATGGCAGATAAGTACAAGCGCTGTCCATTGAAAATTAAGTAGGTAATATCTGTTACCCATTTCTCATTTGGTCTTGAAGCTTGAAAGTCTCTATTTAGATGGTTATCTGGAATCAAATACGCCTCTTTTTTTCCGTAATAAGGTCGTTTTTTCCTAATTATAGCTTTGATACCTAATTCACTCATTAATCTTTGGATACGCTTATGATTCAAATGAAAATTATATGTGGCTTTCAGCCACACTTGTATTCTTCTATATTCATAAATCCCTCTTAGTTTTGTATGACACTCCAATAGTGTCCGCTAATTTTCTTTTAGAAGGCACTGCGTGTCGCTTTATCCATTTGTAATAGCCACTTCGGTTTACACAAGCAATGGCACATAATAGAGTAACTGTATATCCTGTTTCTAACATCTCATATATCACTTCAAACTTTCTCATTTTGGATATAGCTGGCATACTGAAGTGCCCCCCGAAAGTTAGACAGGCTGCCTTAATTCTTTTATGATTATAGTAGTCTATGTACTTAGCTAATTCTTGTTTGAAATGTGTTATACTTTCAAATTCTTTTCGATACAGAAATTCTGATTTCATGATACCAAAAAAATTTTCAATAACGGCATTGTCATAACAGTTTCCTTTGCGAGACATACTTTGAGTTTAGAGATGCCCTATTTATTAAAAAATTCTAAAATACGATCATTTATATATTGAGGATTCTCCATGGACATCAAATGCCCTACATCTTTCACCAATTCTACAGTTAGATTGGGTGATGAATTTTCGGCACATTTGAAAGCTTCTATTGGGTTATACATTACTTCATTCTCCCCTAACATTAGCAGCATAGGCGTTTGAATTTCGGCTAACTCTTGGTTCGTAAAAATATATGGAAATCCCTGTTCTATTAGAGTTTCATTTTTCACTGAATTATTCCACATCATTCCTGCTATCAATTGTTCTTGAATATAAGGATGAACAGTGTATCGATTCTCAAAAATCCACCCTAAAAATTTCTCGACCCCTTCCCTACTATTCATCATTCCTAAAGCATAGGAAAAAAACAAAGGATGAAAAGGAATATACGTTGCTGCAGGACTCATTATTACAGCCTTATTTACCTTCTCTGGAAAAAATGTCAAGAAGTTAACAGTATGCAAAGCACCATATGACAATCCTACAATGTTCGTGCTATTAATTTCTAATGTATGTAATACTTCTTTTAACCATAGTGCATAACTTAAGCGATTTGTAAATCCTTTTTTTGGAAGGCTTTTATTTTTATCTCCTAAAATATCAATACACATTATTCTAAAATGTTTACTCCATTTTAAAATATTTGAATACCACATTGTCGAACTCATTTTTGCTCCATGAAGTAATAGGAGAGGTTGTGCTAATTTATTACCACTTTCAATAATATGAGTCTTCCCTTGAGATGTTTCTACAAAGTAAGATGAAAAACTAGTTGGCCATAATTTTAGACTTTTCTCATAAGATTGTAGATAGTTAGTTTCTTGATAGTTTTGTTCTAAAATCTTCATTTTAATTCCCTCCATATAACTCATTTTTATAATTCATTTTTAAAGTCACAGTAGTTTTGCTTCACTCAATACACATTTTAAATTTAAAGGTTTCAATTTCATTGACTGCCTTGTTATATCCTCCAGCATTTTTTAAAGATTTTCCAATTCTATGGCTATTTTTTGTATAAATATTATTTGATAACACATGAATTGCTGTATTACGTAATATTTCCGGAGTAAGAAAATTACGATCTAGCTGGACTCCGGCTTCTAATTCTTCTATTCTTTGAGCAACTATAGGTTGATCTCCCATAACTGGAATAACTAGCATAGGAACACTAAAATATAAGCTTTCACTGGAACTATTCATTCCCCCATGTGTAATAAATAAATCAGTATGTTGTAGAATATCTAATTGAGGAACGTAATTATATAGCTTAAAATTAGAAGGAATATTATCTAATTGATTAATATCATTTTGTTCCCCTATAGCTAATATGACAGTAACCGAGCTATCTCGAAATGCTTCAAAACATGTGTAATAAAAGTCGGATTGCTGGTTAAATACTGTTCCCATAGAAATAAAAATAAGCTTGTTTCCCTTTTCCTGTTCTAAGGAAAAAGAATCTACATCTTTACGCTGTGCAATAGAGGGCCCGACAAATATATAAGAATCATCAAATTCTTCGACATTTGGTTGATACAATTTTGATGTATATACAATTGTAATATCCCCTGGGCATGTCATCACATTCTGTTTTTCATTAAGAGTAATTCCATACATATCTTCCCATTTTTTAAAAATACAAATGACTTCCTGATATAAAGGGGATTTTTTATTTTCTTCTCCATGATTTTTCATAAGAGCAGAGGCTATCTTTTTAGTAATGGCAAATGTTGTACATGAAGAAATTTTAGGTAATTGTAATACTTCTGCTATGATCCAGCCAACAGCAAAATTATTATCATATATAACATAATCGTATTCTTCTTCTTTTACTTCTTCTAAAATTACCTCTATTATTTTATCCATGGATTTTACCATGTGTAATAATAGTTCTTGAGAATCCATTTGCCTACTCATTCTTTTTACCATGTCTATTTGTGATATGAAATTTTCATATGGTCGAAATAAAGCTCCTGTATTCTCTATTTTACTTCTATACTTTTCTACGCAATAGTAAATAACTTCCTCGCCTCTTTTTATTAGTTCTTCGACAAGTGCAATTGTCGGATTAATATGTCCTTCTCCTGGAAAATTAAACATTAGAACTTTTGCCATATTATTGTTCCTCCCCTAAAGTTTAATTAACTATTCTATTATTACTAATATCAATCACGTACTGATACTTGAAGTAAAGCTAAGGATTTTCCCCTTTCATTTTAATGAACTCACTTGTGCTATTAAATAGAAAAAACAATTAAGAAACAAAGTAGATATAAAAAATCACATAATTCCCTCTCTCTATTTCTCTCATGTATAATAAATAATAACTGAGAGTAGAAAGGGCTGAATTATGCGCAGATATCAATATTTTTAATCTACCCATCACTAATATAATGGAGGTAAAAGTATTGATTACAGAATTATACACACAAAGATTACATTTAAGAAAAACAAAAGAATCCGATTCATTAAGTTTATTTAAAATATGGTCTGATCCAGATGTTACGAAATTCATGAATATTATTAATTTCACTACTGAGGATCAAGCAAAAGACATGATTAGATTTCTAAACGAGCTGGCTCAAAGTAATAAAGCGCTCCGATTTACTATTATCGAAGCAAAATCTAATCAAATCATTGGTTCATGTGGTTATAATTTCTTAGATTTCGAAAACTCTAAAACTGAGATTGGTTATGATATTTCAAAAGCATTCTGGGGCAAAGGATATGCACCTGAAGCAATCTCCGCTTTATTAGACTATGCATTTACTAATTTAAAGCTAAACCGCATTGAAGCAAAAGTTGAACCTGAGAATCTAAATTCCATAAGTGTTTTAAAAAAATTAAAATTCACGTTAGAAGGAACGCTAAGAAAAAGTGAAAAATCAAATGGAAAATTCATCGATTTAAGTATCTATTCAAAATTAATAACTGATTGATTTCTGTCCCTCTCCCTATACTTCACTGAAGTATAGGCTCTTTTTATTCCTTAATAAAATTCAAAACTGTCTATAAAGGTATACCTTTATAAACTGTATAATTCTTTTTGAGTACAATATTTTTCTTTGTATAAATAGATTAAAAAATATTTATATAAAATTATCTCCTTAATTGTGTTTTGGATCATACTTCTATTAATTACAGAAAAATCTATAAATAATAGAGAAAGTTTTACATATATTTACATTATAATTGTTTATGGTTATTATTAATTTGAATTAATATTCTGAATAAAAGGGGATGTTAAAATGTTCAAGAAATTATTAGTGGGGACAGTAGCAACAGGAATTATGCTGTCTGGTGCGGGAAATACGTTTGCTGCTGAGACAAGTACATTAAATAATTATTCTAATAATGTAGTAGAAAAAAGCATTAAAAGTAAACAAAGTAGTGCATCTGTTAATGTTGAAATAAGAAGTAACGGCAATGTTAGATTTCTTGCTGAAAATTTAGCAAATAGATTTGAAAATAAATACTATGATGAAATTATCTTTACAATCGAAGATCCTGGAAATAGGGATTATTTAAAAAGAATTGATCGAGAGCAGGAAATAATCTCTGTGACACCAGGGAAAAGTACCTTATCTGGAAACCAAGCACGAATTACATATGGTACAAAAGAAGAGCTTCTTGATCACCTGTACAACATTCATAATAATATGGGATATGATATGCCAAATGATGAAATTATGATTTATGCATACGCAAAGCCCTCAAACGATAGTAAATATTGGCCTTTAAAACCGTTTAAATTACAAGTAAATGATTTGTATTGATAAAATATTATTTTGTTGATTTGGATATACTTTCTTATTATTTTATATAACCTGTCAATCAAGAGCAAGTTGTGCTCAAGTACTACTTATTTTGTTTATTTTTTATTAAAGCTCCGTATATACGGGCTTCTTTTTTGCATAAAGGGGGCCATCCTTTATTTATATAAAGCATGAAGAAGATTTTGAATTCTGGTAGACTTGGTAAAATCCCGTTTTACATGTTTACAATCTTATTCAAGGTATGAAATGTTATCAAATTCCATTCTGTTAAACGTGAGAAATCCATTAACTCATTTTGTTGTGCCTCTGACAGTAATTGTTTTACTCCCATTGTTTTCCCATTGCTCCTTTATAAGAGTTCCATTTTATTTTTAACTGCAGTTGATTTGGATATGTGTGAAGTAATGTTGTATGGATGTTAGAATGCCTAGCTGATTCGCAACTTCGTGAATAATAAATCCTTTTTTAATTGTATTGGTACAGAAGAAGTGTCGTAACTGGGCTTCTATAGCTAATTAATTAAGTGTAGCGGGAGACATATATCGATATAGCTCTTCGGCAAATAAAGATAACTATTGTTTTTGTTGCATATTCATAAAAAGCACGTCACCCTTTCTCATTAACATAAGAAAATAGTAACGTGCTTTTAACTTTAAAAATAGTCTAAATCCTTAAGTTGATGGGCATGTGGTGGTACCTCTGGTTGTTTTGCTAAGGGTTTCAAGTACCTGTAAATGTGTTTATTTAAAGTGCTCGAACGTGCTATCCGTGGGCTACTTATTTTAGAATCGAATCGTGGAGACTGCGTGTTTATATACAAGCTGTTGCTTCCCCTCAAATTCTATTAAAATAGAAAAAGTATCATATCCTCTTATTATTCCTTTTACATTTAATCCTTTTACCAGAATTAACGTGATATCCTTCCTCTTTTGAAACGCTTCTTGTAATAATTGTTCCTGCAAAAATAGCATGTTCTTACCTCTATCCTTTTGAAATGCTTGTAATTTCGTTTCCAATGAGTTCTCCCCCTATTCTTCTCATACCGTTACGAGGTTTTCCATGTCTTCTTACATTCATTGATGCAAACGTTCTATTTCCTTCATGCTCTCAATCACTTTTTCGTCATTCACTAAATAATACATCTCATTTCCTTTTCGCTCATAGGAAACCATCTTAAACTGTTTTAACTTTGCTAATTGTTGTGACATTGTAGATTGTGGAACACGTAGTAACTTTTGTAAATCGGATACATTTAATGGTCCTTTCAAAATTAATTCTCGAACTATCATCAAACGCATAGGATGTCCAAGCATCCGCAATATATCTGCAGGTCTCTCGTAATCACCAATCTTCATATAAAAAGCTTCTGACATAATCACTTCTCCTTTTTTAGTGAGCATTTTCTACATCCTAAAATCATCTATTTGTTTTGCCAATGTTTTAGATACACAAGAGATATCTTCAAGTGGTTATATTTTCATAACTATATTATTTCAGAAGAAGCTCCCTATGTCCTCTTTGTATCTTACATTGCTTCCAATGTATCTTACTAAATAACTCATTTAGTTCTCTTTGTTTTATATTTTCTGGTACGCTTAATTCTCGTCCAACGTTTTCCTCCAAGCAATTTTTACTACTTTAATGTGCTACGTAGAGACCGGAGTTTGAAGTTTTACTTCTTTCAGGCCTAATGACAGGGGAGTTATAAGCTATTAAGGACTTCTTTTTTGTGTCTAAAATCCAAAAATAAAAAGATAAGATCAGGGAACACGATCTTATCTTTAGCACAAGGAGTTAACAAACGGGTAACCATCATATTTATATTATAATTTCTTTTTTGTTAATTTTGAATATTAGAGTCGTAATTTAGTAGTATATCTATATTGAGAAATTTAGTTAAAGAATTTTTATCCAAAAGTTCACTTTATCCTTTGGTATATAAAATTTATAGAATAAAAATGAAATTTGATAAGGTGGATAATTTATCCCCGTAATTTCATCTCTCATATTACAAACATTGATTTTTACCCGAAATGTTTGTAATCGATTTTCCCACAACCGTCCTTCTTGTTATATAGATAAAGAAAGATAAGGGAACTTCATTTACATATATTTAAAAGTTAAATTTAGGTATATTAGTTTTTTATTTAAATTAGTCATATGGACAAACTTTATTTTAATTTCTCTTTTATATTTTCTGGTACATCTTCACTTTTAACTTCTTCATAACCATTAATTAATGAAATTTTATCAGGTGTTTTTTTATTAGCACCTTTATCTTCATCGGCCGTAATTTTTAAGTATGTTCCTTCTTTAATTTGCTTGTCACTATTTGTAATAAATTGGATTGTTTTCTCTTCTCCATTTTCTTTAAACCCTTTTAAAGTATATTGGAATGCATCTCTTTCTTTGGTTCCTTGGCCTTCAATTTTCACATAATAAGTTTCTGTGAAGAACTTTCCAATGTAGCTACAACCTGTTAACAAACTCATAAATATAATTCCTGTTATACTCATAAAAACAATACGCTTCAGCATGTAAATACCCCTTCATAAAATATGTTTGTGTATTTTGTTTTATGAGGATCATGCTTTGTTTTTGTAATTCTATATGTTTATCTTGAAGGTCTTTCATATCTTGAAGTACTGCAAGATTACTAATATATCTATGCAAAAATTCTTGTCTAGAAATTTTTTTACCTTTGCTAGTTCGTCAATTCGTTTCACTAAACTAGCATCAAGATCACGGATTAACACATTCATAGGGGAAAACCTCCAAATTAGTAATTTTAATTGCAAGAGCATAAGGGTTTTTTGCTATCACCGAAGGTGACAGGTTAGGCAGAGCCTAACAAAAACGTGATATCATGAGAAAGAGAAATTCAATGTAGTTTCAGCGTGGTTTCAATGTAGTTTCAATGTAAATCCAATGCAGTTTCAATGTATTTCTTCAAACCTTTATTTTGAATCACAACTCCTTATATAATGGCAAAAGAATTATCTGATAATTATATTCGTAATGTTTATATCTCTTTTTATCTTTTAAAATAGTTTAATTTCATTCTGCTAAATTAAACTTTTTACGATGATCTTCTAATTTCTTCTCAAGATTTTTCTCTTTTGCTTCTAACTCTTTGGTTTTGTTTTCTAGCTCTAATTTTCTCTTTTTATACTGTTCTATTTGTAGCTTTCTTTTTTGAATTTCCGATTTACTTTTTTCTTTTTCATCATTTGTTTGATATACTTTATTTGCTTCAATTCTTTCAATCTCATTTACAATTTTATCTGTTAGTTCATCTTGTAATGGGATTGTTTTCTTTACATTATTTATTTCTATCTTTACAGATTGTAATTCTTCTTCCGTTTCATCTTGTGCGTACTCATTTTCATTTTTTCTTAATAAATCTTTGTTTGTTTTTATTTTTCGATAATCCCCTGTTAAAACAATTTTCTTTTCCTTTAGATTATTATTTTCTGCTTTTTGAATGATTCCATTCAACACCTAACATGACTTATTACCTGATAGATACAGAAACTAATCAAACAGTTGCAACTATTCCAATTAACACGCAACATAAAAAAAATGGTGAATGGTACTATAAACTATTCAAAGCCGATTCAGGTAAATCTATAGTTGTTCCTAAATATTACAGGGTAGATGTAGAAAATAATTCTAAAATTGGGACAAACATTGGATTTGATTTGTATAATCATGTTTACGAACAATAAAAGAACCAGTACTACCTTAACGTTAGGATAAAATAGATTTATAATTATTATTTTTTAATACTTAACAAGGGGTACTGCCAGCATTTTTGAAAAAAACACGCTAAGAGCATACAAGATTTTATACAGTTTTTTGGCTACTCCAACAACAAATGAGGTCCATAAAACCGCACCAGAATAGGAATGTATAAAAAATGCATAGATCCCTAGAACAAAAAAGGAGGAACCCGTTCTCTCATAAGGGTTCCTCCTTTTCCTTGCTACCGATAATGAGACGTTATGTTAACTATTTATGAATATGTTATACATAACTATCACCATAAAATAGGTATAATAATAATAAAATTATTTAATATTAAAATTTTTGAAGTTAAAATAAAATTGATAAACATTTAATATAAAAACATTTTAAATATTTATCTTTTTCACCGTATAATCAACTCGAACATGTTGAGACGATTCTGAAAAAAATATAGGAAAATGTTTTCCATTGGGATGGAAATTGTCAATTTCAGCTTGAGTTATAGTTATGAAATTATGTCCCATGTAATCATCTGCGTTAAAAACATCTTCTTCAGCTATATGACCACCAATAACTAATACTTCAAAATCATTAAGAACCATGGTTTGAAAATTACGAATTAAATGCACATGATTGTCACCTTGAGCAATCTCAACACCATCATTATTTCCTTTATGCCACAATTGACGTGTCTCTCTAATATTGTTTGGTGAAAATCCTTTCTTTTACTTTGGGAATAATAAAAAAATATTACACAGTTTCTTTGTGAAAAAACTTATGAGTAAAAAGGAGAGAAATACATGACGAAACCATATAATACTAAAGAATTACAATTTGTATTGGATTATTGGACAGATGAAAGAAAAGCGAAAGCAGAACCCGTTTTACCGCCTAAAATTTCTTATGAGAAGGTCAATAACCTTACTAATAAAAATGATTATATGATTATACCTCAAAGTAATTCCGATAACTCATCCTCTATTATTTCAGAACCGTATGAAGTGGATGTCAATGAACGACCATATTTTTGTGGTGGGAAGTTTTTTTTACTATAGGTGAAGGTGACGACGCTCAGGATAAGTTTGGATCAGCTCAATTTGTTGGTCATAGTCAAGTACTGTTAACTGCTGCGCATTGTGTAAGAGATAATGTTACTGGTGATTACTATAAAAATTTCTTGTTCAGCCGTGGTTATAAGGAAACAAATGGAGAAACGGAAGGCCAAGATTTTGCAATTGAAAGAGTCCTCACCCCAGAAGAGTGGGTTTCAGACCCCATAAATATTGCTTTTGACTATGCATTTTGTTGGACAACTACTCCATACTCGGATTGGATGGGAATGCAGATAGGTATATCACAAGCAGAAATCCATGCAATAGGATATCCAGGCAACTATATTGATGGGAAAATTATGTATGGAGTCGATGGAACCAAAGGTGAAATTATTAATAATATAGTTAGAATGAAGGGTAATCCAATGCGGCATGGGAATAGTGGTGGTGCTTGGATTGGCAATTTATCCAATGAAAGAAGATGGGATACAAACTTAGCAATAGGGTTAAACAGTAGCACTCCTAGTGACAATGAAAAGGATCAGTTGAGTCCTCTATTTAATCAAGATACTATAGATTTGTTTAATACTATAATTAACGGAGACGAACTATGACTGGAATTATGTAAATACGAAACCGCTTCAGCAAGCAAGCTAAAGCGGTTTTTTCTAGATACATTGAACACCGATAAATGGGATTTTTCCAGTATTTTAAAAAACACACTAAGAGTTTTTGAGTCATTTTAACCATGTTTTAAATTTCGTTGCATACAAAAGGAATCTTTTTTAAATTAATTGTGTTGCATACAACACTCTTAGCGTTGTTAAAATTACTTGTTTTCATGTTCGAAATTTACTTTCCTCACTTAAAATTTTCTTTTTTGTGATAGGGTGCCCCCTAAATGCGAAATGTATCGAGTATATTATCTTTTTCTTCTTTATTAATTCCAATGTATCTTAATGTAATTTGTGGTGTACTATGATTCAATATTTCTTGTAACATAGCAATATCTTTTGTTTGCTTGTAAAACCAATATCCAAATGTTTTACGCATAGTATGAGTACCTAAGGATTCTACTCCGGCAAAATCTCCGGCTTTTTGTAACTGTCGATAGGCTTGAATTTTACTAATGGGTTTATCACCTTTTCGAGAAGGAAATAACCAGGGACTTTTTAGACTTTCAGCGTATGGCAATACTTCCTCAAAAATTGATGTAATATTTATGATACGCTCCTTTTTTGTCTTTCCTTCTTTCACTTTAAATTCTTTCCGTTTTTTTCGCTTCAGTTTTAAAATTTCACTTGTTTCCATTTTAAGTAAATCACTTACACGTAACCCTGTATTAATACCAATTAAAAACAAAATGTAATCACGATCTGAACAATGACGTTTAAGTGACCATTTCATATCTTCGAGCTGTTCTTTGCTTCGAATTGGTTGTACATCGATTAAATGTTGCTTTTTATTCATCTGTTTTTCAATCCCTTTATTTTCAATGATTTGAATGTATACTTTTTTGTCATTTTTTATAATATCAATGAAATCAGATGGAAGTCAATGTTTAAGGGGAAATGAAAGTAAACTTTTGTCTAAAAGTTTACTTTGAATTATTTTGTCTTTAACGCGAAAAATCAATATAATAATATATACAGAATTCACTAGTAAGATATACTCTTGTTAGAAATGCGACAAGAGTGGGAGTGAGGCTATATCATACCTTACATGATCTCTGGTGTACTTAATGAACATCCACGTGTCGCCATGGCTTACCGTGATAGCGCCGATCGTGACAAATTCGTAGATTTTTATGACAAGGTAACATCACCCGAAGTCACTCTGGCTCCAGCATCGAAATAAGTTAGATTGCTAAAGGTACCTCTATTGTTTCTCGTAGACGAAGCATACACTTCTCAAACATGCCCTTGTTGCCAAAGAAGAAAGAAAGTGCGGACACGTAACTACGTTTGTGTGTGCGGCTACGAAGAACACTGGGACATTCACGGTGCCCGCAACATTTTGGCAAAAGAACTGTACGGAAAGATGTGTCATATCCCGGAAGAAACGAAGAGAAAGTATTTGTGGATTGCGTAAGCAAAAAGTAGTAGACGGTATGTTCCCACCCTTCTGCATGTGCAGAAGTTGCTTAGTCAAATGAAGAAAAGGAGTCCCTGCATAGGTGCAGAGAGGAGATGGAAAATCCGCTTCTCATGGGACCTTGTCTTTGTTGATGCTAAGAAATCCCCACTTCAAGCGGAAGCGAGTAAGTGGGGGAGGTTCATAGTGAATTATTTTTGTACTTAAATCACTTAATCTCTAAAATCATTGCTAGATTGATTGCATAATTCTTGCGAGTTCTTTTTCTAAAGCAGCGGGCTCGTTTGCATAATTGTAAATCCCTAAAAACTTCTCTATAGCCTCTGGATGGGAACTGATTAGCTTGTTGACAGCATCCTGTTGTTCAGATATGCGTTCATTCTTCGAAATTTGGCATCCCATGTGAAACCGAACCATAAACTCATCTTCTATTGCCTTTTGATATTCTTCAAACATTTGATTTGATTGATCGGATTGTCCCTTATATTTTGATAGAATATTGGATAATATACGTGCTCCACATATAGCATCATGGATACCCTGCGCCATGCCAGGATCTTTAAAACAAACTGCATCTCCAACCAACGCCCATCCTTTTCCCATTCCTTTATACCAGTAATTATCATATCCGAGAATGCCTTTGACCGGTTCTACTAGTTCTGCATTTTTCAAGCGCGCCCCAATTGTTGTATTCGGAAAGTTATCTGTAAAGAAATTGCGTAGACAGCTTTCCGGATTTAATTTCAACCGTTCTATCAATTCCTTATTTTCTAATGGGAAAATGCCGACAATTACATATAAATCATCATTCGTCGGAAAGAGAATGGCTGTGTTATCTTTTATCTTGTATACTTCAAATTTAGGGACATTATCGTGGCGAAATCCAGAGAAATACCCGAAATAGATGCCGACTGTTGCCGGAATACTTATTTTGAGTTCACTTTCTACCAGCTTGCGAATAATAGAGGATCGGCCGTCTGCCCCGACTACCAGGCGAGCTAAAAATTCTTGTTTCTCGTTGTCGCCGTCTAAACCTTTCACGCCTATCACTGTTTCGTCATCACGGATGACATCCGTCACACGAAATCCTTCTAAAACAGTTACATTCATTTGGGATTTGGCTTGTTCAAGTAGAATATAATCGAGATAAGTTCTTCTAATACAATAACAACTTTCCTCTCCGTAAACCTCAGGGATGAGACCTTCTATCACGGTATCCTCAAATTGAAATTTAATATCCCGTACCGGCGGTGCTTTTGTTTCCAATAACTTGTCCAGGACACCGGTTTCTCGAAGAAGAGCGACAGTATTATTGAAAAAGGTATGGGTTGATAATGTGTCCCTTGGAAAATTCGCTCGGTCCACTAACAACACATGGAAACCTGCCTTAGCAAGATAAATTGCCAAGGTAGAGCCGGCACATCTAGCACCGGTAATGATGACATCATACGTCTTATTCATCGTATCACTCCATTTTCAAGTATAATTATTAACTTGCTTATTCATTAGCAGAGTTCTAAAGTTAATGCCCCTACGAGTTAAAGTAATGGGGCAAATTGATAAGAATGCACTACATACATAAAGTATGGAAGCTAAAACGAAATAAGTACAGAAAATTCTCACCTGCTATACAATTAAAAAGAATTTGTGGTAAAAATCGGAATGATAATTTAAGTATTAAATAAAGATCCGTTTACTTGTCTCGTGAAGAGTTAATAGATGTATATTCACAAAAATGGTTGTTAAAACATCGACTCCAAACTCCTTGTATAAAGTTTTGGAAATCAAGTCCATTTGCTATGTTAAATGCGCTATAATTTTGGGGTAGTCGTCCTTATCATATGTTGAATGAATTATATCCAAATCGTTTTAAAGAGTGGGAATTAAAAAAAATGCCTACAGGATTCTGGACAAAAGAGAAGGGACTCCATTTAGCAGATGAGTTCAACATAAGATTCAATGTAGACTATTGATTATGTATCTTGTTTTTTATTAAATATTACGGTACGTGAAATTTTAAGTATCTTTACTAAAAAAGCCCCTTGAAAGGAGCACTTATTTTACAAGATACTGTTCTATTTCTTTTATTAATAGTTCTGCACCTTCTGGGCTTAATGTGATCTTACCATTTGCTAATGCTATGTTACGATTTGACACTTCTTCTGTTAATACACAAACAGCACCAGGCTGATACTTCTGTAAAATGATGTCTTCCCCTTCTACAAAAATCTCTAATGGTGATTTTTCTTTAATCCCAAGCGTATTTCTAAGTTCCTTTGGAATTACTATACGCCCTAATTCATCCACTTTTCTAGTTACTCCGGTTGCTTTTATCCAGCATATTTCCCCATTTCATTATCAATTTGTAACCAAGTTATTCTTTACTATTGTAACAGGCTTTCACCATACACGAGAAACATAATGAATCAAAAACAGAGCATCATTATAAGAAATTCTTTAAACCCTTGCTGAAAGGAAATACGACCTTCTTCCATTCTACACGCCCCCTTTTCTCTACAACTTTTAATATGTTAAAACATAGAGGAAAGAAACCTGCCAATTTCTTTCCTCGACGGTCACTCTTGACTTTTGCTCTTTGTTTGCTTTTGCAAATGAAGAGCTTTTATTTTGCATACTTATATTTGCTTTCTAACATCGCATAACGCAATAGCTTTATCTTTGTTTCTTTTTTCAATGCTTTCCATTCCGATACAGCAATCTTCATTCTTCATTCCTCCATTATTTTGTTATTTAGACTTATAAGTTCCATTTGTAAATTTTTTTAATTTCTTTATCACTAAACCCTTTATGGATAGCGAAAATTTCTGGAAAATCCGAGAGACACAAATCAATAATTGTATTATCAGTTGTTCTTATATAGTAATATTGCACAGCCCCCTCATAATCCGAATATAAATAATACTTATGAATCTTATAATCTAATCCATTTTTCTCTAAGACCTCATAAAGCTTATTTTTAGTTTCATCTATTACGTCAAAAATCGTTAACTGCTCCATTATTAACAGCTCCTCATTGCGTACATTAACTAAAATAACTCTAAGAACAAGGTTGTTTCATTATGTTCATTGGTATGCACATTAAACCTTTTTCCAGTAGCTTCCAATGCACTAAAAAGCATTCTTTTATATCCTTGATCCATAAAATCTACACTGATTTGACCATGATTCATAACAAATTGAAGATCAGCCATCATCTTTTTAACTTTCCGTTCCATACAAAACAAAAAAGCCTCGTTATGAAGTGCACCCCAATTGTTCGACACAGTTTAACAATTGGGGTGCACTTCATATTTGTGAGCAACTTTTAGAATTTCAAACCCAAAAGGATATGATATTGTTAAAACTAGGAGAAGCTAAAAAGAATAATAAAGGATATAAAGAGGTATTCAAAACAGCAGACGCTATGGATAAAGCTTTAGACCGTATGGAAAATATAAAAGTAACTGATAAGTACAAGGACATTCACGAACTTGTGTTAGAAGGTGTAACAGATGCAAGACAAGGAACAAAGATAATACTCGACGCTAATAAAGAAGATAGAAAGGAGATTGAATTAGCTATACTAAAAAGCACTCCCCAAATGTCAGGTGTAGACGGTGAACAGTGGGATAAGGCAATTTATGAATTAAATCAGGAAACTAAAGATGCTTACGCTAAAGCACTTGAAAAGAAAATGGAAGAACATGCAAAGTGATAGATTAACTTATCACAATACATACTTGATATATTATTTGATTTAGGGGGCATCTTCATGAAAGTTGTGCGCCCTATATTTAAAACTTTTCGTTTAATAGGTTTAATTGTAAAGCCTGTACTTAAAGCATTATCGATAAGTAAATTTTAGTATAATAGCAATAAAAAAGCCGTCATATGACAGCTCTTATTTTTGTTCATCAAACTATTCTCTTGTATAGAAGTATTTTAATCCTTTAGCATCTAACCACGCCGTCGCTTTGTCTAACTCGTTGCCTTGACGATAATCTGTCTCAAAATGCGCAAGCCCTCGATGATCTCCACGAGAAACTATTTTAGAAGTATATCCAAGACTATCCATCATTTGAACCATATCAGGAATTAAATTTACACCAAACTCATAAGTGATTACTTTATTATATTTATTCACTATAATTCCAACTCCTTCTTGTGTTGTTGCTTGCTCAACAGTTTGATTAGTAAACCACGCTAACGATTTATTTCCAACCAACTTATTTAAATCACACTTTCCGATACCAGCTACATTCCCTGTTTCTGTATATTGCCAAATATCACATGGGTACGCTGGTTTGTTACCACCATAACGAGGAATCCATACAAAGTCACTCTTTACATTTGCCATTCCAAATGGAGCATACATATGATGGCCAACATATAAACCGACTTTTTTAGCACCTAATCGACGTAATTCATTGATAAAAGCCTGTGTACCTGCCCGCATATTATCCATTGTTTTCACTTCTACATCAGCCACCCAAACTGTTGCACTCTTGTCACCACGTTTCCAGAAATCACGAGCTTCTACACGTGCATCATTTTCAGAAACGAAACGACAGAATGCATAGTTACCAAATGGTACATTTCGTTGCTTCATAGCCTGTACATATTTTTGATACATTCTATCTCTAACTCTTGAACCATCCTGCACACGAGCAATAACTAAATCCAATTGAGAAGCTGCTTGGCCCCAATCGATATTACCGTTATGATGAGAAATATCTACAATGTAACCCATTATTTATCGTCTCCTTCATATTGTTTGTCAGCAAACCATTTACCAGCATTAGGATTAGAAATTACACCTACAGCAGGTAAAATAACCAACATCACGTCTACATACTCTTGATATCGCCCTAAATTAAAATTAGGGACAGTATCCATTATTATCATTCCCAACAGTGCAAATAAAGCTATCCATAATCCTCAATTTTTTAGTTTTTCTTTCATTATTTATCCCTACTTTCCTAAGAATTTAAAAAGCAATGCGATTGCTCCAGCAATAATTGATCCAATTACTGTTGTTCCCATCCAAAAAACTAAACAATCTACACGTAAATGCTCGCTTTTCGCTGACTGCTGTACATCAATTGCTAATTCTCTCACGTTACCAAGACCATCAATTTTTGTTTCTACTCTAGTTAGTCCAATGATTACCTTTGTAAAGTCATCATGGTTTTCATGCTCCGGCAATCCTCTCGCCTCCTTTCCAGCAAAATAAAAAAGCCTGCTATAAGCACGCTTCGTTTTGTTGTAAAAGCCGTATTTTGTGCAAAATAAAAAACAGCTTATGGCTGCCCCTGGCCTACTTGTATTTTGTTTTCGTTAATTTGTGATTCTTGTGACGGATAATTCCCAGTAAGTGATGTATAACACTCTAGACGAATATTCTTTTTCGCAAATCCCATATCCACTGGGTACAAACGCGCTCCGCGTTTACATATTTCACACAGCGTAGCAATTCGAAATTTTACTGTCCCATCCAACTCTCTCCATACTTCAACCCTGCTCATACCTTTTAGAATACCAGTATTATTTAACATATCAGCAGGTATTTGAACAAAAATTCCTGTCTCTGTACGCTCTGCATCCACCAGCCTCCCCATAAAAGGAAAGCTTTCACCTGCTTGAAGTGGCATCATTTGATTCTCATTCATCCTTATTTCTCCTTTCTATTCAAGTGCGTTAAATTTCCAACCATTTGGAGTACTCGTATAAAAACCAGGTCCAAGATTAGTGCCTTCATCCGAATTGAAGCATCTTAATTTTAATAATATGTATTGAACTCTCATACTCACCGAATGGAAAGTAGAGATGATTCAATTATGTACCTATCTGGAGCGTCTCCTATATAGTCAAAAGGATAACAAGTTGTTAACGTTAATGTCGGCTCATTTTTGTCTACAATAACTGTTCGATCTTCTGAATCAGTTATCCAATGCTTGTTAATTCTATATGTATATGTTTTATTTTCATATTCCACGATAAGTTGGTCATTTTCCTTTAGTTGACCAAGCTCAGTAAAAACAGTATCTCTATGCCCACTTAAAACTGTATATCTCTTTCCTGATGGTGTAGTAGTTAAGTCACTAACAAACATACCTATACCCTTTTTTAGTACTTTATCATCAGCTCCCCAATATACAGAGTATTTCTTTTGTATTTTAGGGATAATTAAATATGCTACTTTATCTCCTAATTGATGGTTTACCTTTGAAGCGGGAATTTGTACAGCTTCTTCAGGTTGTAATGACGTATCAGTTTCTGCTTGTTCTGTATTTGTTGTTTCATTTTCTTTAGAAGGTGTGGAGGTTGCATATTGTTTAGCCTCATTCGTTGTTAACGACTCTGCTGATTGTCTAGCACCATACCATTCTAGAAAATAATAGGAAAAGATAGTAAGTCCAATAACAGTTAAACATAAGCCTATCCATTGTTTTTTATTTACTTTTATCACTCCATTTGAAAACGACAGGATTTCTCCTGCCGCTTTAAGGAACTATTTTATGCGTTTGTCTTTTTACGACGGAACATTAATACAGATCCAGCTAATGCTAATCCAAAGCTTGCTAACATCATTGTAACACCGCTTGATGCTGTTTTGTTTCACTTAACTTAATTAAGTATAAATTTCTTATTGATATTACTTTCCATGAGGGTACTTTAATCCCTTTATTAACTTATTTTATAAAAATATAATAAAAATTTGGTACGTGAAATTTCATCACAACGCATTTGAGAGAACTACATATCAAATGTTGGATTAATTATAAGGAATTCAGATTTATTAAGCTCAATAGCTGAGAAGCCTTTCAGCCATTGAAATGTATGTTCTATTTGAAAATTAGAAAAAAATAAAATAAGATATGATTAAAAATACATAATATATATATGTTTAATTTTATGATTTTTAAACTTCACATGACATTTACCCGAATATCATTAAATAAAAATTCACCTTATTAACGGATTACTAATGTTTCTTTGCTGGTTTTTTAGAGTACAGTATACTTTCTACTAATCAATTAATTGCGCTATTAAGTGTATTATTGTTAACCATAACACATTACTTGCAAACAAATGTCATAACATTGTATTTTAATCAAAAATATTTAATCTTACTTAAAAACAATTTAGAACTAAAACTATAAAACAGTCATATAATTATCAATTTCATGTTGATACCAATAGAAAATTAATACATCTCACCCGCATGTAACATTGACATATCAACTGAGATTAACATATCGACCGAAGCGCATAAACTTTATCACTAACATCCATCGATTAACATTAACAAGCAGACACTTATCAGAAATGTTTTTACCTATCTAAATTTCAAGATCTATATTAGTTGAACATTAGTCCATTGCAATAAATTGTATGGACTAATGTTAATTGATAAACTAGCATCGAAAATGTTTCAATGCTAGTAAGATATAAAAAAAGAAACAACATATAACTATCAATCTCATGTTGATAACGTTGAAAAGATAACTAATTTTTAATCCTTCATTTGTTATTAACATATCAACTGAGATTGACATGTTAAGTGATTTTTTCTTTGTTACCAATATCATTTTGATTAAGATTGACATAACATTAATAATCCGGTGTCAAAAAGAAGTAATATTTATAACTTTCAAGATTTCAAAGTCTATATTGGCTGATTTTTTCTTCTGTGGTAGTTTTCTAGAAGTGAATCTAGTGACGATTTATCCCAGAAAAAGTTTTGACACTATCAAAACATAGTTAAAAATTCAATTGAGTAATAAATAATGACAGCAATTCAATGGTTTTTACCCTTTATTTATCATTAATATATACAACACATAGAAAGGAATATTGTCTACATTGTCAATCTCATATCAACAATTTGTATTCAACATTAATATAACATTAACGATTAAGTAGTTGAAATACATAAAAATGCAAATCACGAAGACCCAAGATCTGCATTAGTTATAAATTTATCATTAATATATAACCTGAGATTGATATGTTGAGTGTTTATATTCTTTTGTTATCAATAATATTCTAATCGATATTGATATAACATTAACAAAAGGTTACCAAAAAGGAAAAATGTTTGTGGCTTTCGAGATTCCAAAATCTATATTGATGAAAATTTTCTTCTGTGGCGGTTTGCTCGAAGCAAATCTAGTGACGATCTATCCTTGAAGTTGTTTTCACACTATCAAAAAATAGTTAAAAATATAATTGCAATAATAAATGACGACAGCAATTCAATGCTTTTCAGCCTTTGTTTATCATTGACATAGAGTCTAAAAGCGATACGTAGAGAGAAATGCTATCTATATTGTTAATGTCATATCAATAATTTGCATTAAACATCAATATGACATTAACAATTATGTAGTTGTAATACGCATAGATGCAGATTTTAAGTCTTCGAAATCTTCATTAGTTAAAAATTTATCTACCACAACAGGTTTCTATTGAAAAATAAAAAAAATCCTAAAAGAACTATAATTACGGCTAGAAACTAATAAGAAATCCATACAATTGATAGCTCCTTATTAGTAACACAACAAAATTAACAGTTTTCTCTTCATTTGTAATTGATATGTAAACTGAGATTGACATGTTGACAAGGATAGTTATCAATTAATGGTAGTGTCACATCAACTATCGTTCATGCGTATTGACATGACATTGATAATTATTGATTCTAAAGTTGAGAATATACATACAAATAGAGTTTTAGATTCTACATCTATTAAAAGGCTTTTTTTATAGCAAAATTCACTGGATAAACCGGAGAAGATATCATTCTTGAAAGTATTTTGATAGTATCCAAAAACAATTTTGATTATATAGAGATCCTTTGCAAAAGGCGATACCCGCTATAAAAAGTGAGTTTATATTAAACCGCATAAAAGTACTTCAATAAACTATAATAGCCTTCACGTGCATTCTAAAGACCTACTGAAACCAATTAACTATACAGTTCTTGGTTTTCTACTACCGAGTATCATATATTATAGTAAATATAGGCCTTTATTTACTATTAGTATGGTCTTTTCGCTTTAGATTTATACATACTTTTTAGCTTTTAAGTCTTTAAGTTTAATGCTATTTCCTTATAATTTATTTACAAATCACTAATATTTTCTTATCATTAATATATTGTAGACTAATTTGTTAATTTCATAGCAACAATAATCATTAATAACTAACGGATTATTAAGAGGGCATTAACAATAGTTAATTCCAAACCATTATTTATCAACTTCATGTTAACGAGTGGTGTTTTATATATCAATGACACATTTCATGTGAATGTCAATCGATGAAGGTATTACGGTTTATATCGTCGAAAGACACTTAACATGTCAATCTCACTTTATATATTAATTCCATTTTGCTATGGCCATTATATTTCAAGGAGGTATAACGATGATTGAACAAGATAACAAAAATACAACTGAACATATGGAGTCAAATAATACAAACTCTAGTCATGAAGATACTTTTGAAAAAGCTTGGCGAATAACAGAGTTTTCAAAACTAGTAGGCCGACATCATAACACTGTATACAATTGGTTCAATATCCTAGAGGAAAAAGGGTTACACGGAACATTAAGAACCAATAATACAAATGAAAAGCTATATAACACACTGGATTTAGACATAGCTTTATTTATCAAGCTAAAGAGGGATGAAAAGTGGTCGCTAGATGCAATTATTGAGCTTTTACCACATCAATTTGAACTAAGACCAGTTTCTCCAGAAAATCAAAGCAGTGAAGTCTCAACCCAATTAAACATGCAGGAAACTGCAGCGACTATTGAAAAAATAGTCGAGCAAAAGATTCAAATGCATTTACAAAACATTGAATTAGAGTATCAAGGAAAGTTTGAAGATGCTATACGTGCAGTGCTCCCTGAACCAGAAGACCCTGAAAAGTTAAAAGAACGCCAAAGACAAGAAAGACTAGATAATATGATAATTCAACATAGAGCGCGTACAGAGTTAAGAAAACAAGCTGAAAGAGAGTGGAGTGCACAACCAGAAGAAACTCGTATTAAAAAAGTTGGCTGGTTTAAAAAAGAGGAAGATTTTGCGAGAAAACAACTTTTCATAGAAAACTATATTGATGAGAACATGATTGAATACATGAAAAATGTAATGAAAACAGAAAAATAAGCCTGGAAGATTCCAAGCTTATTTTTTATTTAGTTCCGAACATCTTATCAGGATCCATAAATGCCGCTAATTCTTCATCATTTTGAGCTTGTGGTTCTTCATCTTTATCTGGTTCTAATTCAAAGTAATCACCAAAATTAATATTGAAATCATCGTCCGGATCTTGCGCTTCAATAGTAGTAATTTGAGACTTTGTATATTGAATTTGACTTTGTTTTTCTTTAAATTCATTATATTCTTCAACTAATCCTTTAGATAATCGAGATGGTAGTGCATCTGTCTTATAGAAAGTATACACGCTACCCATAAAGTCATTTTTACTCACTAAATAACCATTAAAAACAGTTCCATTGATTGGTAGTTTATTTGTTACTTCTACTTTTGCATCATCCATAAATGAATCATCAATGTTCTTCTGTTCATCTAAAATTGCTAACATCCCAAAATGATGTACCTTTGATGCCTCTAAATCTCCATTTTCATTTGTCTTCATCAGGTCAATAGGGTGATGGAATGAGCTTCCTTTCAATGATTCTGAGAACATATCTACAATTTCTTTACTGTTTTCAATTTGATTCATATTACGTGAAACCTTATTAATTACTAAACAGCCTGTTCTTTCTAGTAAAATTCGTTTAAAGTCCTGAGAATCTAGAATTACTGATGTTCCTGAACCATTTGCAGCTGTATTTAACTCATGAATAATATCTCCAATTCGTTGGTTTGCATAGTCTCGTGAGTTTCCAATACCTTTTTTCTCATTTTCGTTTAATCCCTTGAACTCATCATAGAAGTGTTGGTTATCTGCAAATACAACAAATGCAACGCCTTTTGCTGGATCATTAGCTAACTTCCAAATTTCTTGTGAAAATTTATTCACCTGTCTTAGTACATCAGGTCCATCCGCTCTAACTGGAAGTGTAACTACAATACCCATTTTAATGAAATCTTTACGCTCAATAGCATTATTGAAAGCAATTCTTGCATACTTTTGTTGATTTTTTATTAATTCTTCTCTAGGAATTTTCATTGCCATACTTTTAAGTTCTTCAGCAATTACAGGTTTATTATGAAAAGCGGAGAATTCTTCAATTGCTTGAATAATTGTAGATGTACCTGTACCACCGCCTAAACCTGCAAAAAATAGTACTAATTCATCAGTTGGTCTAACACGTTCTGTTATAAATTCTTTTAGTTTATCTTTAGCTTCTTCATTAGATTCTAAAACCTTTACAGCACGCTCAGGATTCTTACCTAAACCACCTAATTTTAGTGAAACTTGGTTACTTTTTGGCACATTTTTCAGTTCAGCTAAATCTCCATCATTACTATTCAATGCTAGGCAATTATAAACTGCTGTACCGTCTGTATGCTTATACTCAGCAAATTTATCTACCATTCTAGTTCCAGCTTGACCAAAACCAACCATAGTCATTTTCACAGCTACTTCGTTTTTTAGAAAGTTTTTTGCCATTATTTTATCTCTCCCTTATTCTCATTACTTTTTTTACGTTTCCCTAATTCAACTAATACTTGTTGTCCCCTAATAGTTGAAATTAAAAACTTATACGGATGCATAATTTTTTCTGTTATTAATGACATTGAAGCTAAAGTAGCAACACTACCTTCTGCCGATCTTCTTGAGATGTTAGTTCTTTCAAGTTCTAATGAATAGGATTTACCCTTAGGTTTCTTTACTCTCCTATCAATAACAACACTTTCTACTATTTCATTTATTGAGATTCCTCTCATATACTTTGTCTCTTGGTATTGTTTGTTTACTTGAGATCCTATGTAATGAAATACATTGTAGAGTATTTCGTCTCCTTCAATAATGTCTGCAAACATTTCCACAACTTCCTCAGTGAATTTGTTTTGTTTATATTTTTCGCTTAATACCTCGTTCAAGTTGTCCCCCCCTTAAAACGTTGGTTAATTATTCCTAAAAATATATTACATCATTGTAAGACGTATATCAAGTCGTTATATATAAGACTTATATAATATTTACAAAATATAAAATTGAAACAACGTCCTATATATCAATGTCAAATATATAAGACGTACATGAAAGCCGTTCATATAAGAAGTGAACAAAACATGTTAATATCAGATTTCATATAACTAACAATAACTATTAAATAATAAATATGAGTGCAGTATTTATGTATATTTTTATCTAGAATTATAATTCTAATATATATTACTCCTAAAATAGCGTACTAATATCATGGTCATTAGATTTATACGTCTTGTATGTAAAAACTATATGTAAGACGTATAAATGAACACTTGTAATTAAAGGTTTTGTATGCTTTTATATTAATTTCATGTCAATAGAATATCACCACAAATTATTACACGACCTATTTGAAAGACTTATATGAAAGACTTATAAATAAAACGTGTATATATCCCTATAAAAAAAGAGTAATACCTCTTAAGTATTACTTTTTAACTATATAGTTTTATATAAAACACTTAGTTTATTAAACAGATTTTTATGATTCCGCTTCTTTTTTAATAACCCATTTTTCTGTTGATTGTCTACAGAAAGGTAAGGGGATGTCAATGTCATGTTATATTTCGTTATTTCTTTTATTAATTCCATAGTTATTTCTGAGATTTGCAGAAATAACACATAAAATTGTGATTCATTTGGTTTTCTTTGAAATTAAGTTCTATAAATTTGTCAGTATAACTTGTCAATTTCATATCAATATAATCACTATAACTCACATATAAAGCCATAAAGCGATTAAAATCAGCTAAACTATAAACATAGATGTACTAAATAAATCTTGTATACAGCTTTAAATAAAATAATATATTTAGTTTCTTTAATTGTTATTGCACAAACAATTAATCAATTAACAATTGAACATGACCAAAGATTCATGGATATCCCGTTAGGAACAAACTTGTTTATGATGATATTACTAATAAAGATGCTAAATTTCCCAATAAGCTACTGGGGACAAAAACAATATATGAAACACATGAAGTTGATCAAGAAATTTATATGGTAACAGCTAAAAAAAACACAAAGTACACGTAGAACATCATACTCTTATTTGAAAACAGAGGTATCCATTCTTTCTGAATATGATATCTTAATTCAAAAAGCATTCCAGTGGGCTGCTAAAATTGTTAAAGATAATGCGCTTCAAGGAGGAACACAAGTAAATGCAAACTTTGTTCCTGACACTGAGTTTAAAGTATCTAAGATTCAAGTTGATGCAGACGCAGCTGCTTATTGGTTAAAAATTCGTGAAGAGTCATTGGATACGGAAATTAAGTATGATGATTATGTCACTGATACAGATGTTGATAGTGAAGAAACTGTAATTGAAGAATTGAGTACACCTAAAACAGCACCTACTGCAATAGAAGGTTGGTTACAAACGTTAAATCCTGATACTTACGATTTTTATAATAATGAAGATGATACTGACAATGAAGGGGAGTTAACAAATAATCAGTCTGTGCAAAATTACTCAAGGAATTCTGCTCCTAAGCTAGAAAAGGAAGGCACTACAGCATCAATTGCTACTTCTAATACAACAGAATCCGCAAAAAGTAATGAAGTAATGGCTGTTCAGAAAGAAAATGTACCAGATACAAGTAAACCATGAAATAAACGTTATTTCGGAGTGAAAAATGACTTTTTAAGAACCAAAAGCAGGTTAAGGAATAGCTCCTTACTGGTTAAAATTTCACTAGAAAAATAAAATAACAGTAAGGAGTGGTTTTCTTAATCCCGCATTGCACCTGCTTCTCGGGAAGTCATTGCTCCTTGTCCTTCTCTTACATCATTTTGAATTTGTTGTTTCACTTTTTGCGCATCAGTTTCTGCAAAATTTGGTTTCATAATAGAACTAGACTTTTCTATAGCTTTTTTATTATGTTGCATACAAACCCTCCTGACTTTAACATTTAACAACCTTATTATGTGCAAATGTACACATGATATCCACCGAGCAATTGAGTGCATTTATGGATTAATACAGGCAGATATGGGGCTGGCAGAAGCGCTATTTAAAAGCAACGGCTATTTTACCTAAAAAACTGATATTAGAAATTCAGAAGTATGTTCAAGAAGAATCAATATATATTCCTAAATCTAAAAGCTCTTATCAGAGACGGGGTACACATTCTAGAACAAGAAAGATGATCGATGAAAGAAATGCTTCTATTAAACGGTAGAACGATTAATCAAATAGCTGATGAATATCATCTCTCCATTGAAACAATCAAAAAATTGTCTACTCTAAATGAATAAAAAGGAAGCACAGGTGAAATGATGCTCCTTGCTTTTTATTATGGTGAATTTGTTTCTTAGTTATTTCCTGCATTTTATATCATTCAGCAATCATGTAATGTTAAGGGAGATGACAAAAGAAAGGAAGAATGTACAAATGAGTTTAGTAAAAAACGGAACATTGCAAGTACTTGGAGCAAGCATCTATTATGAGGTGCGTGGCTCGGGTCCAATTCTTCTTTTGATTCATGGTGGGGGTGGTGATGCCGACAAGTTCCATAATATCGCCGACCATCTTGCTAAATGGTATACCGTTGTTACTTACGATCGTCGTGGTCATTCCCGTAGCAATCTCGTCAATAAAACTGAGGATTACCATGTGCACACACATAGCGAAGACGCTCACCGGCTGCTAGCCAATCTGACCAATGAACCGGCTTATGTATTCGGAAGTAGTTCAGGTGCTGTCATCGGACTTGATTTGTGCATACGCCATCCTGAGCAGCTACAGTTACTAATCCCACACGAACCGGTTTTATTACAACTTTTACCTGAAAATGAGTTGAAGCAGGCTATAAATTTCATGGAAGACCTTAAAGGGAATCATCAAAGTGAGGTCATGAAGTTATTGTCAAATATTGATGATAGCAATTCTGGACCATCGAAGGATATGCTAACAGAGCTACTACTCGGCAACTCGATTTATTTCACTGAGTATGAAATCCCGGGAATTCTCAGCTATACTTTAAACATCGATGCATTAAAGCCCCCATTAAAACCTGCATCGATACAGGTACGTCCAGCCGGTGGAAGTATTTCACGAGAATCCTTTCCTTACCATTGCGCATTCAACTTAGCAGAACACCTCGGAACAGAATTCACAGAGTTTCCAGGACATCATGTGGGCTATAACACAGTGCTATAACACAGTGCATCATAAAGAGTTTGCTGAGAGGTTACATGACATTCTTGAGAATTTATCCGGAAACGTATCAATCGGTAGTGTATGAACACAATATCGCGAATAGATATCCAAAGAGCTACAAGACACTTGGTAATTTAGGGTTTTGTCTATATGTCTAAATTATAATACGATGTATGTTGTTTAAGAAATGGGCACGTTTGTTGAAGAATAAAGGTAGAAAATGATCAAACTTTTTATAAAATCGAAACTTAAATTTGTTAGATAAGAATTCATTTTGATCAATCTTTTTTCAAAATGAATTCTCCTTGTTTACCATAAAGTACGAGTCTGTGAGGTATTTTCAATCAAAGTTTATTTCAAAGCAACAGCAGAATATGAACAAACTAAAAAGAAGCAGGTACCTCTGTAAAGGTATCTGCTTCTTTTTACATAGACTCTATAATCATTTGTCTCTCATACCACTTGTTCAGTTTTTCATTAACGCTTTTTGAAATACGCTTCATTTTTTTATTACAGAATCTTGATAACGTAGCAGGGGATAGTCCTATTTCATCTGCTATCTCACGCATTGTTTTATTTTGATGCATATGTTGATGCATAATTTTCTCTCGAATCATATCCTCTGATCCTACAGTAGGTTGTTTTACTGTATCTGCAATATAACGCTCCTCTTGCTTCTCTTGCGTATCTATTGTCTTTTTCTTCACCATACTATCTATATTATTCATTAATTCTTTTGGAGGTAAAATAATGATTCCCAACTTTTCAAAGTAATTCTTAAACCAATTGCGTTCTCCTATTTTTGTTTCATCCAATTCTTCTGCATATGCCCAATGTGAAATGACATTTTCCTTTTCTAAGTCAATTAAAACATTTTCTAGTTGTTCTCGAATTCGATGTGGACGTCCATTCGTAGTTTTGATACCCATTACAGATAGTAAACCTTTTTCTCCACCAATGGAGTATGGTCTTTTTAAAGTACTGTATTGCTGACGAATTCTCCACTGCCATGATAAATAACGAATTAAACGTTTATGAAACTTATGTCTATAGCTATTATACTCTAGTGCTTTTTTCGATAATAAAGCAGTTGTACTATTAGAGCCATACAAATAGCCTGATAAGAAACTACCTGGTTTAATCTTACAGGATTCTATGCCCATATATTCATTAGTATTCTTATCTCTCCATAACACTACTGAATCGAGTACGAATAGCCTTTTAATGACTTCACGTTTTACTTCGAATTGCTGCCCCGTTTCTGCTTGATCATTCAGTACTACAACTTCATTATCATCATTCAAATAAATAAAGATACTAGCTAAAGCTGCTATACGTTGTGCTATTTTTATCTTATCTTCTGCTCGATAATACTCTACACCATTTGCAGATGCTTTTGGCATATTGCACATTTCTAATACATTTTCATAACTAAAATCTATAAATTCATCTGGTGATTTAGCTTGATTTAACCACTGGATTGTAATGGTATCCAAACAATCTGCTGTAAGGTCATCCATATTACTAATTACTCCATCGACCAATATGGACCATCTCTCTGCTTCGTTTGTGTTAACAAGTCTCAAATCCTCATCCTTATGTGAGGATAGTTGTGCAACTCCACTTGAATTTTTCGTTTCTAATGGTAATACCGGTTTTGCTACTGCTTCATCTTCCTCAAAATGATTTTTTGCTATTCCATCACGTAATTGATAGTACATTGCGTCATTGGTTACAGGATAGTAATCATCCGATATATCTTCTATATGTTCTATTACCTGACTAGCTTCAAAAATTGAAATTTGAGTTGGTTCAACTGCTTCAACTTTTTCTTCGAATTCTTGTTCAATAATCTTATCTAGTACATTTTGAATCTCAATTTTATATTTATTCAGATTGGCATAAATGTTTAACAACGATGTCCCTTGCTCTTGTTTCTGACCTAACCAAGAAACAAGTGTCGAAAAGGAAGGGGACATATTAGCTGATGTTACTAATTTATCGTGATTCTCTTGTACTTCTTTATAATATTTATTCCATTTGGCCCATAACTGCTTGTTTTCTTCATAAATTGGAGCAGCAAGTAGGAGGGCATCACTAAACAATGCTAACACTTTCTCCATATTTAAATACCTCCTAACAATGTTAATTACAAATATAATTTGAATCTTAAAAATGTGAAACGCCATAGCTATATGATGGCTATATAACCTTTAAGTTGAAATGTTGTCTGAATAATCTACATAATCGTTGTTTTTTTACACGTTTTACTGTGAGTCATTGAAATTCTCTTTACTTGTCTTTAATTATATAAAACTGCTTCTATTTGTAAAATCAATACTTTACAATACAATTCCAATTTTTAAAAGTTTTTTATGCTCAAATTCAGTTACTGTTACATTTTTAACATCTATATTTTTGATTTAAAAAGTTGTAAACCCGAGTGGTAAATATGTTGATGTAAATCCTTGGATATCTTATTCTTCAGTTTTCCATTCCCTAAATCTTCTTCATCAACAATAATAGTTTTTGGAGCGACTCGATTTGTTAGCTTAATAATTATGGAGCTTTCCTCTAAAAGAACCAAAGTAAACAATAAAAGCGCTTGCATAATTAAAAATCCGAGTTATAATACTTGTATACAAGTATACTTGATTAACACGAGGTGAATTTATGGCGAAATCAATGGAATTTCTTTATCCTGAAAAATGGCTTTCAAAAGCTTCTACAGGTGATCGTGTTGCGAGCGAACTGAGAATGCGCATTATTGCAGGTGAAATTGAAAGCGGTACCATCCTATCAGAAAATAAATTAGCTGCCGATTTTTCTGTAAGTCGGTCACCCGTTCGTGAAGCATTAAAAGTACTAGCTTCTGAAAATATTATTCGCTTAGAAAGAATGGGTGCAGTTGTCATTGGTTTAACCGAGAAAGAAATCGAAGAAATATATGATGTTCGTTTACTTATAGAAAAGTTTATCTTTGAGCGACTTGTAAAGATGGACACAAATGATTTAGTAAGAGAACTAAATAAAATAATGGAAATGATGAAAATCGCCATTAAATATCATGATTCTGATGAGTTTTCTTATCAAGATCTCTTATTCCATGAAACGATTATTCGAACCATTGAGCATTCCTACATCCTGATGATCTGGAATAATTTAAAGCCTGTTATGGAAAGCTTAATCCTTTTATCAATGCGTACTCGTTTCAAGGAAAAGTACGAAGACTTTGAACGAGTTATTAAAAATCATGAGCTTTATATAAAAGCAATCGAATCAAAAGATCGAGCCCTCATGATTGAGGCCTTACATCAAAACTTTGATGATGTTCAAGGGAAAGTTGAAGATTTTTGGATGTCACAACAAATGTTATCTAAAGGAGTAGAGCAAGGACATGAGTAGCTATATGTTAGGTATAGATATCGGTACAACAAGTACGAAAGCAGTTTTATTTACTGAAAAAGGCGAAGTCATCCAAACCGAGAATATTGGTTATCCACTTCGCACACCGGATATATCCACAGCGGAACAAGATCCAGAAGAGATTTTCCAAGCTGTTTTACAAGCCATATTAAATATAACGAAACAGCATTCAGATAAAAAACCATCGTTTATTTCATTTAGCAGTGCTATGCATAGTGTCATTGCTATGGATGAAAATGATCATCCGCTGACGCCTTGTATCACTTGGGCAGATAATCGCAGTGAAGCATGGGCACATAAAATCAAAGATGAACTGAATGGCCATGAAGTTTATAGACGAACAGGAACACCTATTCACCCAATGTCGCCATTAAGTAAAATTACATGGATTGTGAATGATTATCCGGAAATTGCTATTAGAACGAAGAAATATATTGGAATCAAAGAATATATCTTCAAACAATTCTTTAATCAATATGTTGTTGATCATTCCATCGCCTCGTGCATGGGTATGATGAACTTAAAAAAACTAGATTGGGATGAGGAAGCTTTAAAAATTGCTGGTATAACACCAGCTCAATTATCTGAACTCGTACCAACCACCCAAATATTTAGCAACTGCAATCCAGATTTAGCCCAAAAGATTGGTATCGATTCACAAACACCGTTTGTCATTGGTGCTAGTGATGGGGTGCTTTCTAATCTAGGTGTGAATGCAATTCGGAAAGGGGAGATTGCTGTCACAATTGGGACAAGTGGTGCTATTCGGACCATCATTGATAAACCCCAAACAGATAAAAAAGGAAGAATATTTTGTTATGCCTTAACGGAAAAGCATTGGGTAATTGGTGGACCGGTAAACAATGGAGGAATGGTCCTTCGCTGGATTCGTGATGAACTTGCTTCATCAGAAGTAGAAACTGCGAAAAGACTAGGAATTGATCCATACGATGTATTAACTAAAATAGCTGAACGTGTGAGACCTGGTGCAGACGGATTACTATTCCATCCATACCTCGCTGGTGAACGTGCACCATTATGGAATCCAGATGTACGTGGCTCCTTCTTCGGTTTAACGATGTCACATAAGAAGGAACATATGATTCGTGCAGCTTTAGAAGGCGTTATATATAATTTATACACTGTATTCTTAGCGTTAACCGAATGCATGGATGGTCCTGTAACCCGTATTCAAGCAACAGGCGGCTTCGCAAGGTCTGACGTTTGGCGACAGATGATGTCCGATATTTTCGCATCTGAAGTCGTTGTTCCAAAGAGCTACGAAAGCTCTTGTCTAGGTGCATGTATATTAGGTCTCTATGCCACAGGAAAAATTGATTCCTTTGAAATCGTTTCCGAAATGGTTGGGAGTACCTACAAACATACACCGAAAGAAGAAGCAACAAAAGAATACAGACAATTACTGCCGATATTTATTAACCTATCAAGGGCGCTAGAAGATGATTATACACGAATTGCAAATTATCAAAGAAATTTAATACAGTAAAACTTTCATCAGTAATCCCCCATGCCTCGCTTCTATCTAAATCTCGAGGTGGGGGGGCCTTACTGCCCACGAATAGCGGGATAAATACAAATACAGCTAAGATTAGGGGGGAACTACGATGCCATTAGTCATTGTAGCAATTGGGATTTTAGCATTACTTTTATTGATTATGCGCTTTAAATTAAATACCTTCATTTCATTAATCATCGTATCGGTCGGTGTTGCTTTAGCACTTGGAATGCCACCAGAAAAAATTTTTAAAACCATTGAAGCGGGATTAGGGGGAACACTTGGTCATTTAGCACTCGTTTTTGGACTTGGTGCGATGTTAGGTAAGTTACTTTCAGATTCTGGGGGCGCACAACGCATTGCCATGACCCTTGTGAAAAAATTTGGTGAAAAGAACATTCAATGGGCTGTTGTGACTGCCTCATTTATTATCGGGATTGCATTATTTTTTGAAGTAGGATTAGTATTATTAATTCCGATTGTATTTGCAATTTCAAGAGAATTAAAAGTTTCTATCTTATATCTCGGTATTTCGATGGCAGCTGCTTTATCTGTAACACACGGATTTTTACCGCCACACCCAGGACCAACTGCTATCGCTGGTGAATTGCATGCAAACATCGGTGAAGTGTTACTTTACGGTTTTATGATAGCGGTTCCAACAGTTGTGTTAGCTGGACCTGTATTTACTAAACTTGCAAAAAAACTAGTGCCTGAGGCGTTCACAAAAACCGGTAATATCAAATCTTTAGGTGAGCAGAAAGTATTTAAACTTGAAGAAACTCCTGGCTTTGGAATCAGTGTTTTTACCGCTTTACTGCCTGTTCTTTTAATGGCAGTCGCTACAATTATTACTTTGCTGCAAAAAACAATGGGATTCAAAGATAATAGTTTACTAGCAACGATCGAGTTTATTGGGAATGCGGATACTGCCATGTTGATATCCTTACTAGTTGCGATCTATACAATGGGATTAGCAAGAAATATTCCAATCAAAAATGTGATGGAATCTTGTACAACAGCGATCTCGAATATTGGGATGATGCTCTTAATTATTGGTGGAGGCGGCGCTTTCAAACAAGTATTAATTGATGGCGGCGTTGGTAACTATGTAGCCGAATTATTCAAAGGAACTTCATTATCACCGATCTTGCTCGCATGGATTATCGCTGCCATCTTACGTATTTCATTGGGGTCTGCTACGGTTGCTGCATTAACAACTGTCGGTTTAGTGATTCCGATGTTAGGTCAATCTGATGTTAACCTTGCTTTAGTTGTCCTTGCAACAGGGGCTGGTAGTTTAATTGCTTCACACGTGAACGATGCTGGTTTCTGGATGTTCAAAGAGTACTTTGGTTTAAGCATGAAAGAAACATTTGCAACATGGACTTTACTTGAGACTATCGTTTCTGTAGCTGGATTAGGGTTTACTTTATTATTAAGTTTATTTGTATAGATCTTTCTAAACAGTAAAAGGGATACGGAAGCTGTTTAATGTGATTTTTCATAATTAACCGGTTATTTTCATGATTGATTAATAAGGATGAAAATTTCTCTTTATTTTTTATCTTGATAGTGATGTGCCGTGTCCCTATAACCTTTTGCACGAATACTGACAGAGCCTATTGAAATGAAAAAGATTGATTATTTGATTAAAGTGTTATCCTAGGTATATATACTATAATACAGAGTAACATACATGGAAAGGAACGATGGAATATGGAAAAGTTACAAATTGGAGTTGTTGGTGTGGGCGTTATGGGAAAAAGCCTCGCACTTAACTTTGAGAGCAAAGGGTATTCTGTTGCCCTATATGATATTTCAAAGGAAAAAGTTGATGAAATCATTGAGGAAAACCGTGGTAAAAACTTAGTTGGTACTCATATAGTTGAAGAGTTTGTTAACTCACTTGAATCACCTAGAAAGATTTTATTAATGGTTAATGCAGGGGAAATTACAGATAAGGCAATTGATTCTCTAGTCCCTCACCTCGATAAAGGTGATATTTTAATTGACGGTGGTAATACATACTTTGTCGATACAATCCGCCGAAACAAACGTCTTGCCGAAGAAGGAATCAATTTCATCGGTGCAGGTGTGTCAGGCGGCGAAGAGGGTGCATTGAAGGGACCCTCTATTATGCCAGGCGGACAGAAGGATGCATACGAAAAAGTAAAGGATATGCTTGAAAACATCTCTGCAAAAGTGAATAACGAGCCTTGCTGTTCTTATATCGGACCTAATGGGGCAGGCCACTATGTAAAGATGGTTCACAACGGTATTGAGTATGGAGATATGCAATTAATTTGTGAAGCATATTTCTTCTTGAAACAAACACTTGATTTGACTGCAGAAGAGTTCCATGAAATATTTGCTGAATGGAATAAAGGTGAACTGAACAGCTATCTAATTGAGATTACAGCCGATATCTTCAAGAAGAAAGATGAAGAAACTGGTAAGCCATTAGTGGATGTTATTCTTGATACTGCAGGACAAAAGGGTACAGGGAAATGGACAAGCCAAAGCGCACTTGATTTAGGTATCTCTCTCCCTATTATCACAGAATCTGTATTTGCACGTTGCATTTCTGCTTTAAAAGAAGAGCGAGTGAACGCAAGCAAAGTTTTATCTGGTCCTAAAGATAAAACAGCAATTGGAGTTGAAAAAGCTGAATTAATTGAAGCAGTGCGCCAAGCTTTATATATGAGTAAAATTTGTTCTTATGCACAAGGATTCACGCAATTGAAGGCAGCTTCTGATGAATATGATTGGAACCTTGATTTTGGCGGCATTTCTATGCTTTGGAGAGGCGGATGTATTATCCGTGCTGCCTTTTTACAGAACATTAAAGAGGCTTATGAAACAAACACTGACCTACCGAACCTTTTACTTGATCCATACTTTAAAGAAATTGTAGAGTCATATCAAGGTGGATTACGCCAAATTATCTCAATGGCGGTACAACAGGGCATTCCGATACCTGCATTTTCAGCAGCAATTTCTTATTATGACAGCTATCGTACTGCCAAACTACCTGCCAACTTGTTACAAGCGCAGCGCGATTATTTTGGAGCGCATACGTATAAACGAGTAGATAAAGAAGGTACATTCCATACAAAATGGATATAAAATAAGAAATGGACTAAGATTAAATTCTTAGTCCATTTTTCATCCCACAATTCGCAAGCTATAAGACTCCCACTGATGGAAGTTCACTTTAAACGAATGACTGAATCAAAATGCGTTTATTTTTCCCATTTAGATGAAAAACCACATAACCTTTAAGGTGAAATGTTATCTGAATAATCCGCACATTTTTTGATTTTTACTCCTTTTATTTTGGATCATTTAAATCCTCTTTACTTGTCTTTAATTATATAAAACTGCTTCTATTTGTGAAATCACTAATTTACAATACAATTTCAATTTTTAAAAGTAAATTAGTTAAACACACTGATTTTTTGCTTAACACCTAGATAACTTGTTACTCTAAGTCAAAACTTAAATACCCCAGCTGCTTCTTACTTGAAACTATATAGCCTTATCATGGCTATAAGCTCTTATTTGAAACTTTATAGCTTTATCGGGGCTATAGGCTCTTATTTGAAACTTTATAGCTTTATCAGGGCTATAGGCCCTTATTTAAAACTGCATAGCCTTATCACGGCTATTACTTCTTACTTGTAACTGCATAGCCTTATCATGGCTATAGGCTCTTATTTGAAACTTTATAGCTTTATCGGGGCTATAGGCCCTTATTTGAAACTGCATAGCCTTATCGCGGCTATTACTTCTTACTTGAAACTATATAACCTTATCATGGCTATAAGCTCTTATTTGAAACTTTATAGCTTTATCGGGGCTATAGGCTCTTATTTGAAACTTTATAGCTTTATCGGGGCTATAGGCTCTTATTTGAAACTTTATAGCTTTATCAGGGCTATAGGCCCTTATTTGAAACTGCATAGCCTTATCGCGGCTATTACTTCTTACTTAAAACTATATAGCTTTATCGGGGCTATAGGCTCTTATTTGAAACTTTATAGCTTTATCGGGGCTATAGGCCCTTATTTGAAACTGCATAGCCTTATCGCGGCTATTACTTCTTACTTATAATAATGAATAGCTATATTGTGGTTATAATTTCGTAATTTATGAAACGTTATAGCTATATGATGGCTACAACTTTAAGAAAATGAAACGAGAATATCCTGAAAAACATTCGACTAAAAAAAATTTTATTCTATGTAATTTACTAATAAACGTTGATATAAAGCCATTTCATTAAATATGAAAGAAAACGCAATAAAATTATTATAGCTATATGATGGCTACAACTTTAACTTTAAAACTTCAAACAAATCTATATATACCAAGGGTTACAGCAGCTTTCAATAAAATATAACTTGTTTTAAAAACATGAAACGTTATAGCTATATGATGGCAGGAAACATGAAACGAAATGAAACGTTTATAGCGGTATGATGGCTACAACTTTTCATTTAAAAACAGTTATAACTCCCTATATATCAGTATTTATACGAAATTTATAGAAATTTCTTAGTCAATCCAAAACATGAAACGTTATAGCTATATGATGGCTACAACTTTAAAACGAAATTAGCGTAAAACCCTATAAAATCAATGGTTTAGTAAGATTCACCCCACAACATACTACGTTTCATATTCAAAAAACTTCATAGCCCTATGGTGGCAATAAACTTTTTTTTATGAAACGTCAAATCCCTTGTCCCCCAAGGGATTGGGGCACGTTTCATTTTTTTATTTTTCCTCTTAAAGGGATAGATTTCACCAGCATTCGATTTGATATAATCAAAAATGAAATTCTATATCTAATTGTGGGGAAAACTGCAACTTAACATAAAAGGAGGTGAAAAAGATGGCAAAACCTTTCGTTATAAAGAACAAGCGTAGTTTGAATGGTGAAACAACAACACCGGTAATTGTAACAATTAAATCGTGGCAAAAGTTAGTAGAAGCTTTGGAAGGTAAGTATTACAGTTTTAAAGATACCTATCTAGAAGACATTGTGAATTCAATGTCCTATGAAGAACGAATTGCAGATGAAGAGGGATTTGTTGAACAAGCAAAGCCATCTTTTTCACTGAAAATGAAAAAGATTGTAGATAAAGTAAGTGGATTCGATAGAAATGAGGGCAGAAAACATAAGCTATATGGTATTACAAATGCTGATCTAGAAGTATTTCTATTTCTTCATAAAAAATGTAATACATATGGTGAGCTTTCACATGTATCGATCCATATGCTTTGGGAAGATTATAAAAATTATAAAGAAGCATTTGCACATATTCACCACTCGCAATTTTATGTGGCTTTGAAGAAGTTAAGTTTCCATAACATCATTACAATTGAAAATGAGTACAGTGGTAAATATAAAATCACCTTAACTGACTTCATGAATAAAGAAACGAATAAAGCAAATGCATATACATTTATTAGCCCGATAGTATTTACCAAAGAATTCTTTGAGTTATCCATTGCAGCTAAGAAACTATTCATGGATGTAGCAATGCAGCAGAAACGCGAAACTACTCTGAAACGTTCTTTATTTAAAGTTGATGAGCAAGGTAATTCAACTCACTTTGGTGGAATGTATCGTTATTTACATAAGAAATACCCGCACCAGATTCGTGCTGTACTTGAGGAACTAGAAACAAAACTATCTGCTACCGAATCTCCTTTATTTAAAATTTGCAAGTTAGAAAAAGGGAAGAAGAATAAAAAGCAATACACAACATTGCATTTATCTGTACATCCTAATTTCTTATGCGCGAAAGAAGAAGGAGCAGAATACCGTGACCCATTTACACCACGAGATACATATAAGCGTAAAGCTAAATTCATAGAAAACTTGTTAGTAGAAATGAATATTGCTGAATTTGCAAAGGATATGAACCAATTCATTAACGTTTTAAAACATTCTTGCCATCGTCAAATTCGCCAAGTAGTCCGTGGCTTACGTGAAATGATTGATCGACAAGAAGGATATCCGAAAAAGCTTGTTTATACACTAAGTAAATTATTAAAGCAATCTTCTCAATACCGTGTATTAGATACAGCTGCTAAAACTGGTATTTATCCTTTAATTACACACAATGTACCTAAACATGAACAAGAAGAGGCCATTTTTAAATTTGGTACTCATTTTGCTATATATTCTTTACGTAATGTTCAAAAGCTATTCCGTAACGCGCATGACCTGCTTCATGCGAAATATGCTGTACCTGTAACCTTAGATGCTTACCATCGTAATTACATGCAGTATCAAGAGGAATCATTATTTAGAAAATACGCTTATGAACAAGGCGTAAATATTAACGCATATACAGCGTTAGAAATTGAAATTCGCGAACTATTAAAGTCTAGTGGGTATAAAGGAAATCAAATCCCTAGCGATATTCGTGAACTGTTCATTGAAAAAATTGATAGATTGCCGAAGGAAAAGATTCGTGTAATTGAAGTCCCTGAAGACTTTAATTTAATTCAGTTTCTACAGTCCTTAGAAGCATATTACCGTTCAACAAGTGAAATACCACATACGGTTGATCAACTGCTTCCAGCAATGTAATGATACAGCTCTCTATTTTTGAAAAAAGCAAAAGTGGAGGGCTATTCGTGTTGGAGATAACATGTGAAGAGTATTACTTCAAACAAAACAGAGAGTAAGTTTTCAATTTTAATGATCACAACTCTCTATTTTTTATGCAATTACATACAGTGCATGTGAAACAAAATGAGATATTCACAATTTCTAATTTGTTTATTCTGAATTATCAATCCGATTGCGTCGTTTAATCTACAAAAAAGCGGAAATATTTTTTAGTATTCTGTTGATATCTTAATAATTTTGACCTGATGTGTATAATATAAAGCCTTAAGTACTGTTCTTATCATGTTTTACCTCTAAATCTACTTAAAATCAGAAAAACATCTGTTAATTCTGTTTAAAAAGTAGATTATGTTCCTAACTTTGCCCCATTTGTTAATAAATTGTGGGTAGTTTTTTTATAAATGTGGAAATTTTGTTCATAAGTCATCGAAATTAACATTTATTATTTATTCAGTTACCTGTATAAATTTAATGATGATTATATGTAGTTTATATACATCTACTTTACGATATTTTGTAGTTTTAAATCATCATCCAGCTCATTAAGTACGTTCCCAGTATTTACTTTTTATGATTTTTTACGGCTAGAGAAATTATGAACCCTTATTACAGCAATGTTTGAACAAGATTTTTTCTCTGTATAAAAGTTTTATCTTTTTTCTTTATATATATTAAAGATATATATTATATTAGGTTTTAATATTGTGTAATCCTTACTATAGAGAATCGTTCCTGTGTATAACCAATTTCATTATTTTATTTCTCTTAGATTAGATAGTTGATTAGTGAAAATTACAATGAAGTTTGGAATCTCCTAACCATAAAAAATAATCAGTTCGATTTATAGAGCTGATTATTACATCCAGAAATCCTCAAAGTCTACGCTGTAACCTTTTCTTTTTAAAGCCCTAATTAGTTTTTGGCCGTTCCCTAATGAAGGCTTAAATGTATTTGAACGAGAAATACGACTAATTGTATTTTGATTTACTCCACTCCATTCCTTTAATTCAGTTTGAGTAATATTATTCTTTCTTAAAAATTTACCAAACTTTGATAATGGTTTCCCCAAGCCAAACATTGTGAACCCTCCTATCCGTAAATCTCCTATTAATCACATCTTTACCAAAGCATGATTTTTTTAAACAAAAGTGTTAATAATGTACAAGCCCCACGTAATATGATGTATCAAGGTAGCCACTATGGTATATAGCAAACTTATTACCAAATTAGATGCGAAATCAACTAGCCTTTGTACTAGCAAAGTTTCTACCAAGTTAACGGTCAAGATAATGCTATCAAGGTAATAGGCATATAAACCCTATATTTTAACTAGTTTTTTCATTTTGTTTATAGAGGGGGACATTTAAATGCGTGATAGGAAGGAAACAATTTCTTTTCGTGAATGTATGAATCAACCATACGAAGAGAAAGAAAAGAAAAATCGTAAATACAATTCATTTAATCCTTTCGCATTCCTTCATATGTCGGATCAGGTACTACATACTTACATTGCATTAGGAGTAATGGGAACGGTTTTAATAGGGGCAGTCATGTTAGAAAGATATTTAGTGCGACATGACCATATATCGGCAGCTAAATTTATAAGTGAAGGTATTTATTACGGCATGCGGATAGGTGGGATTTGTTTGATTGGATATGTATTTTTTCGCATCCTAATCATGTTTTAGGGGGAAGTATATGAGAATGATAAAGCATTGGCTTCATATAAAAAGGTTAAGGAATCAACTTATAGAGGTATTTGGAAAAGCGGGTCTATATACGGAATATCAAACACGCGGGGGGAAATTTCCTATTTATCCAAAGATATATAATATATCTTCTTCAGCAGAAAGCGTGAGATATGTATTTACCATACCAAACGGATTAGATCCACAGAAGATTGAAAAGAAGTGGTTTTGTTTTCAACAAATATTAGGAAGGAATATTACGATTGAAGGGGATATGAAAAAGTTTGTCCTACATGTATTTCATTCGAATGCTGGGCTAAATCCGTATACTTATTGTTATAGAGAATGGCAGCCACAAATAAAAGGTTACGATTTACCTGTTGTGGTCGGCAGGGACCAATACGGAAAAATAATTGCGTACGACATGATTGGTTCCAATTCACCGCACTTATTAATTGCAGGAGAAACGGGAAGCGGGAAAAGTAGTATGGTACGTGTTGTGCTAACCACACTCATTCAATATATGTCTCCTAATACGTTGCATTTGTATCTTGGTGATTTAAAAAACTCTGAGTTTCATTTTTTACGTAAAGTCAAGCATGTAAAAGAAGTTTGTATGGAGGAAATCGAAATGAAAATAATGCTTCTAAAGTTATGGAAGGAAATCAGGGAACGAAGAAAACTTATGGAAGAATATGAAGTTGATCATATTAATGCGTACAACAAATTAAATCCAAATCATCAAAAGCCATATATCCTACTTGCTATTGATGAAGTGGCTATGCTTAAAGATGAAAAAGAGTGCATGACTACGATTGAAAAGATTTCAGCAGTCGGGCGATCACTGGGGGTTTTTCTTTTACTCAGTATGCAGAGGCCAGATGCCAAGGTATTAGATGGTAAGTTAAAACTTAATATGACTGTAAGAATGGGCTTTAAATGTGATAGTGCGATTAATAGTAATATTATAGGGACTCCTGGTTCAGAGTACTTAGAGCAATCTGGACAAATGATCTTTAAACGAAATGGATTAAAGAAAGCGCAAGCTCCTTATTTGGAATTAAGTAAGGCGAAACAAATTGTTAAACCATATCGCATGTCTAAAGAGGAGAAGATACTCAAGAATTCATCGCAAGAAGAAATTCCGTTATTTGGGGTGTTAGATGATGAAGAATAGAGATATAGGGATTTTGAATGATTTGAAACGATTTAGATGTATGTCTCGTGACGATATTATTGACTTACATTTTCAAGGGTTAAAGAATGCGATAACTTGTTGTAATACAGTTATGAAACGATTAAGAAGAGATGGTCATGTTGATGCTAACGTATTGCAACACCCATACATTTATTTTCCGCAACCTAGTTCTATCAGAAAGACAAGTCAAAAAATTCCTCATTTTCTTGGTATTGTGGACGTATACAAACAACTTGTTCATTATGAAAATCCTAAGTTATTCAAAGTGGAACCAAAGTATGGGAAGGAATATATGGAGCCGGATGCTTTTACTATATGGCGTAGGTCACCATTCTTTATTGAACTTCAAAAGACAGTGTACAGTAAAAAGATAATGCAAGATAAGATAAATAGATATGAGTTATACTTCCATAGCCAAGAATGGCATAATGAATCTTGGCAACCGAAAACTTCTAAATTCTTTCCTTCAATTCTTATCATTACCGACAAATATTACGACGTTCAATCTCCTTATTTCCGTATATTCCAGGCGAATTTTATAGAGAGTTTTATAAATAATTTAGCGGTAAAACCATAAAATAAGCTACTTTTGTTCTAAATTCACATGATTTTCAAAATCAAAATCTATGGATATTAATATTTGTTATATAATATGCTTGTCAAAGCATTCCCCCTGTAGTATCTATGATGAATTTGCAAGATAGTATTTTTATCCCGTATATTCACCTTAAACTGAAAAGAACTTGTAGAGATTCCTACAAGTTCTTTTTGTTGCTCTTACAAACACGAAAGTCTCCTTTTTTAATCCCAGTAATTTTACTTAATAAAGATTACCCCTTTATTGAACTACACACACTATTACTTCGTATAGAAGAGGGGAATTAATAAGTAAGGGGCTCTATCGAATTCCAACTTATTAGTAGGCATTTACCATAGTCCTTGTGGTTAGAAGCCTTATCGCTTCATTCTTCCAATTGATACTTGCGTTAATATCCCAATTATGATGTATACAACAAGAAGGGGAGTCCCATTTTCGTAGGATTAGATTAGTAACGTCTTGTTTTTAATATCCATAACAAAAACATAATTGATTTGAAGTAAATGTTTCCGATACGATAATGGTTTGTTTGCTATACCATTAAGCTATCAAGCTAACAAAGAGATTAAAAATATTAATGAGGATTTTTTTAAAATGGAGGCGCTTTATCAGTAAGAGAAATATGTAATTATGCATATCTATTTCTTATAATGTTTTTATATGCGAAATCTTTTACATATGCATTATTGATTATATTCAAAATGTCACAGGCCTTGATATCTCTGTAAAAACGTATCAAAATTTTACTTTAAGACACAAGGTATATAAATTTTTGATTGGGCAAATTCCTCTTGTTTAGGAAGAGTAAAAACACCTACTATAAAAATTTTCACAACAGAGCCAGATAACGTGATAAAGTATTTATTGCTGTGCATGTAAATATAAAAAAAAGCCTTACAAAATGATGTTTGTAATGGTTTATTTAGCTTATATGATTTTAGGAAATTAATAGCATTTTATGCCGTTATTATTAACCTAGTTACCAAGAAATAGAGGTGAATATAGGATGACTAAACCTTTTAAAAAAAATAGTCGTTATATGGTTGGGTTGGACAGTCTAAGGGGTCTAGCTATACTAGGTGTTATTTTGTATCATATTAATTTTAATTGGTTACCTGGAGGGTTTTTAGGGGTTACAGTATTTTTTGTACTTTCAGGTTATTTAATTACAGATATTCTAGCCATGGAGTGGAAGAGAAATAAGAGAATTGATTTGAAAAAATTCTGGCTTAGTAGAGCAAGAAGATTGCTTCCAGGAATGCTTGTTATGCTCGTTATAACATTGGCATGGATTACGATTTTTCATAGCTCTTTACTTGAAAAAATGCGCGGAGATTCATTAGCGGCATTATTTTATGTTAGTAACTGGTGGTATATTTATCATAAATTATCTTACTTTGATAACTTTAACCAGATTTCTCCATTAAATCATTTTTGGTCGTTAGCAGTCGAGGAACAATTCTATGTTGTCTGGCCGTTTATTATTAGTTTAGGACTTTTCTACATAAAAAAACAATCCCATATGATTTTATTGATTTGTCTAGGAGCGTTTGCTTCAGCTTTAGCAATGGCAAATTTATATGAACCTGGAGTTGATCCGAGTAGAATATATTATGGTACAGATACGAGGGCCTTTTCCTTACTTATCGGAGCGGTACTTGCCTTAGTTTGGCCAAGCAATAGGCTTGCTAATAAAATTATCCCGAAGGCGCGTTTCATTCTTGATGTAGTGGGGGGCATAGCTCTTATTATAATTTTGCTTATGTTTTGGAAGACCAATCAATATGATCCATTTCTATACAAGGGAGGAATGGTTCTCTTATCAATTGCAACAGCATTGTTAGTGGCAAATCTAGCTCATCCAGCTAGTCGCATTGCTCAATTTTTGCGATTTAGGCCTTTACGTTGGGTAGGGGTAAGATCGTATGGCATATACCTCTGGCATTATCCAATTCTTACATTAACGACTCCAAAAGTAAATGTAGGGGATTTTTCAATAATAAGAGCAATCTTTCAATTTCTTTTAATCATATTGATTGCGCAAATTTCATGGAAGTTTATCGAAAAACCAATCCGACAAGGTGCGCTTCGGAACATTCAGTTTAAGAACTTAAGACTTCAAAATGTCACTTTAGGTGTTAAGTTAGCTTTAGTTTGTTCATTATTCTTTTCGTCAATAGCAGTTTTAGGGTTATCAAATGCTAGTAAGGCTAAGGAGAATTCTCAACAAGATAAGGTGGAAACAGTACAAACAAAACCGGCGCCACATCCAGTTGCTGTTTGGGAAAATGCAGATCAAGAAACGCCACTAAATCAAGGGGAATCAAAAGAAGTAAATTCTGCACAACCTAAAAATCCACTCACAGTTACTGCGATAGGCGATTCCGTTATGATTGATATTACTCCATATTTAAAAAATACTTTTCCTGATATTAGGATTGATGCGCAAATTGGTCGTCAGCTGTCAAAAGCGATTCCGGTAGTTGAACAGTTAAAAAATGAAGGGAATTTAGGAAACTATGTCATTATCGGATTAGGTACAAATGGAGCCTTTACTACTGAGCAACTTATTTCATTAATAAAATTAATTGGAAACGAACGTAAAATAATATTTATTAATACGAGAGTGCCACGTCCGTGGGAATCAATTGTGAACGAGAGACTGAAAGTAACAGTACCTAAATATCCTAATGTAACTCTAGTTGATTGGTATGCAGCAAGTGCTGGAAAGAAAGACTACTTTGCACCTGATGGTGTGCATTTAACCAATATAGGTGCAGAAGCATACGCAGTCCTTGTGGCTAAAGCGGTTAATCAATAATTAATTATATTTTATCAAATTCTTGTGCAAAGTTAGCTGAAATAAAAAAAATCTATGTTTGGAGAAATAAATTTTTGGCATTTAGCAATAATTCCTGTAATTCATAATACATTGAAAAGCGAAGTTTAGTTGAAGACTTCGCTTTTTTGTACGGGACATGAATGATGTCAATGCCTTTTACTAATACGTACGGCATAACCAAAATGTTGAATTTCTGTGGTTTTGAAAAAGTGGTTGTCACTTTACAGGTTAATAAACCTGTTCTATAGGGTTCTTTAATGGGCTAATTATATTTTTCTTACTAGATAATATATCAGTTCAGTTAGTAATCTTTTAAATGATTTTCTATGATTAAGTAAATATCTCATTTATAAACATTGATATAGGTAATTTTGTTATCTTTCGAAAATGTAATGTTGACGTAATGTTTTTGAATTTTTCTTCAAACGAGAACAGATTAAGATTACAGTATCATAGAAAATCAATGAGGTGAACAATATGAAAAAATATATGGCACTTTTTAGTCTTTTAGTTGTATTTGCGAGTCTACTAGTTGGATGTGATATCAATCGTATGGGTAAAGATGAATATTACGTTCAAATTACAACGGATGGAAAAGAGGGAGTTTCAAAATCTATGGATGGTAAAGTGATGGGAAAGGAGTATGAATATACATTACCGGGTTTTGATAAGGAAGGTAAAGAAAAAGAGTTAGAATTTATGGCACAAAAGAATCTTTGTAAAGAAGCATTCCTACGTGTATATCACTCAGAGAAAAAAGGTGTAACAGCTTGGGAGGAAGTGCAGGAAGACGAGCTTCCTAAGAAAGCAAAAGAAAAACTAGGTGTAAAATAATTAGTTATTTGTGATGGTGGATTCTCCTAGGTGGAGGGTTCACCGTTTTTTATTATATGTTTTAGTTTTTTATATAAAGCATATTGAAAAGATAGGATAAATATCCAGGAATGATATCTCCATAATTAATAACTTGTATAATAACCTTTCAATTATCAATATATCCATTCATATCAACAAGTTGTCCCACATATCCCTTTGTACCAATATCTTTTAAAGTACCCATAAAAAATACCCTTTATCTTATCTTTATCTAATCTTTACCTTATCTTTAAATTTTTATATTAAACTTAAAACCTTAAAGTATTGATGTTTGAGTCTAAAAAGGACTGGAGATAGATGTTCATTACATAGTTTGTAAATAACAAATTACCCTTGAAAAATTGAATTTTCTATACGAGGAGGAATATATGAAGGATACAAGTAAAAAACAAATTATAAAAGTGTTCCTTATTAGTATTTTAGGCTTAGGAATAATAGTTGGAATGCTATATTTTAATCATAAAACCAATATTCAACAAAATAAAGCGCTAGCTACCGAAAAACGTGTATTACAATATGAGTCTACCTTGAAAAAAGAATTAGAAAAATATAATTTAGGAGAGAAAACAGCAGTTTTATTAGGAATTATGTATCAAGAGAGTAGAGGTGAGGGAAACGATCCTATGCAGTCATCCGAATCACTTGGATTAAAGCCAAATGAAATTCAAGAGACAAGCTTGAGCATTGAACAAGGGGTAAAGCACTTTGCTAAAATGTACAAATATGGAACGGACAAGGATGTTAGCATGGATACAATTATTCAAAGCTATAATATGGGTCCAGGGTATATTGATTTTATCGCTAGTCAAGAAGTTAAACAACACTCGGAGGATTCGGCCAAAAAATTTTCTAAGATGAAAGTTAATCAAAATCCAGCGATGTATACTTGTGGTGGAAATAAAAATAATTTTAGGTATCCATATTGTTATGGTGATTTCGTGCGCCCATAAGGGGGCAAGGAAAAACGGTGATTGC
>NZ_JBQAHZ010000023.1:0-91313 GCF_051917185.1 Bacillus cereus group sp. MYBK108-1
GGATTAAATCCTTGAACGAGCGTTAACCTTAAATCCTTCGTAAATTTTGTCATACAAAAAACTGCACCTCCAATTGTTAGACTGTGTCTAACAATTGGGGTGCAGTTCAAAAAGGTTGGCTTTTTCTATTATAATAAGTTGTCTTGACATGTGTACATAACCGTGCGTTAATGAGAATATAGAAAGATAAAATTAGATAAAGGGGTTGCTCATATGTACTTGAATCCAAAACTTTCGTATATGCAGTTTTTTATGGGATTTCTATTTGTTATTACATTCATATTGGCAACTTTTAATATATGTTCTTATCTTGTAGCGATTGTATGTATGGCATTACTTAATCTAACTTTTGTTATTGGAGCATTTCAGCAGAAACAATATACAAGTTTTGTAATAGCACTTGTAATGTCATTTTCCTTTAGTATTGTAGCGATTGTTTTTTATATAAAATAAACCATCTCGATGTCGAGATGGTTTATTTTGTCATGTGTAAAAAGTAAAAAAAGGACGAACACATCGCCCTTTTTACCAAAACATACTCGCGCCAGCAAGTAATGTTGTTACAAGCATAGAAATCAGCATCACATAAACCATAACTTTTTGAGCTTTTTTATGCATCGTTATACCTCCTTGCAAATCAGTACAATTTCATTGTAACGAGAAATGAAATTATGGACAAGGGGAGAGTGAGGACAAAATTCGGGAGGGGATTGCAAAATATAACAGGAAATTTGAGTGTGTATAGAGAATATAGTAAAAGGGTATATTGTTAATTTTTAGTTGGGCAAGCTGAAGAATGGAGATACGATGATGAAAATATACGAAACAGATCGTTTATACTTAAGGGAAATTGATGAGTCGTATGCTGAAACAGTTCTTCAATATTACGACAGAAATCGTGAATTTTTAAAAGCTTGGGAAGAGTATAGACCGGATGATTTTTTTACGCTAGATTATCAAAAGAAAAAGTTGCAAAAGGATAGAAAAGAGTTCGAAGAAGGGAAAATCATCAGACTATGGATTTTTAAAAAGGGTGATGATACGAAAATAATTGGGTGTATTTCATTTAATTTAATCGTTCGTGGCATTTATCAATCTTGTGTACTCAGTTATAAATTAGATAAAGCAGAGTTAAACAAAGGGTATACGACAGAAGCGCTTAGAAAAGCAATTCAAGTTGCTTTTGGGGAATTTCAGTTACATCGTATAGAAGCTCCGATTATGCCTCGTAATTTAGCATCTATACAAGTAGTAACGAAGATAGGTTTTCAATATGAAGGCGTGTCTAGGAAGATGTTAATGGTAAATGGCGTGTGGGAAGATCATATGCGCTGGGTATTGTTAAATGAGTAATAGAAAGCAGATGGTTATCTAGACATGTAAACCATCTGTTTTTTGTCTTGTATTTCGAAACTTTTGCGAAATTCTGTTATAATTAATAGTGTTACATACATAATGGTAGTGCAGGAGGCGCAGTCTTATGATTAATCAAGAACGTTTAGTAAATGAATTTATGGAATTAGTACAAGTAGATTCTGAAACGAAATTTGAAGCAGAAATCTGCAAAGTATTAACGAAGAAATTTACAGATTTAGGTGTAGAAGTATTTGAAGATGACACAATGGCTGTAACTGGTCATGGTGCAGGTAACTTAATTTGTACTTTACCAGCAACAAAAGATGGTGTTGATACAATTTACTTTACTTCTCATATGGATACAGTAGTTCCTGGTAATGGAATTAAGCCTTCTATTAAAGATGGATATATCGTATCAGATGGTACAACAATTTTAGGTGCGGATGATAAAGCTGGATTAGCATCAATGTTCGAAGCAATCCGTGTTTTAAAAGAGAAAAATATCCCTCATGGTAAAATAGAATTTATTATTACAGTCGGAGAAGAATCAGGTCTTGTTGGTGCAAAAGCATTAGACCGTGAGCGTATTACAGCGAAATATGGCTACGCATTAGATAGCGATGGAAAAGTTGGTGAAATCGTTGTTGCAGCTCCAACACAAGCGAAAGTGAACGCAATTATTCGCGGGAAAACAGCTCACGCTGGTGTAGCGCCGGAGAAAGGTGTATCTGCAATTACTATCGCAGCGAAAGCAATTGCGAAGATGCCACTTGGTCGCATTGACTCTGAAACGACTGCAAATATTGGACGTTTTGAAGGTGGTACACAAACGAATATCGTTTGCGATCATGTACAAATCTTTGCAGAAGCTCGTTCTTTAATTAATGAGAAAATGGAAGCACAAGTTGCGAAAATGAAAGAAGCATTTGAAACAACTGCAAAAGAAATGGGCGGTCATGCAGACGTTGAAGTAAACGTTATGTACCCAGGATTTAAATTTGCTGATGGCGATCACGTTGTAGAAGTTGCAAAACGTGCAGCTGAAAAAATTGGTCGTACACCTTCTCTTCACCAAAGTGGTGGCGGAAGTGATGCAAACGTAATTGCAGGACATGGTATCCCAACAGTTAACTTAGCGGTTGGTTATGAAGAAATTCATACAACAAACGAGAAGATTCCTGTTGAAGAATTAGCAAAAACAGCAGAATTAGTTGTTGCAATTATTGAAGAAGTAGCGAAGTAATGGAATAGAAAAAGCGTGTAAATCAATTATGATTTACACGCTTTTTATTTTGATTCGATTGCTTTGACAAGACGTATAAGCGAATATAAGAAAAACTATGGAAGTATATACGTTGTTGCTACATGTACTAGACGAGGGAATAACCTTAACGTATTCATATTGAAAATCGGAAGTAGTAAATAATTAATTGCAATGATTAATATAACTACAAGGAATGTATAGTTGAGTTTATCCCGCTATTTGCCGGACAGTAAGACCCCTACCTCAAAATTCAGCGAAAGTAAAGAAGTTAGGTGGGGGCCCTGCTGCCCGTAAAAGTCCGATTAGTGAGAGTTGATTAAAGTTTCGATTTATATCGATTATAAAAAAGAACAAGTAATTATTATAACTATTGTGCAAAATTTGATATAATAAAAGAACGAACGTTCTGATTAGGGAGTGAGTACTATGCGAGAAATGTATCCGAAAAATGGTCGTGTTATTTTACATGTAGATATGAATTGCTTTTTCGCATCTGTTGAAATTGCTCATGATCCATCATTACAAGGAAAGCCATTAGCGGTTGCTGGAAATGAAAAAGAGAGAAAAGGAATTATTATAACATGTAGTTATGAGGCGAGAGAATACGGAATACGTACGACGATGCCCCTTTGGGAAGCGAAAAGGTTATGCCCGCAATTAGTTGTAAGGCGTCCTAATTTCACATTATATCGCGAAGCTTCATTTCAAATGTTTCAAGTTCTTTCTCGTTTTACAGAAAAGATACAACCAGTCTCAATAGATGAAGGATATTTAGATATTACAGATTGCTACGCACTTGGTTCGCCTCTTGAAATAGCAAAGATGATTCAACAAGCACTATTAACAGAGTTGCAGCTTCCGTGTAGTATCGGAATCGCTCCAAATCTTTTCCTAGCAAAAACAGCTTCTGATATGAAAAAACCTCTCGGTATTACCGTACTTCGAAAACGTGATATTCCAGAAATGATTTGGCCACTTTCAGTTGAAGCAATGCATGGGATTGGAGAAAAAACAGCTGAAAAATTAAATGAAATTCATATACATACAATTGAACAGTTAGCGAAGGGAGACGAGCATATCATTCGCGCTAAAATTGGCAAGCACGGTATTGATTTACAAAAGCGTGCAAAAGGTACGGATGATAGGGAAGTGGATCCGAGTCAAATGGGCCAACATAAAAGTGTCGGTAACTCGATGACTTTTTCAAAGGATATGGATGAAGAGAAAGAATTACTTGATATGTTAGAACGGTTATCAAAATCAGTGAGTAAAAGATTACAAAAGCGAACCCTTGTCAGCTATAATATTCAAATTATGATTAAATACCATGATAGGCGAACAGTAACACGGAGTAAGCAATTGAAAAATGCAATTTGGGAAGAACGCGATATTTTTCAAGCAGCATCCCGTTTATGGAAGCAACATTGGGATGGTGATTCCGTTCGTTTACTAGGTGTTACAGCTACTGAAATAGAGTGGAAGACAGAATCGGTGAAACAATTAGATTTATTTTCATTTGAAGAGGATGCGAAAAAAGAACCACTACTTGCTGTCATTGATCAAATTAACGATAAGTATGGAACACCGATTTTACAACGAGGTAGTCAACTACTACGTAAGCAAGAGAAGTCGTTTCAACAAAAGTTAGAAAATAAGTTTATGTAGAAGGTGTCATGAAGTAGTAAAATCATGACACCTTTCCTAGTTAACTCGCTTCTAAATTTAAAGAAGTCTTCCATCCAGCTCCAGTAACGTCAGATTCTAATAGCATTCTACTTACTATTTTTTCAATTAAGATAGCCGCATTTGTCTTGCAATGTAATGTAGCCTGTATACACACCTTTTGATTAGAATCTACGTCTTCACTATACAACTCTTTTAAACCGATTCCTTCTGTACTTACCATATGCATAAGTAAAAAACGAATATGTGCTTCATTTTCTTCTGAACAAGTAAGGGAAAGTAAGTAGTTCGTTTGTTCTGGTGATTCTTCTTTTGATTTTTTATTCATAAAAAGAGCAATTGGGCGAAGAAGTATATTTGCTAGTAACACGCCGGCTGCACCTAATATAGCTGCAACGAGGAAACCGGCGCCTGTAAGAGTACCGACAGCAGCTGCACACCATAAAGTAGCTGCTGTATTTAGCCCTCTAATACTAAAACCATCGCGGATAATAACGCCACCCCCTAAAAATCCAATACCACTAACGACTTGAGCAGCAATGCGGGATGGGCTAGCATCATGATCAAGCATGACGGATAATAAAACAAATATACAGGCACCAAGTGATACGAGAGCATTTGTCCGTAACCCAGCCATTCGGTGTCTCCATTGTCTTTCCATTCCAATGCAAGCTCCTACAATAATTGCTATAACTAACCTGAATACAATGTCGTACCATACCATCATGGTCACCTCCATATATAATATGTGTTATGTTTTTTAGAATGAGCGGGGGATACCCACTCATTCTTATTTTTACAACCAGCTATGAAACTTTTTAATATAAAGCTTTTTCAGGAATTGTGTTAAAAAAGCGTAGCCTAATAGTATTCCTACTAACCAAGGGAAATAGTTAAGTGGCAATGCTTGTAAACCAACGGCTGCACCAAGTGGTGAGAATGGAATATAAATCCCGATTGCTATAATAAGCATGAATGTAATTAAGAGCCAGCTTACTTTGTTTACACCTTTATCAAAGCTTGTTTCTACACGCTTTCCAATTACCTTATTGGCTAAAGAGCCGAAATACGTATCGGTACTTGTTGAGATGACAACAGCTTTTGCGCTACCACTTACAATATTTGTTCCCATGAAACAAAGGTTTTCCATATCGAGTGGATTGTAATTTTTTTTCATGTTTGTCGGTAAGATATGCTTATTTTCTGTATGGTAGCAGTGTTCGTATTTTTCTACAGGAAGTGCTTCCCCTGTTAAAGAAGATTGATTAACAAATAAATCTTTAGCGGATACAATACGCACATCAGCTGGAACGATATCACCGGCTGAAAGGGAAATGATATTGCCAGGTACAAGTTCCTCAATTGGAATTTCTGTTGTGTAATTTCGATTTAAATTCGTTACATTTTTTGTTTCATGTACAAATCCATTTATTCTAAATACGCTTGCAGTTGTTCGAACCATAGCTTTTAACTTATCGGCAGCTTTTTGAGAACGAAATTCTTGGGAAAACCGAATTGTTGCACTAAGTAGTACCATTGCAGATACGACAATTGTTCCTTGCATATCATCCGTGAAAAAGGAGAGTGCTCCAAGAGCTAATAAAACGAAAATAAATGGATTTTTAAATGCCAACAGAAATTGAATGTACCACGGCGCCATTTTATTATGAGCTATTTCGTTCGGACCATATAAAGAAAGTCTACGAGACGCTTCTTGTTTAGATAATCCATCTTGTGTTGTTTCTAAAAGTTTTAACGCAGAGCTTACATCTTGTGTTGCAACCTCCACTAATAATTCGTTATTTGTTTTCATGCTATCTTGCTCATAAGCATGCTTTGTTTCTTGTCTTTGTAAATTAAACATCGGTAGTTCCTCCTCTGTCATGAAGGAGGAAACAATCTGTTATCTAACTATTTGAAATGGTGAGGAACAGTTTCTTTCCTACCTACATGATGAAATATGAATGTAAAACGTATGGGTATCTGGGCCGAATCATCAATTGCCAACTGTTCCTCACCTCCGTACAATTTAGTAGTTTCTGAATATGCTATGTTTGTTTCATAGTAAGGTGCATATAGACGTAAAAAGACCTTTACTCAAAACGAGTAAAGGTCTGAATTCGCAGCTAAAAGAGTCCACAACAAAGACTGTTAGTAGACATAAATAAAAACAGTTTTTGTGTATGACAAAATACATGCACCTCTCCCTCGTTGAGTTTTAGCACTGTATAGCATAGGTACTGAAACCAGCTACATTAAAAAAGGCCTTCATTCCGACCTTTCCTGTTGACCCATTGGCGTCTCTCGACATTTTTGGGCAGCAGCGTTTCTCTATACAGGAGCCTCACCTAACAGAGACCATATTCAATTACATGTTGAATGTTAGCACTGTAAAATCATAGTGTCAATATCTTTTTATCTGTGTTTTTAAAATATTAAATGGATTTATAATAGATATATGGGATGAAATGTATGATATTGATTATGAATAATATGGAAAATAAATATTTTTATAAAAGGGGAATTTGTAATGGTACCACAAAATTTTATTATAAATATTGAGAATCAAAAATAGAAAACAAATTGTTTCTTTTGCGCTACAAGCAAAAGAATTATTCAATAAATCAAGTGAAAAGATAATTTTAGATGAGTTTGATCAAAGTATGTATACAGACTTTTGGATGGAATATAATCATTTGCTAAATAAGTATAAATAAAAAAGCACTGTAACCAGTGCTTTTTTATTATAGATTACGAGATTGTAGGGTTTTCAAAAATAACAATCTCTGAACTGTTTGTAGTTGAAACGCGTTGGGCGTAATATGTTAAAGCTGAAGAAATATATGCTGGTAACGTATCATTTGTATGTGATGTTGTATATTCATGGATTAATTCCTTTAAAGTTGTCCATTCTAATTGTGCTGGGTGATCAGACACGAAAGAACTTACCCAGCGATCAAATGAAGATGAAAAATCAGTTTGTAAACGAAATACTTCTTTCATAATAAAACGCTCCCTTAAAATGTAGTATAATTATTTTAACACAAAACACGAACGATTGATAAATTTTTTAAGTATAATGTTCGTGTTATATAGTTGTCTAGATGATTGGTTATGTAAATTCAATTTGCCATTTGAAATAACATTCCGTAAGATGAGAGATAGAGTATATTTAGAGCTGGAGGAAAGAAAGTGGAATTTGTATTTTTAGGAACTGGTGCAGGTGTTCCTTCAAAAGGAAGGAACGTTTCAGCAATTGCTTTACAATTGTTAGAAGAACGAGGACAAACTTGGTTATTTGATTGTGGCGAGGCCACGCAACATCAAATATTACATACATCTGTACGTCCGCGCCGCATTGAAAAAATATTTATTACGCATTTACATGGCGATCATATTTTTGGATTGCCTGGTTTATTAGGTAGCCGTTCATTTCAAGGAGGAACTACGCCTTTAACGGTGTATGGACCGAAAGGAATTAAACAATTTATTGAAGTGGCATTATCGGTAAGTACGACACATGTGAAATATCCACTTGAAGTTGTGGAGATAACAGAAGAAGGTACCGTATTTGAAGATAATGAATTTTATGTAGAAACGAAAAGATTGTCACACGGTATAGAATGCTTTGGATATCGTATTGTAGAGAAAGATATACAAGGTGCTCTTTTAGTTGATAAGTTGCTTGAGATGGGTGTGAAACCAGGTCCAATCTTTAAACGTTTAAAAGATGGTGAAGTAGTTGAATTAGAGGATGGCACGATATTAAATGGAAATGAGTTTATCGGCCCACCTCAAAAAGGAAGAATTATTACTATCTTAGGTGATACGCGATATTGCGAAGCGAGTAGGGAGCTTGCGCAAGATGCAGATGTACTTGTCCATGAAGCGACTTTCGCAGCAGAAGATGAGCAACAAGCGTATGATTATTTTCATTCTACATCTAAGCAAGCTGCGAGCATTGCACTTCAGGCAAATGCGAAGCGACTAATATTAACTCACATTAGTTCTCGTTATCAAGGAGATACATATAAGGAATTATTGAAAGAGGCTAGAGAGTTGTTTTCTAATACAGAAATAGCGACAGATTTGAAATCATTCCCAGTAGAAAAATAATAATTTTGTAAAAAATGGTAACGGCGGGTTACCATTTTTTTATGTCTAAAAAAATTTAAAAATAAAACTGTTATTATTTTATACTTATACTTGGATGGTACAGAAAATTAGAATGGTTTGAATATATACGATAAAAATACGAAATAATGATTATTTAGAAAAACTGTTATATAAGTCAGATGACATACAAGTGATACAAATAGCAGAAATGGACTGTTATTCAGAACTTTTAAAATTCAACAAAAGTAAGCGTTTTATAAAAAACAAGCTATAATGAGGGCAGATTATAATTTATGATAAGTCGCATGTATTTTAGTCATTATCGTAACAAGTGAAGTTGACTAAATCATGAGAGAGTAACACGAGAATTATAATAGGAAAGATATTACTATTATTTGTCATAAGTCTTTTTCACTTTTTAGCTAAACGATATGATTAGCAAGTGTAGCTATTGCGAGTTCCTTAGTAGAAGCTTTTTATTAATAAGGTGGTGGAGATTTAATTGGTACACCACTCTTTAAAAGAGTTCAGAACATCAGCAGGTAGTCTAGGCGGAATAGCGGGTGCAAATTTAGTTGCATTAGCAATGGTTATATCACTTGTTTATGCTATGCTTGCAATGGCTTCTGTGTTAAACTTTGGATTGCTACCAGACTTTATTCTGGATCATCTTGTATCATTTTTAAATGAAAATAATGCTAAGATTCTTATGTAGTATGATAACTGGTATTATTTCAGGTTATATTGGATTACTTTTATTCAAAAACTATCCAATTCGTACAGCAGAACAAATTCGTGGTACAACTGGAAAAGCGACAGATGTAGCAACTTAATAGAATAGTAGAATAAATTTTTTCATAGAGGTTTAGGGGGAGTTATGATGAAGTATCGCTCAGTATTTGATATTATCGGTCCAGTTATGATTGGACCATCAAGTTCACATACAGCAGGCGCGGCAAGAATGGGGCAAGTTGCTCGCCAGCTGTTTCGTCATGAACCAGAAAGAGTAAGCATTTCGTTATATGGATCATTTGCAAAGACGTATCGAGGGCATGGTACGGATGTAGCACTAATCGGTGGAATATTAGGATTTGAAACAGATGACTTACGTATTCCAGAGGCGCTAGAAATAGCAAAAGAGCGCGAAATTGAAGTGGAATTCATTGAAGAAGATGCCAATGCACCTCATCCAAATACAGCGAGAATTCGTTTGTATAAAGGTGAAGATGAAATTGAAGTTGTTGCTTGCTCAATTGGTGGCGGTAAAATTGAAGTTGTAGAATTAAACGGATTCGATCTTCAATTATCAGGCACGAGCCCAGCACTACTTATTGTAAATAACGATCGCTTCGGTGCTATTGCAGCGGTAGCTTCAATCCTTGCGAAACATGAGATTAACATTAGTACAATGAGTGTTTCTCGTAAAGAAAAAGGAAGAAGAGCGCTTATGGTCATTGAAACAGATGAATTATTAGCAGATGAAGTAATTGAAGAAATAAAAGCGCAACAAAATATTTGTCAAGTAACTATTATGGAATAATTGCAGGGGGGACACACCATGTTTCGGAACGCAGCGGAACTAGTGGCGCAAGCTAAAGAACAAAATGTAAAAATCGCAGAAATTATGATTCAATGTGAAATGGAAACAAGAAGTATTTCACGTGAAGAAGTAATTGCTGGTATGGAAAAGAACTTAGTCGTGATGGAGCAAGCAGTAGAACGTGGTATTCGCGGCGTGAAATCACCAACTGGTTTAACTGGTGGAGATGCTGTAAAAGTTCAAGCGTATATGAAGAGCGGAAAAGGCTTATCTGGAGATACGATTTTGGATGCAGTAAGCAAAGCTGTTGCAACAAATGAAGTAAACGCAGCGATGGGAATTATTTGTGCAACACCAACAGCAGGTTCTGCTGGAACAGTGCCAGGTGTACTATTTGCACTAAGAGAAAAATTGCAGCCTACACGTGAAGAAATGATTGAATTCTTATTTACAGCAGGAGCTTTCGGTATGGTTGTTGCGAATAACGCTTGTATTTCTGGTGCAGCGGGAGGATGCCAAGCTGAAGTTGGTTCAGCAAGTGGAATGGCGGCTGCAGCCGCAGTTGAGATGGCTGGTGGAACACAAGATCAAGCAGCTACAGCGATGGCAATTTCATTAAAGAACATGCTTGGTTTAGTGTGTGATCCTGTTGCAGGACTTGTAGAAGTACCTTGTGTAAAACGTAATGCAGCAGGAGCTGCGAATGCGATGATTTCAGCAGATTTAGCATTAGCTGGTGTAACGAGTACAATTCCATGTGATGAAGTAATTGAGGCAATGTTTAGAATCGGACAAACGATGCCAGTAGCACTTCGTGAAACAGCAGAAGGTGGACTTGCAGCAACGCCGACTGGTCGTCGCCTGCAAGAAGAGATTTTTGGGAAGAACAATAACTAAGTGTAATTATAGAAAAAGGAGCTCAAATAAACTTGAGCTCCTTTTTCTATTTTTCTTTTGTTAGTTGTTCTAATGTTTTTCCAAGATTATGTGATCGTTTCGTTGCCTGTGTAATACAAGAAATAAGTGCTTGTTGAAATTTATGTTCTTGTAATACTTCAATACCTGCTTCGGTAGTTCCACCAGGAGAAGTAATTTCCTTTCTCAAAATAGAAGGGTGTTTGTCACTTGCTTTTAGCATTTCAGCAGCACCAATCATCGTTTGAAGAATAAGTGATTTTGCAACATCTTCTTTTAAACCGATTTTTTTTGCAGCTTCTTCCATAGCTTCCACTACGTAATAAATATAAGCAGGTCCACTTCCGGATAATGCAGTGACAGCATGCATATCTTCTTCCTCTACAACAGAGACGAGACCAATCGTTTCAAATAAAGATGTTGCAGTGCGAATATGCTCCGCTGTTGCATGTTTTGAAGGGGAGATAGCGGTAGCTGATTTTAAAATGGCTGCGGATGTATTTGGCATTGCACGAATAATTGGAACGTCTTTTTGAAGTAGTTTTCTAATTGAGTCAGTAGAAACACCTGCTAGTAATGAAATAATAAGCACGTTATTATTTATGTATTCTTTAAAAGGGGTAAGCGCCTCTGCAACATCCTTTGGTTTCATTGCTAGAAAAAGAATATTTGCATCAGTAAGTAATTCTTTTTTATTATGAGTACCTTTGACACCGTATTTTTTATGTAGCTCTTGTAATCTTGTCTCGTTAGAACGATTACTTACAGTAATTTGTTCACCTTTAACGACATTTGCATGTAACAAGCCACCAATAATAGCTTCGGCAATAGAGCCTGCACCGAGAAAGGAAATGTTTTGAATAGACATGATGTTCCTCCTTTAATTTTGGTTAGAAATTCTTATAAATGTACATACATTCGTTTTTTTATAGGAAACACCTCTTTTTATCTGAAAATAATGACAAATATATATAGAAGTTGTAAACTGAAGAAGTATTCATTTTTGAACCGGAAAGAGACAGGGGGGCTAAGCATGACGGCGATTCACCGAATGGAGATTCCTGTACCATTTGCAGTGGAAACTGTGAATGTGTTTTTAGTTGAGGGGGAGACATTAACATTAATTGATACAGGGACGAATACAGAAGAGGCAAGGAATGCGTTAGAAAGTCAATTAGGTGCATTAGGACATACGATAGAAGATATTGAAACAGTAGTCATTACGCATCATCATGCAGATCATTGTGGACTTTTAAATATATTTTCTGAGAAGACGAATATTATTGGACATCCTTGGAATGAGCCTTGGATTACACAAAATCCAGAATTTTTAAAGCGGTATCATGAATTTTTTAGAGAGACGGCCTTACAGTTTGGTGTGCCAGCAGCATTTTTGAAAGACGAGTCGTTATTGACGACGAGGACACTTAAATATTCTTGTAATAGATCGTTAACGCATACTGTGAGAGAAGGAGATCGTATTGATTCTTTGCCTGGATTTACAGTACTTGAAACACCAGGTCATGCTTCTACTCATATTTCTTTATATAGAGAATCTGATGGAATATTAATTGGTGGAGATGCTCTCATTAGTCATATTTCTTCGAATCCAATACTAGAACCGCCATATGAAGGGCAAACAGAGCGGGCACGCCCATTACTACAATATAATCAAACATTACAGCGTTTAAGCGAAATGAATATTTCACGCATTTTATCAGGGCATGGGGAAGATGTTCTAAATGTGAAACAACTTATTGAAACGAGATTACAAAAGCAAGAAACACGTGCTTTTAAAGTGCTTGAGTTATTAAAGGAAAAACCAATGACAGCATTTGAAGTATGTGTAAAACTATTTCCGGTATTATATAAAGAACAATTACCACTTACTATTTCAGAAACGGTTGGACAATTGGACTATTTAGCATATAATCAACAAGTGATGATTGATGAGTCATCGCAACAATTGATTTATTATGCAAAGTAGGTGACAGCAATGACAGGACGTTTACAAAATAAAGTAATCGTCATTACAGGTGCTTCTAGTGGGATTGGTGAGCAAGTTGCAATGCAAGTTGCAGCACAGGGAGCGACGCCGGTATTAATGGCTCGAACAGAAGAGAAACTACAAGTGTTAGTAGACAAAATTAAAGAAACTTATAATACGCCTTGCTATTATTATGTATTAGATGTAAGTGAAGAGATGGAAGTACAGTCTGTTTTTTCAAAGGTATTACAAGAAGTGGGACGTATTGATATATTAGTAAACAATGCGGGATTTGGTATTTTTAAAACGTTTGAAGATGCGTCAATGGGTGAAGTAAAAGATATGTTCCAAGTAAATGTATTTGGATTAGTAGCATGTACGAAAGCGGTACTACCTTATATGGTAAACAAGAACGAAGGACATATTATTAATATTGCTTCACTTGCCGGAAAAATTGCAACTCCGAAATCAAGTGCGTATGCAGCAACGAAACATGCTGTATTAGGATTTACGAATAGTTTACGCATGGAATTAGCGAATACAGATATTTATGTTACAGCAATTAATCCAGGTCCGATAGATACAAACTTTTTTGAAATAGCGGATCAATCTGGTACATATGTAAAGAATATGGGACGTTACATGTTAAAACCAACATACGTAGCAGAACAAATCGTAAAGTCGATGCACATGAAAAAACGTGAAGTAAACTTACCGAAGTGGATGGGAATTGGTCCAAAACTTTATGCTTTATTCCCAGGTTTATTTGAACGTGTAGCAGGTAAATCATTAAGTAAAAAATAGGAGATTTCCACATGGAAATCTCCTATTTTTTATTGTTTTCCAGTCACATAATCATAAACAATATCCTCAATCTCCTCGTATAAATCAATTTCAATATTTGAATGAGTCACCGTTTGAATATGTTTCACTAGCATTTCCTGATCTTCTTTTGATATTGGACTGCATTGATATTGCTGAAAACTTTTTATAATCATTTTCTCAATTAATTTTTCGTTCATATTTTTTCCCGCCTGTATGTACGTATGTATTGTTTTATTGTACTTGAAGTGAAATAAAAAAACTACTATGCACTATTTTTGTATAAAAATTCGGTTGAGTATATTATTTTTCTAATAAAATTAAGTTTTTTTAGATTTAAAAATTTATAAATATTTAATTGACTCTATAAATATACAATATTATAATCATACTTAATTTAAAGAATCGATTTGAGGAGGAACTTATGAAAGTCGCAATTATTGGAGCCACTGGATATGGGGGCATTGAATTAATTCGTTTATTAGAACAACATCCATATTTTTCGATAGCATCTCTTCATTCTTTTTCGCAAGTTGGTGAGTGTATAACAAATGTATATCCGCATCTTCGAAATGTTCTCGTTCATACGTTACAAGAAATTGATGTGAAGACAATAGGGAAAGAAGCAGAAATCGTATTTCTAGCAACCCCAGCAGGAATATCGGCGGAGTTAACGCCCAAGTTAGTAGCAGAAGGTTTAAAAGTAATTGACCTATCTGGAGACTTTCGTATGATAGATCCTTCGTCATATGAACTGTGGTATAAAAGGCCAGCAGCGAAAGAAGAAATTCTTAGAAAAGCAGTGTATGGGTTAAGTGAATGGAAAAGGACTGAGATTCAAAAAGCAAATTTAATTGCAAACCCAGGATGTTTTGCTACAGCCACATTGCTAGCGATAGCGCCGTTAATACGTAGTAGCATGATTGAAGAAGATTCGATTATTATTGATGCGAAATCAGGGGTATCAGGAGCAGGAAAAACACCAACAACAATGACTCATTTTCCTGAGCTATACGATAACTTACATATCTATAAAGTAAACCAGCATCAGCACGTTCCAGAGATTGAGCAAATGCTTACAGAATGGAATAGTGAATCACAGCCAATTACATTTAGCACACATTTAATACCGATATCACGAGGAATTATGATTACACTTTATGCAAAAGTAAAACAAAAGATGGAAATAAAGCAACTTCAAAAATTGTATGAAGAAACGTATGAACAATCGCCTTTCATCCGAATTTGTACGCAAGGGAAATTTCCAAGTCCAAAAGAAGTGAGAGGCTCAAATTATTGTGATATTGGCATAGCTTACGATGAAAGAACTGAAAGAGTTACGGTCGTTTCTGTTATAGACAATATGACGAAAGGCGCGGCTGGGCAAGCGATTCAAAATGCAAACATAATAGCGGGACTAGAAGAGACAACAGGTTTACAACATATGCCGCTTTATCTATGAGGGGGACATGATGATTAAAGTAGCGTCTATTACAAAATTAGAAAATGGTTCAATTGTAACGCCTAAAGGCTTTTCGGCAATTGGTACTGTAAATGGTCTGAAAAAGGAGAAAAAGGATTTAGGGGCAATCGTTTGTGACGTACCAGCATCATGTGCCGCTGTGTATACAACGAATCAAATACAAGCAGCCCCTTTGCAAGTAACGAAGGATAGTATAACGGCAGAAGGGAAGTTACAAGCAATTATCGTTAATAGTGGAAATGCAAATGCTTGTACTGGAATGCAAGGATTACAAGACGCATACGAGATGCGCGCGTTAGGGGCGGAACATTTTGGAGTGAAAGAAAATTACGTTGCAGTAGCTTCAACAGGTGTAATTGGTGTTCCACTGCCGATGGATATAATCCGAAAGGGGATTGCAACTCTTATACCGACGAAGGAAGAAAGTGAAGCATATTCTTTTTCTGAAGCAATTTTAACGACGGATCTTATCACGAAAGAAACTTGCTATGAAATGATTATTGATGGGAAGAAAGTGGCGATTGCGGGTGTTGCAAAGGGTTCAGGGATGATTCATCCGAATATGGCAACGATGCTTAGTTTTATTACGACAGATGCTCATATAGAGCGTGACGTATTGCAAACAGCATTATCCCAAATTACGAATCATACATTTAATCAAATTACGGTAGATGGAGATACTTCTACGAATGATATGGTCATCGTTATGGCAAGTGGATTATCAGAAACAAGCCCGATAAATATGGAACATACAGATTGGGAAACTTTCGTATGTACTTTACAGAAGGTATGTGAAGATTTAGCAAAAAAAATTGCGCAAGATGGTGAAGGCGCTACGAAGTTAATAGAAGTAAATGTGCTAGGAGCTCAAACGAATGAAGAGGCAAAAAAAATTGCAAAGCAAATAGTCGGTTCGAGTCTTGTGAAAACAGCAATACATGGTGAAGACCCAAACTGGGGGCGAATTATTAGCAGTATTGGACAAAGTGAAGTAGTTATTAATCCGAACACAATTGACATTACTCTTCAATCTATATCGGTATTAAAAAATAGTGAGCCTCAAATATTTTCTGAAGAAGAAATGAAAGAGAGATTACAAGAAGATGAAATAGTCATTAATGTGTACTTACACTTAGGTGAAGAGACAGGATCAGCTTGGGGCTGTGACTTAAGCTATGAATATGTGAAAATAAATGCTTGTTATCGTACATAAGGAGAGAGAAGATGAGCGATTATATTGTAGTGAAATGCGGCGGTAGTATGTTGAATCAATTAAATGATGTGTTTTTTGAATGTATAAAGAAATTGAAACAGAAGTATAAAGTAGTGATTGTTCATGGTGGTGGACCAGAAATTGATGCCAAATTAAAAGATTGTAACATCAACGTAGAAAAAAGAGATGGATTACGGATAACACCAAAAGAAGTTATGGATGTTGTTCAAATGGTGCTATGCGGAAGTACGAATAAAAAATTCGTAATGAATTTACAAAAGCATAATTTACTTGCTGTAGGTTGTTCAGGGTGTGACGGCAATTTACTTCAAGTTCAACCTGTCAGCGAGGAGATAGGATATGTGGGAGAAGTAAGTTATGTAGAAACAGCCTTATTAAAAGGATTAATAAATATGGGGTATATTCCTGTTATTGCTCCAATCGGGGTAAATAGTAATGAAATTTATAACATAAATGCGGACAATGCTGCAGCTGGGATTGCGGCCGCGTTAGGGGCAAAAGAGCTGATTTTTATTACGGATGTAGATGGAATATTACATGAAGGGAATTTGGTAAAGGAAACGGATGAATCTGAAATTGCTACTTTTATAGAAACAGGTGTTATTACAGGTGGGATGATTCCGAAAGTACAGGCGGCACTAGCATCATTAAAAATGGGAGTGCAAAAGATAAGTATTGTGAATGGTACAAAAGATTTTACTGAGGTTACGGGAGAGTGTATTGGAACGACGGTAACGAAAGGCGTGAGTATTGCATGACGAGTCATCTTTTTCAAACGTATGGCAGAAGAACTATTGAGTTTGTAAAGGGAACTGGAACGAAAGTTATTGATAATAACGGTAAGGAATATTTAGATTTCACATCAGGAATTGGCGTATGTAATTTAGGACATTGTCACCCTACTGTTCTCAAAGGTGTACAAGAGCAACTTGATGATATATGGCATATATCTAACCTGTTTACAAACAGCTTACAAGAAGAAGTTGCGTCATTATTAACAGAAAATAGAGCATTAGATTATGTGTTTTTCTGTAATAGTGGGGCAGAGGCAAATGAAGCGGCTTTAAAGTTAGCACGTAAGCATACTGGAAAATCTCTCGTCGTAACATGCCAGCAGTCTTTTCACGGTAGAACATTTGGAACGATGAGTGCAACAGGCCAAGATAAGGTAAAAGAAGGATTTGGTCCATTACTTCCATCTTTTTTACATATCCCTTTTAATGATATTAAAGCATTAGAGGAAGTAATGAATGAAGAAGTTGCGGCGGTAATGGTAGAAGTTGTTCAAGGAGAGGGAGGAGTAATACCTGCCGATCTATCTTTTTTGAAAGAGATTGAAACATTATGTAATAAGTTCGGTTCCTTATTTATTATAGACGAAGTACAAACGGGGATAGGAAGAACTGGAACACTATTCGCTTATGAACAAGTGCGAATAGAGCCTGATATCGTTACCGTTGCAAAGGCACTTGGGAATGGGGTTCCTGTCGGAGCGATGATTGGCCGGAAAGAGCTCGGAACGTCGTTTACTGCAGGATCACACGGTTCAACTTTTGGCGGGAATTACATCGCGATGGCTGCAGCGAAAGAAGTATTGCAAGTGAGTAAAAAACCATCGTTTTTAAAAGAAGTACAAGAAAAGGGCGAGTACGTATTAGAGAAGTTGCAAGAGGAATTACAGCATGTCGAATGTATTCAAAATATACGTGGTAAGGGGCTTATGATTGGGATTGAGTGTAAGCATGAAGTTGCAAGTTTTATAGAACAACTAGAAAACGAAGGGCTTCTCGTATTACAAGCAGGCCCTAATGTTATAAGACTATTACCGCCACTCATTGTCACGAATGAAGAGTTAGAACAGGCAGTATATATAATAAAAAAAGTAGTTTGTACAAAAAACGTATCAATCATATAAGGGGGAAGTTTCATGTCAACTGTACAAGTACCGAAATTAAATACGAAAGATCTTTTAACACTAGAAGAATTAACGAAAGAAGAAATTATTTCTTTAATTGAGTTCGCTATATATTTAAAAAAGAATAAGCAAGAGCCTTTATTACAAGGCAAAATATTAGGGCTTATTTTTGATAAGCATTCAACTCGTACTCGTGTATCTTTTGAAGCGGGAATGGTACAACTCGGGGGACATGGTATGTTTTTAAGTGGAAAAGAGATGCAAATGGGAAGAGGAGAAACTGTTTCAGATACTGCGAAAGTATTATCGCAGTATATTGACGGGATTATGATACGTACATTCTCGCACGCGGATGTAGAAGAGCTTGCAAAAGAATCGAGTATTCCTGTTATTAACGGTTTAACGGATGATCATCATCCTTGTCAAGCATTGGCAGACCTCATGACAATATATGAAGAAACAAATACATTTAAAGGAATAAAATTGGCTTACGTAGGTGACGGAAATAATGTATGTCATTCATTGTTGCTAGCGAGTGCAAAAGTCGGAATGCATATGACTGTTGCAACGCCTGTAGGATATGAACCGAATGAAGAGATTGTAAAAAAAGCGTTAGCGATTGCCAAGGAAACAGGAGCTGAGATTGAAGTTTTGCATAATCCTGAATTAGCGGTGAATGAAGCAGATTTCATTTATACTGACGTTTGGATGAGCATGGGGCAAGAGGGCGAAGAAGAGAAATATACTTTATTTCAACCTTACCAAATCAATAACGAACTTGTTAAGCATGCGAAGCAAACATATCGTTTCTTACACTGTTTACCTGCCCATCGTGAAGAAGAAGTAACAGGAGAAATTATAGATGGACCGCAGTCTATCGTCTTTGAGCAAGCTGGTAATCGATTGCATGCTCAAAAAGCGTTATTAGTGAGTTTATTTAAAAATATAGAAGAGCCTTCCTAAAAGGGAGGTTTTTTTATATTAAAATGTCATATGTATATTTAGTTAACCATTTCGATATCATTTATAATAAAAGAGAAAACTAAATTTGTTTTTCAGAGTGTGTAAGGACATACTACATATAAAAATATAGTTAAAGAGATGATGAGGGTGAAAACAACTAAGAAAACATATTCGTTTTTTCAGCGGATGTGGAGAATATTAAAGTTTCAATATTATAAGTTGCTTCGATCGCCAGAAGGCGCAAAGAAAGTATCGTTAGGGTTTGCTATAGGATTCGGCTTAGAAATGTTAGTCATTTATACGGCATCGCTCGTATATGTAATATTTTATCCAATCGTCAGGTTAGCAAAGGGATCTTTTCCTGCGGCAGTTATTGGCAATATTATTGGGAAAATATCGTTTCTCCCAGTATTTTTATTTCCGCTTGCGTATGCGCTAGGAAAAATGATTTATCCATTTCATGTACAGAAAATTCATCATGAACCATTTACGATATCGGACTTGTTTTCAAGTCACATTTTTACGATATTAAAGAGCTTATTACAAAGTGAAGTGTATGTATTAATTGGAATGACGATTTTAGGAGTTGTGTTTGGTCTCATTTCGTATTTCGTTGTGCATTATTTATACGAAAAGAACCGTAAGTTACGCTTGAAGAAAAGGAAGAAACGAGTGAGAGAACCACTTGTACAATTATAAACAATGTCACATCCATTTTCTCCTTTGAATATGTTTAAGAAAAAGGAGGAGAGGATAATGTATTATTATTACGTACCTCAAGTATATCCATATGTAAATTATTATCCGGTTTATGATACGAGTAGACAATACGAATTATATCGGCAACAACAATTACAGCAATTATCACAAATACCACAATTACCACAACAACAGCCTACACAGGAAAAAAAACCATATTTAACAACATGGCCATATTCCAATGTGTACTATGGTAACTATTACGAATCATAAAGCTGCTTCTATTTAGAAGCAGCTTTATACGTTTGTTTTCAAAATTAAATTTTGAATGGTTTGAAGAGAATGAATGAGCTTTTCGCGCTCTTCCTCAGATAATGTTTGGAAATTTTCTTTTAGTTTGTCTAAAATGAATTGCTGATACTGATTTACTAATAATTTCCCTTCAGCTGTTAGGGAAATTAAAATGACCCGTCGATCTTTTTCGCTATAATGACGCTCTATTAGTTCTTCTTGAATAAGTTTGTTTAATAGAGGTGTCATGTTAGGCCGTGAAATCGCTAGCCGCTTGCCGATTTCGGAAACTGCTAATGTGCCGTTTTCATGCAAAAGCAGTAATACTTGTGTATGTGATGGCGGCATATGTCTTTGAGAAGAAAATTCTCCAGGAAGCATAAATTTGCGATAAAAAAGAGGCACTAGCGAAAGAAGATGATCAACAATACGTTCCCACTCGCGTGATTCCATATAAAGGCCCCCTTCCACTCTCATTGTAACAAAAAAGACATGTTATAAAAATAGAATTGTTTCATGGGAATTTTAATATTTGTAGGCCAATACTTTTTTTGTAAATGAATCGGCAATAATCGTATAGCCTTTATCATTTGGGTGTACTTGGTCAAAGAGCAATTCTTTTTTATCATTCGATATTAATTTACGAATTGGCAAAACGATAGATGGTTGATTCACTTTTGCAATGGAATAAACGGATTCATTCCAGCCGTCTAAAAACATATCTGCATAACTTGCGATGGAGTCATCGAGTTGTAACGGGTTATAGAGTTCAGAAAGAATGAGTAAAGCATCCGGATTTTGATCTCGGACTGTCTTTACAATATTTTTTACATCCGCTTCAAAATGAGCTTTTTCTGTATTTAACATTTTAATACCGTCTATAACACCGACATCACGATTTAAGCGAAATAAATTATTTCCCCCAATATTAATTGTAATGATATTTGCTGCTCTAATTTTTTGCTTTACATCTTCTGATTGAACTTTTTTAGCGAGACGATCTGTTGTAAGACCGTTTATCCCGAGGTTTTCTACTGTAATTGGTTTATGAATTTGTGCTTCTATTTGTTTAGAGGCTAATTCAGCAAATCCACCTTGTGTTGATCCATATCCTTTGGCGAGCGAATCACCTAGTACGAGATGATAAAAGGAATCGTTTGTTTGCTTATCAATCCAACTTGGAGTAGATGTTTTTTCTGTTTTTTCTTCGGGTTCATTTTGTTTTGTCTCGTCGTTCTTTTCAAAATAAGAATAAGAAATGATCAGAAGGAGGAGACAAACAATTGTTAAGATGACTTTTTTCATAAATTCATCCTCCTTGTAATTGGTAATTGTATCATATTCAGCAGTATTAGCAATGTAAGGGCATATTATATGTTTATGAAAAGTTTATAATAACTTTACAGAAAATTTGTTGAAGTTTGTCAAAAAATATTGACGATAGGAAAGAACTTTATATATGATAATGTCAGATAAGGTGAAATTTTAATTAGTGGGAGCTTTATTTCCTATTAATTGTTAGTCTTCATCAATCGAGCGTTTAAGGGGACTACTCGTTAGCGCAGGGTGAAATGAAAATTGTGTCTCTAATAGAAGAAAAAAGGTATGTGGTTAGAGACAGATAGGGATTCATTTCATTATTTCTGGTAATTGTATAAGGGGGATTTTTTGTGAAAAAGTCAAAAAAAATGCTAGCTGGAGCAACTCTTGCGATTGGTGTAATGGCACCGCAAGTAATGCCAGCAACAGCTCATGCAGATGAGAACACTGGGGAGAGTACAGTTAACTTACGAATTCTAGAAACATCAGATATTCACGTTAACTTAATGAATTACGATTATTATCAAACGAAAACAGATAATAAAGTAGGTCTCGTACAAACGGCCACACTCGTTAATAAAGCACGTGAAGAAGTGAAAAACTCTGTCCTATTTGATGATGGGGATGCATTACAAGGGACACCGCTTGGAGATTATGTAGCGAATAAAATAAAAGATCCGAAGAATCGTGTGGATCCTAGTTATACACATCCATTATATCGTGTAATGAATTTAATGAAGTATGACGTCATCTCTCTTGGGAATCATGAATTTAACTACGGTTTAGATTATTTAAAGGAAGTGACTAGTAAAACAAAAATTCCGGTTATTAACTCGAATGTCTACAGAGATGACCATGATGGTAATGATGAGAATGACGAGCATTACTTTGATAGACCATATCATATTTTAGAGAAAGAAGTAGTGGATGAAGCAGGCCAAAAACAAATAGTGAAAATTGGTGTAATGGGATTTGTTCCACCACAAATTATGAATTGGGATAAAGCGAATTTAGAAGGAAAAGTAAAAGCAAAAGATATTGTGCAAACAGCGAAAAAATTAGTTCCGGAAATGAAGGCGCAAGGTGCGGATATTATAGTTGCACTAGCGCATTCAGGTGTTGATAAGAGTGGATACAACGAAGGAATGGAAAATTCATCGTTTTATTTAGCGACAGAAGTTCCTGGCGTAAATGCAGTATTAATGGGACATTCACATACTGAAGTGAAGGATGTATTTAATGGTGTTCCAGTTGTAATGCCCGGTGTTTTTGGTAGTAACTTAGGTATTATTGATATGCAATTGAAAAAGGTAAACGGAAAATGGGAAGTGCAAAAAGATCAGTCTAAGCCGCAACTTCGTCCGATTGCTGATAGTAAAGGTAATCCGTTAGTAGAATCTGATCAAAAATTAGTTAATGAAATTAAAGATGAACATGAAAAGACAATCGAATATGTAAATACACATGTAGGTAAAACGAAAGCACCAATTAATAGTTATTTTTCATTAGTACAAGATGATCCTTCCGTACAAATTGTGACAAATGCGCAAAAATGGTATGTAGAACAAGAACTTAAAAAAACAGAATACGAAAAGATTAAAGATATTCCAGTTTTATCTGCAGGAGCACCATTTAAAGCAGGTGGCCGAAACGGTGCTACATATTATACGGATATTCCAGCTGGAACGTTAGCAATTAAAAACGTTGCAGATTTATATGTGTATCCAAATACGTTATATGCTGTAAAAGTAAATGGGGCACAAGTGAAAGAATGGCTTGAAATGTCTGCAGGTCAGTTTAATCAAATTGATCCAAAGAAAACAGAAGAACAGCCGTTAGTAAATATAGGCTATCCTACATATAACTTCGATATTTTAGATGGCTTAAAATACGAAATTGATGTAACACAACCGGCGAAATACGATAAAGATGGAAAAGTTGTAAATGCAAATGCTAATCGTATTGTAAATATGACATATGAAGGTAAGCCAGTAGCTGACAAGCAAGAGTTCATCGTCGCTACAAATAACTATCGTGGAAGTAGCCAAACGTTCCCAGGTGTAAGTAAAGGGGAAGTTGTATACCAATCACAAGATGAAACACGTCAAATCATTGTGAAGTATATGCAAAAAATAAAAGATATTGATCCAGCAGCTGATCAAAATTGGACATTTAAACCGATTGTTGCAGATAAATTAAATACAACATTTGATTCTTCACCAAATGCACAAAAGTATATAAAGAAAGATGGAAAGATTTCATATGTTGGACCATCTGAAAATGAATTTGCGAAATATGCAATTGATATAACGAAGAAAAATGATGATAAAGAAACTGGTGAAGGAAACCCAACAACACCGCCAACAGGTGGTGGAGAAAATCCGACGACACCACCAAAAGGTGATGGAGAAAACCCAACAACACCGCCAACAGAAGAAGGTAATAATGGTAATGAACCAAAGCAAGATGGAAACAATACTGGATCTGGACAAACTACAACAGATGATCAAAATACAAAAGAAACAACAACTGTAAGTGAAAATAAAGAAGCTGAAAAAGATGAACGTGATTTACCGAAAACAGGTGCAAGTATTGCTTCTACAATTGGAGCTGGTCTTGCGTTTGTTGGAGCGGGATTACTTCTGTTATTTAGAAGAAAGAAAGCGAATAGATAGTCAAGAAATATAAAAAGGATTACCGATTTGGTAATCCTTTTTGTTATATTATGAAACTGGTACTGCTTTTTCTTTTTTCCATGAAAGACCGAATCCAGTAAAACCGACAATAATGGTTACGACTGGACATGCTAAACAGAAGATTGCGTATGGCAGGTAATCGAATGTTGGAACGCTAAGAACGTTTGTTAAGAATACACCACTTACACCCCATGGTACGAGTGGATTAATTACTGTACCAGCATCTTCTAATACTCGTGATAAATTACGACGTTCTAAACCGACTTCATCGTATTTATTAGCAAATGCTTGTCCTGTTAAAACGATGGATAAGTACTGCTCACCAAGTAAGAAGTTTACACCAATTGCAGTTGAAGCAGTAGAAATAATTAAGCGTGTACTAGTTTTTACGAAGCTAGAGATAATATTCATCAGCTGCGCTATAATACCCATTCCTTGTAATAATCCTCCCATACAAAGAGCTAGGAAAATAAGAGCAATTGACATCATCATACTTTGCAGGCCACCGCGAGATAATAAGCTGTCAATGTCTTTGATACCAGTTTTAGAAACGTAACCGTCTTGCATAATTTTTATTAAATCAGCTAAAGAAGTGCTAGGTTTAAAAATAAAGAGAATAATAATCCCTACCACAATTCCTGCAAGTAATGTTGGAACTGCGGGTACCTTTTTAAATGCGAATAGGAACAGTAATAAAATAGGAATCAGTGTAACGATAGAAATCGTTGCATTTTTTTCTAGTGTGTTAATAAATGCTGAGAAATCAACGTTTCCACCAGATCCGCTTCCTAAAATGAAAAATGCGATAAAAGCAATAATGAAAGCTGGCACTGTTGTCCAAAGCATGTTACGAATATGTTCAAATAAATCTACACCTGTTACAGCAGGCGCTAAGTTTGTTGTATCAGATAAAGGAGACATTTTATCTCCGAAGAATGCACCAGAAATAATTGCACCAGCAATAAGAGCTGGATCGTATCCAAGGGCAGTACCCATTCCCATAAAGGCAAGTCCTACAGTTGCAGCAGTTGTAAAAGCACTACCGATACTCGTTCCAACAATTGCACAAACAACAAAAACAGTTGGAACGAAAATTTTTGGAGATACAAGTTGGAAGCCGTATACCATTAAAGTGGGAATAGTTCCAGCTGCGATCCAAACGCTAATTAATACGCCTACAAGTAAGAAAATAAATATAGATGGAATACCAGCTGAAATACTACTAATCATCCCTTTCTCCATAGTAGACCAAGAGATTCTCTTCAGGAATCCAAATGCTAATAAAAGAACGATACCAAATAAAATTGGAATGTGTGGTGAAACTTCTAATTGAATAACACTAAAACCAATACAGAAAAAGATAAAAATTGTTAAAAGAACAGACTCAATTTTTGAAACCATTGTTTTCCCCTCCTAAGTAATGTAAAATAGCTCTTTTTTATATAAAATTCGCCAATATTGTATATTTCCTTCTAAAATTTAGAATTTTGTGACAAATTACCGGTAATTGTTAGTCCTTCTATATGATACGGAAATGATTGGATAAAAAAAACGTCCCTGCATATAATTATGCAGGGACGAAGAAATCGCGGTACCACCCTAGCTTGTGAAATGAATGCGTCACAAAATAAAGGGTCATATGATATGCGCTTATAAAATAAAAAACGCCCCTGCAATATATGCAGGGACGAAAAATTCGCGGTACCACCCTAAATTGTGAAACAGTGTCGTTTCACCACTCTTTAGACATAACGGTCTATAACCGTCTTTCACTACTCCTCACGTTTCGTAAAAGAAGCTCCAGGGGGTAATTCATAATTCGCTCTGTACTGGTTCGCACCGACCACCAGCTCTCTGAAATCAGAAATCGAAATACTACTAAATCCTATCAACGCCGATTCATATGATGTTAGTTAAATTTTTATCATATTTTCATCTTACATGTCAATAAAAATATTAAATGTTTTTTTAGGGAAATAAAGGATAATTGTTTTTAACGCTGTAAAAATGTACGTTATAATGAATTTGAAAGGGGGAGGAAAGAGTGAAGAAAAAAATAATTCTTTTTACCACTTTATTAGTTATTGGAGGAAGTGCTGGAATTTACACAGTTTTTGCGGCTGAATCAGAGCAGTTGAAACAAAAGCAAATACAACAGTCAGAAGTGAAGAAAGTAAAAGAAATAGAAGAGAAGAAATCAATGGAAAAAGCAGCAGAAAAACTAGGAGTTTCTACTGAGGGGAAAACAAAAGAAGAGGTTACGAAAGAAGTAAATACCGCTAGATTTGAGAAGCGTCATGATTTATTAATGGAGCACGCTAAGCAACTTGGAATTGATACAGAGGGGAAAAAAGATGAAGAAATTATTTTAGAAATTGGAAAGATACAGCATGGAAAGTAGAACAACTTATCGTAGGATAAGTTGTTCTTTTTTAAGAACTATTTGATTTTAAAATAATTGACAGTCATTCGGATTTAATGTTAACTATATTTATAAACAAGTTAACATTAGGGGTGACAATTGTGACAATAAATAGTAGAACGATTGAAAAATCATCTTATACATATGAAGAATTAGCAGAGAAAAATAAAGCTTACGTATGGCACCCATTTACACAAATGAAAGATTATTTAGAAGAAGATCCTGTCATTATTGAACGTGGAGAGGGAAGAAAACTATACGATGTAAATGGTAATGAATATTGGGATGGTGTTTCATCTATATGGTTAAATGTTCACGGACATCAAGTACCGGAATTAGATGAAGCAATTCGTGAGCAATTAAATAAAATTGCTCATTCTACTATGTTAGGACTTGCTAACGTTCCATCTATTTTATTAGCAGAAAAAATTATTGAGGTTGTACCAGATGGATTGAAGAAGGTATTCTATTCTGATTCAGGTTCTACCGCTGTTGAAATTGCAATTAAGATGGCTTTCCAATATTGGCAGCATAAAGGGAAACCAAAGAAACAAAGATTCGTTACATTAAAAGAAGCATATCACGGTGATACAATTGGAGCTGTTTCAGTAGGAGCAATAGACTTGTTTCACCAAGTGTATAGTTCGCTCTTATTTGATGCGATTAAAATGCCGTATCCATATACATATCGTTCTCCTTACGGAAATAATAAGGAGGAAATTGTAAAAATCCATTTAGAAGAAATGGAAGAATTGTTGAAAGAAAAGCATGAAGAAGTAGCTGCCATCATGGTAGAGCCATTAATGCAAGGTGCTGGCGGAATGATTACAATGCCAAAAGGATATTTAAAAGGACTGCGCGATTTATGTACAAAGTACAATGTATTATTTATTACAGATGAGGTAGCGACTGGATTTGGGCGTACAGGGAAAATGTTTGCGTGTGAACATGAAAATGTGACGCCAGACATTTTAACTGCTGGGAAAGGATTAACAGGTGGATATTTACCAATTGCAGTTACGGTAACGACAGATGAAATATATAATGCCTTCTTAGGAGAATATGAAGAACAAAAAACATTTTTCCATGGACATAGCTACACAGGTAATCCGTTAGGGTGTGCCGTAGCAATCGCGAATCTAGAACTATATGAAAAAACAAATTTAATAGAAGAAGTGGCACGTAAAACGGATTATGTGACAGCGCAATTAGAAAAGCTCTTTGCGTATAAACATGTAGGTGATATTCGTCAGTGCGGATTAATGGTTGGTATTGAGCTTGTGAAGAATAAGAAAACGAAAGAAGCGTTTGACTGGACAGAAAGAGTCGGTGTTCAAGTATGTAAACGCTCAAGAGAGCTGGGTATGATTTTACGACCGCTAGGTAACACGATTGTATTTATGCCACCACTTGCTTCTACTTTTGAAGAGATTGATGATATGTTACGCATTTTATATAAGGCAATCTCGGATGTTACGGAGGGAGAATAATGAGTGGTTTTTTCATAACAGCAACTGATACTGAAGTTGGAAAAACAGTAGTTGCAGGTGCTATAGCAGGTGTATTTAGAGAATTAGGATATAACGTAGGGGTGTATAAACCGTTGCAAAGTGGGCATGTTGCATCAAACCCTGAGGGAGATGCGGCAAGGTTAAAAGCATTATCAGGTGTACCGACACCAGAAAATGAAATTTGCCCTTATTCTATTGAAGAACCACTTGCTCCGAGACTTGCCATGAAAAGAGCTGGAAGAGTAGTAAAGTTAAAAGAAATTACTGATTACTATAATGAACTATTAAAAGAGTTTAATAGCTTATTTGTAGAAGGAGCAGGTGGGCTTGCTGTCCCATATACAGAAGATGCTTTAGTAATTGATTTTGCAAAAGAATTACAGTTGCCTCTTATTGTAGTAGCTCGTCCTACATTAGGAACAGTAAATCATACAGTGTTAACGATTGCTTACGCAAAGGCGCATGGTTTAACCGTAGCGGGTGTCATTTTATCAGGTTGCAAAGAATGTGAAATGGAAAGAGTGCAAGAAAATAAAGAGATGATTGAAGAGCTGAGCGGGGTACCAGTTTTAGGATTATTGCCATTCTTTGCAGGTGAGTTTACGAAAGAAGAAGTATTAGAATCTGCAAAAGAACATATTATGATTTCAAAATTAGAGGAGTTTATCCAAAATGAATCAAACGTGGCGGGCGCACCTTCAATCTAAATTACAACAATTACATGAGCAAGGGCAGTATCGTGATTTGCATGTAACAGAGAAGGCAGAAGAGACTTGGCTTATTCGAGATAAAAAAAGGATGTTAAATTTAGCGTCAAATAATTATTTAGGGTTAGCTGGAGATGAAAGGTTAAAAGAAGCTGCTATTGCCTGTACAAAAAGATATGGAACTGGAGCGACTGCCTCTCGTCTCGTTGTAGGAAATCATCCATTATATGAAGAGGTTGAGAGAAGCATATGTGACTGGAAAGGTACTGAAAGAGCTTTAATTGTAAATAGTGGGTATACGGCAAATATAGGTGCCATATCTTCTTTAGCCTCTCGGCACGATATTGTTTTTAGTGATAAGTTAAATCACGCAAGTATTGTTGATGGAATCATATTAAGCGGGGCAGAGCATAAAAGGTATCGTCATAATGATTTGGATCATTTAGAGAAGTTGTTGAAAATGGCTTCGCCTGAAAAAAGGAAATTAATCGTAACAGATACCGTTTTTAGTATGGATGGTGATACTGCGTATTTGAGAGATTTAGTACAGCTGAAAGAGAAATACGGGGCAATCATTATAGTTGATGAAGCACATGCGAGTGGAATATATGGAATCGGCGGAGCTGGGTTATCTCATATAGAAAAAAATCTTGCTCAAAAAATTGATATACATATGGGGACGTTTAGCAAGGCTTTAGGGTGTTATGGTGCGTATTTGACAGGTGATGAAATTTATATAGAGTATTTACAAAATATGATGAGAAGCTTTATTTTTACTACAGCTTTACCACCAAGTACGTTAGGAGCGGTGCAAAAAGCAATTGAAATTGTAAAAGAAGATAACGAAAGAAGAGAGAACCTTATAGCAAACGGAGAATACTTCAGAACTAAATTAAGGGATGCTGGTTTTGATATTGGGAATAGTTCAACTCATATTGTACCGATTGTAGTCGGTTCAAATGAACATGCTTTACGGTTTAGTAAAAGGTTGCAAGAGGCAGGGATTGCGGCCATTGCAATTCGTCCGCCAACTGTGCCGGTTCATAGTTCTCGAATTCGCTTTGCAGTTACATCGCAACATACAATAGCTGATTTAAAATGGGCTATTGACCGAATTATTCACATTGCGAAAGAAGAGGAGATTTTCGTATGAACGAGCTAAAGATTATTTTTATCCCCGGATGGGGAATGGAAGAGAATATTTGGGATTTAGTACTTCCGTATTTTAAAGGATATCCTGTTCAATGCATAGATTGGCGTAATGTGAACGAACGAAGTGAATTTGCGGAACGAATTATAGATGTAGCGCATAACGACAACGTAATTTTAGTTGGTTGGTCACTAGGAGCGTTAGCAGCAGTTGAAGCTTATAAAAAGATTCAGGCAAAAGGCATCGTATTAATTGGTGGTACTGCTAAATTTACAAATACGAGCGATTACAGTAACGGATGGAATGCTTTGCATGTAGAACGGCTGAAAAGGAATTTGGCGAGAAGGAAAGAAGATACGCTCAAGCGGTTTTATGAAAATATGTTTACGAAAGATGAGCTAAAAGAGAATAAAAACTTTGAAGACATTGTAGACCGTTTTAAAGGTGATTCTATTCAGTCTTTACAACTAGGTTTGGATTATTTAATAGAAACAGATATGAGAGAAGAACTAAAAGAAATTAAAGTACCTATACTACTTATTCACGGAGAACAGGATGTAATATGCCCATTGTCTGCGGCACGTAGTATGACGGAAAATAGCAGCAGCGAGCTGAAAGTAGTAAGTGAAGCAGGGCATGCATTATGTGTAACGAATTTTGAATATTGCGCAAATGAGATAATTCAATTTGTAGAGGGGATACGACATGATCAACAAAACGTTACTACAAAAACGGTTTAATGGGGCAGCCGTATCTTACGATCGATATGCAAATGTACAAAAAAAGATGGCACATTCATTACTTTCAATCTTAAAGGAACGATATAGTGAAACGGCATCAATACGTATTTTAGAACTGGGATGCGGGACGGGGTATGTAACAGAGCAATTATCAAAGTTATTTCCGAAAGCACATATTACAGCAGTTGATTTTGCTGAAAGTATGATTGCGATTGCGCAAACTAGACAAAATGTAAAAAATGTAACGTTTCACTGTGAAGATATTGAGCGATTACGATTAGAAGAATCATATGATGTCATTATTTCAAATGCTACATTTCAATGGTTAAATAATTTACAACAAGTGTTAAGAAATTTATTTCAACATTTGTCTATAGATGGGATATTACTCTTTTCAACGTTTGGACATGAAACGTTTCAAGAATTGCATGCTTCGTTCCAACGTGCGAAAGAAGAAAGAAATATAAAAAATGAAACATCGATTGGTCAACGTTTTTATTCAAAAGATCAGTTGCTTCATATATGTAAGATAGAAACAGGGGATGTGCATGTTTCTGAAACATGTTACATAGAGAGTTTTACAGAAGTTAAGGAGTTTCTGCATTCTATTCGAAAAGTAGGAGCAACTAATAGTAATGAAGGATCATATTGTCAAAGTCCCTCACTCTTTCGTGCGATGCTACGCATATACGAAAGAGACTTCACGGGAAATGAAGGGGTAATGGCAACGTATCATGCTTTATTTATACATATAACAAAAGAGGGGAAGAGATGAAATGAAACAAGTACAAACAAAAAGGGATTGGAAAAAACTTGCATACGACGTAGTGGAAGAGAAGATGATTACGAAAGAAGATGCAATAGCGATATTAGAAGCTGATGATACCGAAGTTTTAGAAATTATGAATGCGGCTTACATTATTCGCCATCATCACTTTGGTAAGAAAGTAAAATTGAATATGATTATTAATACGAAATCTGGATTATGTCCTGAAGATTGTGGATATTGCTCACAGTCTATTATTTCAGAAGCACCGATTGATAAATATGCATGGTTAACGCAGGAGAAGATTGTAGAAGGGGCACATGAAGCAATACGCCGTAAAGCAGGTACATATTGTATTGTAGCGTCTGGTCGTCGTCCGACGGATAAAGAGGTAAATCACGTAATTGGAGCAGTTAAGGAAATTCGTGAAACGACAGACTTGAAGATTTGTTGTTGTTTAGGTTTCTTAAATGAAGATCAAGCAGGACGTTTAGCGGAAGCAGGCGTGCATCGTTATAACCACAACTTAAATACACATGCAAATAATTACGATAGTATTTGTTCAACTCATACGTATGATGATCGTGTTGATACAGTTCAAAAAGCAAAACAAGCGGGCATTTCCCCATGCTCGGGAGCGATTTTTGGCATGGGAGAAACAATTGAAGAGCGTGCTGAAATTGCATTTGAATTACAACGTATAGATGCAGATTCTATCCCTTGTAATTTCCTTGTTGCTGTAAAGGGGACACCTCTTGAAGGACAAAAAGAGTTAACTCCAGTAGAATGTTTAAAAGTACTGGCAATGATGCGTTTTGTAAACCCAACAAAAGAAATTCGTATTTCAGGAGGACGTGAAATCAATTTACGTTCTGTACAGCCAATCGGTTTATTTGCAGCAAATTCTATTTTTGTCGGGGACTACTTAACGACAGCTGGACAAGAGCCGACTGCGGACTGGGGTATGATTGCAGATTTAGGATTTGAGATTGAAGAATGTGCATTATAAGATAGATGAAAAAGCAAACTTGTAAAAGGGTTTGCTTTTTTTGTAAATAAAATGTAATAAATAGTTGTGAACGCTTGATATTATTGGTTTTTAAGCGAAAAAAAGAATTTTTGTGGACGAATTTTCCAAGCCCTAGTTGTACATAGTAAATATGTAATTTATATTGGGTTGGAGGATTTTACATGTACAAATACATATTAGCGATTATGACTTGTTTAATTTTAATAAAAGCAATAAGTTCTGATCCAGTTAAGGCTGCTGAAAATCCTGAACAAAAAGAAATGCAACAAAGAATCGAACAACACTTTCGAACGAAAGCTGAACATTTTGGATTGAAAACGGAAGGAAAAGATTTAAAGGAAGTTAGAAAAGAAATTACTATTATAGAAGAAGCGAAAAAAAGAGAGAATGTATGGAGAACGGCACAAGCTCTTCATATAAAAACAGAAGGAAAAACGATGAATGAATTAATAAAAGATGTACAAAAAAAGGTGAAAAAATAAAAAGAGGCCGCAGCCTCTTTTTTTATGCCCATTGTTTTGATAAGTGAGCCATTTCAATTGCAGCAACAGCTGATTCATATCCTTTATTACCAGCTTTCGTACCTGCGCGTTCAATCGCTTGTTCAATTGTTTCTGTCGTTAATACGCCGAAAATAACTGGGATGTCCATTTGTAGTGATAAAGACGCAACACCTTTTGCTACTTCATTACAAACGTAATCGTAGTGAGTTGTAGCACCTCGGATTACAGTACCTAATGTAATAACAGCATCATACTTTCCGCTACTAGCCATCTTTTTAGCGATTAAAGGAATTTCAAATGCACCAGGAACCCAAGCGACATCAATATCATTTTCCTCTACACCGTGACGCTTTAATCCGTCTAAAGCGCCGCCAAGTAACTTACTTGTAATAAATTCGTTAAAACGTCCAACAACAACTCCAACTTTTAATCCTGTACCAACTAAATGACCTTCGAATACCATAATAAATCTCTCCTTTAATTATAAGTTTAGTAAGTGTCCTAATTTGTTTACTTTCGTTTGTAAATACGATTTATTCTCTTCTTTTGCTGGCATTTGCAACGGTACACGCTCGACTACTTCTAAATCGTAACCTTGTAAGCCAGCAATTTTTCTTGGGTTATTCGTTAATAATCGTAAACTCTGTAAACCTAAATCTTTTAATATTTGAGCACCGATACCGTAATCACGAAGATCAGCAGGGAAGCCGAGTTTTTCATTTGCTTCTACAGTATCGAATCCTTCTTCTTGTAATTTATAAGCACGAAGCTTATTAAGAAGCCCAATGCCTCTTCCTTCTTGCCTCATATAAAGAAGAACACCTTTTCCTTCACGCTCAATTTGAGCAAGTGCTACATGGAGTTGTGGTCCGCAATCGCAGCGATGTGAACCGAATACATCTCCTGTTAAGCATTCAGAATGAACACGTACAAGTACCGGTTCACCTGTTGAAATATCACCTTTTACAAGTGCGATATGTTCTTTCGTATCTAATGAGTTAGAATAGCCAATTGCGTGGAAAGTACCGAAATCTGTAGGTAATGTAATTTCCACTTCTCTCGTCACAAGTGTTTCATGATGGCGGCGGTAAGCAATTAAATCTTCTATTGTAATCATTTTTATATCAAATTGTTTTGCGCATTCTATTAAATCAGGTACACGTGCCATCGTGCCGTCCTCATTTATAATCTCGCAAATAACTCCAGCTGGTTCGGCACCGCATAGCTTTGCTAAATCAACAGCAGCTTCTGTATGACCTGCACGACGCAGGACACCGCCTTCTTTCGCAATTAATGGAAAGATATGTCCAGGTCGATTGAAATCAGCACCTTTTGATGCGGGGTTTAACAATTCTTGTATCGTAGTTGCACGTTCGTGAGCGCTAATCCCTGTTGTTGTAGAGACATGGTCAATGCTCACTGTAAACGCAGTATGATGTGAATCTGTATTATGAGATACCATTGGTTCTAATTGTAGACGTTCTGCGTACCCTTCCGTAATCGGTACACAAACGAGACCACGGCCATGTGTAATCATAAAATTTATTGTTTCTGGTGTAATGTACTCTGCTAAAGCAATAAAATCGCCTTCATTTTCTCGGTTTTCATCATCACATACGATAACGACTTTACCTTTTTTTAAATCTTCTAGAGCTTCTTCAATACGATGAAACATTGTGCTTCCCCCTTATAGAAATCCGTTTTCTTGTAAAAAGCTTTCGGTCATTGAACCTACTCGTTTTGTAGGTTTAGTAATAAAGCGTTCAATATATTTACCAATCATGTCACACTCAATGTTTACGATATCTCCGGCATTTTTTGCTCCAATGACAGATTCGCTTACTGTGTGCGGGATGAGTGAAATCGTTATGGAAGATTCGTCTATATCAAATATCGTTAAACTCGTTCCATCAACAGCAATGGACCCTTTCTGCAAACAATAGCGCAGTAGTTCATCAGAAATTGCTATTTTGTAATAGACGGCATTGTAATGTTGTTTTTTATTTAAAATCGTTCCGATTCCATCAATATGTCCTGAAACGAAATGTCCACCGAATCGTCCGTTTGCAGTCATTGCTCGCTCTAAATTTACTTTAGAGTGCGGTTTAAGCATGCGAAGTGATGTCGACTGCATCGTTTCAGGCATTGCATCAACTGTAAATGAAGTAGTTGTAAAGCTTGTTACAGTTAAGCAAATACCGTTAACCGCGATACTATCACCTAAGTGAACATCTGATAAAATTTTTTTTGCATGAATCGTTAATTTCATCGCTTCTCCGCTTTGTTGCATGTTTGCTATCGTTCCTAATTCTTCTACAATTCCTGTAAACATTTCGTCACCTCGTTTCGGGCATTCGCAACGATTTTTATATCATCACCAATTTGTTTCATCTCTTGAATTTTCAAGGAAAGCGCATTTTGTAATTTTGAAAAACCATTTCCTCCAAATAAAGTAGGAGCATCTTTCCCACCAATTAATTTCGGACTTATATAGGTTACAATTTCATTAAAATTGTTTGTTTTTAAGAAACTTGCATGAATCGATTGGCCACCTTCAACGAATAGAGAAAGAATTTGTTTCTCTCCAAGAAAGGAAAGAAGGTCCTCGATTTCTATATGTTTCGTTTCCATTTGGAATATAGCTATATTTTTAGATTCATAAGAAGATATCTTCTCTTCCTTTACATCCTTACCGACAATAATCCATGTCGGTGCTAAACCATCTGTTATAACATGAGAAGATGGTGGCGTTCGTAAATGGGTATCTAAAACAACGCGAATAGGATGTTTCCCACCATTTGGAATTCTTGTTGTTAAATGAGGATTATCAGCTATAACTGTATTCACTCCAACAAGAATTGCATCATGTGTATGGCGATATTGGTGAACATCAGCACGTGCTTCTTCACCTGTAATCCACTTACTTTCACCAGTTACAGTTGCTGTTTTTCCATCTAAGCTCATCGCTGTTTTGATTGTTACAAAAGGGCGCTTCGTTTTCATGTAGTGAAAAAAGTAGCGATTTAATAAAACTGCTTCTGCTTCAAGAACACCGGTCGTTACTTCAATTCTAGCTTCCTCTAATCTTCTTTTTCCGTTACCAGAAACGAGCGGATTACAATCGAGAGTAGCAATTACAACACGCTTAACTCCTTTTTCGATGATCAATTCACAACAAGGTGGTGTTTTTCCAAAGTGGCTACACGGTTCCAGTGTTACATAAACGGTAGCGTCTTTGGCGTTCTGACCAGCCATTTGAAGGGCATGAACTTCTGCGTGTTCTTCACCAGCTCGTAAATGAGCCCCCATACCAACGATGTTTCCATCTTTTACAACAACAGCACCAACCATAGGATTTGGACTTGTTTGTCCTGATGTCCCTTCTGCTAACTGCAGGGCAATCCTCATATATTCTTGATCTGTCATTTTCTTCACCTCTCCTAAAAAAATCAAAAAACCCCAAGGATTTAATATCCTTGGGGTTTGGGAGACGTGATTTCTAGAAATATAGTTTGAATACGAAAGCATAGGAAAGAAACCTAACGATAATTGATATTTCTGCATAAGGAAAAAACCTAGCAAAATATCGAATTTTTAAACGCTAGTTGTCTCTTTTTATTTCAGTATAAAAAATAAGTATAGAAAATTAAACATATATAAAGAATCAAAATGAATCTTTAAAAATATGCATACTGAAATAAAAGTGTATTCACTATATAAAAAACTAGAAACATATCCTTCTCCCATCCAGACTATACTGTCGGCCCTAGAGTTTCACTAGATCCACCGTTTTCGAGTTGAAAACGGGTCACGGACTTAGAAGTTTTCACTTCATCACCGCCGGTTGGGAATTTCACCCGACCCCGAAGGATGCTGTTTGCTCAAATTATAGCACAAAAAAAATAAAAGGCTAGTAAAAAATATTCGAATGTGAAGAATTGTGTGAAAATATATGCAGGCTGGAATGGAAATAAAAGTATTAGAAATGTTGTAAGGAGAAGGGATATAACGGAGTTGCTAAAAAGAAAAAACATGCACAAAAAAATGTGCATGTCACATGTAAAATTATTCTGCCTCTGGTGCTCTAACAACAGACTCGAATTTACCTTTATGCGAAGCGTCGCAATAAGGCATATTTTTTGATAAACCACAACGGCATAAAGAAAATGCCGGTTTTGCTGGGAATACATTCCCTTGTGAGTCGACTAATTCCACGTCCCCTGTAACGCGAAAAGAGCCATTATCATTTACTTTAATTTGTACTTTTGCCAACGTTATCCCTCCTTCCCAAACGCTTAATTTCATCATATAATCAAGGGAAGTGCTTGACAATATAAAAAGAGCACTTTGTTTGAGAAAGAAGAGAGTGTTATAATAGTTTTCATAACTGACTAGAGTAAGGTGACGAGAGATGGATAAACAATTACATACATTACGAAACATTGCAAATGAGCGCACGTGGGCATCATTTTTGAATGATAATCATCCATATAGTTTGTTACATTGGTCCATTGCAGGTGTAGGGCAAGAGGCAAAGGATGTTTGGTTACTTCAAGATGAAGTAACATTTCAAACGACAGAATTCCCAACGTTAGATGATGCAATGCAATGGATTTCTGAAAATATGGAACAAGTTACAGACGTTTTAGCGCAATAAAAAACAGGCTTATGCAAGCCTGTTTTTTGTTTCTTTCACATATGTGTTTAAAAATTGATCGACGGCTGCTTCGTACTCTTCTTTATTTTCGTTATAAGAGCAAGCGTGTGCACCGTGTTCTGCAATATAAAGCTGCTTATTATTTTCTTTCGCTTCATATAACGCTTTTGTCATATCAGCTAAAATATAGTCGTCATCTTTACTATGAATAAAGAGAACGGGATTGTTAATGTTTTTTATACAGTCGATTGGTGAAACTTCACGAATTGTATAACCGTCACGAACTTTCAAAAATGCGTTTGCTAAAGGTAATAAAGGCCATTTTGGTAAATGGAATTCAACCTTTAAACGGTGCTGTAATTGTCCGTGAAAATCAGAGAAAGGACAATCTGCAATATAGAAATCAGCACCATCTTCTACAAGTCCTGCGTATTGAAGAAGTGTTGCAGCTCCCATAGATTCACCATGAATACCAAGTGTAATATTGGTGCCAAAACGGTTTTTTAGCCAGTCAACTACGGATTTTAAATCATGTTTTTCATAGTATCCATAGCTTGTTGTTTTTCCGCCAGTTTTACCATGACGACGATGATCGTAAATGAGGACGTTATATCCCCTTTTTAAGAATAAGTTTGCATATTTTACAGAGTTTATTTTATTTACAGTTACACCGTGGCAAAAAACCATAAACTTATTGGTGGAATGACCAGCAGGAATGTAATATCCGTGAAGGTCGTATCCGAATTGTGAAGGGATATGAATTTCTTCTTTATGAAGAGCATCAAAATCCTCTATACGAAAATGTTTTTTCGTTTCTCTTTCGAGTACTTCTTCCTCTGTTTTTTTCTTTAAGTACATTACTTTATTTGTAAAGAAAATCCCAAGGGCAGTTATTGCACCTAGTATAGTAAACAGTGCTGCAAAAAAACGTTTCATACTTTACCTCATCCTCCAAATACCGTTACATGTGATACACTTATATTGTATCACAATGATATAAAAGGGGAGAAATAGGAAATGCTGCATATACAAAAAATTACGCCAGCGATGAAAGAAACAATCCGAATGTTCATGTGTGAGAACTGGGGAAGTTCATTGATGGTTTCACGTGGTAAGGGACATCAGTTAGAAGAGTTGCCAGGATTTGTTGCGCTCTCAGATGACAGAATAATCGGAATTATAACGTATGAAGTGACCGGAAATATATGCGAAATTGTATCGCTAGATAGCTTTGAAGAAAGAAAAGGAATAGGGACGAAACTTGTGGATTGTGTATTACAAGTTGCAGAAGAAGAACGGTGCAGACAGATTTGGCTTATTACAACAAATGATAATATGAATGCGTTACGATTTTACCAAAAACGTAATTTTGTAATGACTAATTTATATGTGAATGCGGTAGAGGAGGCACGAAAAATAAAGAAAGAAATTCCACGTATGGGATATGATAATATCCCAATTTTACATGAAATTCAGTTGGAGTATCGTTTAGTGAAATGATGTAACAATTTTCAGAAATGTGAGTTATTAATCTTGACGGATAGTGTAATTTAGGTTACCGTAAAATTGTAATCTATTACCATATTAAGGGGTGACGATGTGGCAACTATACGTGATGTTGCAAAATTGGCAGGTGTTTCAGTCGCAACCGTTTCACGAGTTATTAATGAAAAAGGATACGTTCATGAGGACACAGTAAAACAAGTAAAGGAAGCAATTGAAGAATTACGTTATAGGCCAAACAGTGCAGCGAAGCCACTATTTAAAGAGAGTTCAACGATAATTGCATTACTTGTAGATAATTTATGTAACCAATCAAACATCACTTTGCTACATTGTATTGAGGAAATAGCATATAAAGAAGGCTATCAAATCATTATTTGTAATATAGAGAATAAAGATAGATACATACATATGCTGAAGCAAAATAACATTGCAGGTGTTATTTTGACGAGAGCAGTTTTTAAAAGTGTAGGAGAAATTCCATTTCCGTTTGTTGTGATCGATGAGCAACAATCACATGGAAATTATTATGAAAGTGGACAGAGAGCTGTTTCTTTATTAAAAGAGGAAGGGTGTCACTTTCTTGCATATTTCGGTGAGGGAGAAGAAAGTGAAGAAATGGAAGATCATATAGCAGGGTTTTTAGACGCTGTTTGGGATGAAGGAATCTCTTATCGAGAAGAATGTGTACAAGGGTATACAAATAAACAATTTATTACATTATTGCAAAACAATCCGTATATAGATGGAATTGTAGCCTCAAGTGATCAGATTGCTATTGAGTTAATTCGGTCAGCGAGATTTCTAAATATACATATACCAGATAAATTAAAAATTGTTGGACCGAATGGGAGTATAGAGTGTGAATGGATAGGTTCATCACTACCGACAATTGAAAGCTATGTCAAAGATAACGGAAAAGTAGCTTTTCAACAATTAAAAGGAAAAATAAAAAAGTAAAAGGTGCGTTTTATACGCACCTTTTTATAATGTAATTGCGGCAATAAAGCCAAATATAAGTAACGGTATATTGTAATGTAGAAAAGTGGGTACACATGTATCCCATATATGATGGTGCTGACCATCAGCATTTAAACCGGATGTTGGTCCAAGGGTACTATCCGATGCTGGAGATCCTGCGTCACCTAGTGCTCCGGCTGTACCGATAATTGCAATTGTGGCCATTGGACTAAATCCAAGCTGAATGCAAAGAGGTACAAAAATGGTTGTTAAGATAGGGATGGTTGAAAAGGATGAACCAATTCCCATCGTAACGAGAAGTCCAATAACGAGCATAAGAAATGCAGCGAGTGGTTTGTTATTTCCGATTATATGTGCACTCGTTTGCACTAGAGATTCAACATGTCCTGTTTTTCGAAGAACAGCGCCGAATCCAGCGGCAGCAATCATAACAAAGCCAATAAAGGACATCATACGCATTCCGCTTGTTAATATCGCATCTGCTTCTTTAAGTGGTAGACTGCCACTAACTGATAAGACGATAATACCTGCTAAAGCACCGAAAATCATGGATTCTGTTGTTAATTGAACAGTTAATGTAGCAATGATAGATAATAACCCGAAAGTAATGCTACGTTTTGTATAGGGAACGATTTCATTTTCGGTAGTATGAATTTGTTCTGTTTCATACGTACGAGGTTTTCGGTACGTAATGAATACCGCTACACATAATCCAATAATCATACCGATTGCTGGAATAGTCATTGCTTTTGGAATAAGTGTGACATCAAATGTAAGGCCGCTTTGCGCAGCGTTGGTTTGCAATACGTCATGATAAATTTTTCCGAACCCTGCAGGGATCCACATATAAGGAGTAATCAATCCAAATGTAATAATACATGTGACAAGTCTGCGATCCACTTTCAGCTCATTTAATACTTTTAAAAGTGCTGGAATTAAGATGGGGATGAAAGCAATGTGAACAGGAATCACATTTTGTGAGAAACAAGCCATCGTTAAAATAATGAATAAAATAAGTATTTTAGAATAAACTTGTTTTTTCGTGTCTTGTTCATTGCCAATCCATTTTAATGCAGTTTGAATCATAGCATCTGGAAGTCCTGTTTTGGAAAGGGAAATAGCGAAACCACCAAGCATTGCATAACTTAAAGCGATTGGAGCACTGTTTCCAAGACCAGTTGTAAAAGTGTTAATCGTTTCTGAAATACCGAGTCCGCCGATAAGTCCGCCTGTTAAAGCTCCAACAATGATGGCGACAATGACCTGGACACGTAACAAACTAAGCAATAGCATAATTGCTACTGCGACGAGTACAGCGTTCATAATAAATGTAATCTCCCTAAATTTTTATTCTGTTAAGACAAGTAAATGTGAAACATTTTGCTATGTTTATACATACTTGCGACATATTATTATAAAATGTTTTCTATGAAATGTAAAAGAGCCTTTTGTTACTAATGCTGAAAAGCTAGCTCTTGTTTAATTGATTGTAAAGAATTAGCGAATAATTCTGGTTCTTCTAAATCAGGAGAATGTGCTGAATTTGGGAACCAAATCATCTTTTTTATAGGCGCTTCAATAATATCGCAATATTCCTGAACGAGTGCATAAGGAGTTTGATAATCATAGCGACCAGAACAAAAATAAACTGGAATAGATAAACTTGAGATAGAAGAAAAGAAATCGATTGTCAGCATTTCTTCCCATAAAATGCCAGATTTTAAATTTCCTGCGAGAAACTTGAACCAATCTAATAGCGTATATTCGGGAGAAAAGAAACCTTTTCGTATGAAAGAAAAGGAAGATCCGTTTTGGATTGCGCCTCCAAATGTGCCAAGCCACTTTCTTTGAATAATGAGACGTCTCGTATCTAAAAATGGTGGTTTGCCTAATTTTAAAAGGGAAGCTAATGCTTTTTTATGATCATGTTTTTTTGCAGAATGAATTAAATGTTGATATAGCAATTCTTCATTTTGTTTCATATGTACAATTTGCCCAATACCGATGTAAGCCTCGATATACTTTGGATATTGATGTGCTATGTTAAGCCCAATAATACTTCCCCAAGAATGACCAGCGAGAAATAGTTTTTGTTTGTTGAACTTTTTAAGTACATATTGAATCACTTCTTTTGCATCGGAAACGAATTGTTCGATTGTGAAATTTGCTCCGAAATCTTTCATTGAAAAGGATTTACCAGCTCCGCGCTGATCCCAATTAATAACAATAAATTGCTTCTCTAATTCTTTTTGAAAATGGCGAATAAATCCGATTTGTGCCATCCCAGGTCCGCCGTGACAGCATAATAAAATAGGTTGCTCTACGTTTTGTCCACGCATAAGGAGAGTTTGTTTTCGATTATTAATCATAACGCTTTCTATCGTAGCGATACTATTAGGAATGAGTTGTTTGTTTTCGTTATAGAACTGAGGGGTGTAGCTACGAAAAAGCATATTGAAAACCTCCTTTTGTGAAATCGTATGAATCGCACAGGCTATTCATTTTGCATATACTGTTAGAAAATCATTGTAACATACCATACTAGTGTCATTTCAACACGGGAGGAGGGAAATTGTGACGATTGGAGAAATTATAGATGGTTTAAATAGACGTGAATCCATCGCTATTATAGCAAAACGTCTTGAAATAAGCCCGTATACATTATCGAAGAAATTAAGATTGATTGGATACGAATATGATGGAGAGCAGAAGAAACGTATTTTTGTAGGAGATGGAGAAGAACCACGTCACTTACAACTCCAAGAAGCGACCGCCCTTCAATATGAGAAAACAGATTATCAATTATTAATTTATGAGCAATTACAAAGCATTTATGAGTTATTAAGAAAAAGAGAAGAAGTAATTGTACCAATTGTGAGTAAAAGTACAGAGAAAAAGAGACGAACCTTTTCTATTAATACAGAAATATTAGCAAGATTGGACCTTATATCAGAATCGAAAGGAATTCAAAAATCTAAACTTGTAGAAGAGGCGTTGCAACAATTTTTACAGCAATATGAAGTTGACAAAACATCACATTTTGATAACTAAAGAAAAGGATACTATGTTCATTAGAAGAACGAGTATCCTTTTTATGATGTATATTACGTATAAAATAGAGGATCAGTACAAATCCTTTATACGTGAAAAATGAAATTTATTATTAGAGAAACACTTAATTTACTTTTTGAATTCTTCCATCAATAACTGGCTGAATTGGTTCTTTTAATTGTTTTACGTAATTGACTAACGCTTCAAAGTCGTTTGGCCCAGTTTCTGCATTTTTACCATTTTTAAATGATACGAATCCATCACCGCCAGAAGCTAAGAAGGCATTTGCAACTACGCTATACGTTGTAGATGGAGATAATTCTTCTCCGTTTGTTAAACGTATATTTGTAACTTTTTCACCGTTTGGTTTATTTGCATCCCACGTATATTGAATACCTGAAATTTGAAGCATTCTTGTTGTTCCTTTTTGCCATTGCTGATTTAAAATATCGCGAATGTCTTGACCTGTTAAATCTACTTTAATCAATTGATTTCCAAAAGGTTGAATGCCGTATAACTCACCCCACGTAATATCACCAGCATCTAAGTCATTACGAATGCCACCAGGATTCATGAGGGAGATTTGAGTTTGCATCGTTTGACGCTGAGCATCGGCAACTAAATTTCCAAGAGTGGACTCACCAGCATCATTTTGTTTACGGTCGATAGGTGCTGTAGATTTTCCGACCACTTCATTTACAAGTGGTGCGATTTTTTCTTTATATTGATCTAGTTTTTTCTTTACTTGTTTATCAGGTTCTACACCTTCATGATACGTTGTAACAACTTCAGCTTTTTTCTTTACAATATCCTTTGTTTTACGATCAATTGTTACATCGACGTCTGAGAAAGCCATTCCGTATGAATTTGCTTGGACAATTAGTTTATTATTTACTGTACCATTTACATACGTATGACTATGTCCACCGAAAATAACATCAACTTCTGGGTCTGTTTCATTTGCAATTCGAGTAAGATCGCCATTTGTTACCCCAGACTCATCGGTTGTTCCACCGACATGAGCAAGAACGACGATAGATTTAACGCCGAGGCGTTTTAATTGTTGTGTTGATTTATTAATTGCTTCTACTTCATCAGTAATTTTTACATTGTTAAGCATCGTAGGCATAACGACATTTGGTGTATCAGTTGTAACAACCCCAATGAATCCTACAGGAACACCATCTACCATTTTTACAGTAAATGGTGGTAAAAATAAGCGGCCAGTTGATTTGTTATAGAAATTAGCAGCTACATAGGGGAAGTTAGCCCCTTTGAAATTTCCTGTTTTTTCATGATATCCACCGTAAATGAGGCGTTTCATTTCATCAATGCCTTCATCAAATTCATGGTTCCCGATTGTACCGACATCAAATTTTAAGTCATTTAAAAATTCAATCGTCGGTTCATCTTGTAATAATGCTGAAACTGGTGGACTAGCTCCGACGATATCACCAGCATGTACGAGAAGTGTATTAGGGTTTTGTTTTTTATGTTCTTTTAAATAAGTAGCTAAGTAATCAGCGCCACCAGCTTCTTTATTATTGATTTTTTTAACAGTATCTAGTTGTCCATGGAGATCATTAATACCAAGCATTTGTACGTCTATGTAGCGGTTTTGTTCAGCTGGATTCTGAGATGGGGGAGCGGCAAATACGCTTGAAAAAGTAATGGTGCTTAAAACAGCAACGGCAGGAATAATTTTTTTCCACATAATATAATTCTCCTTTTTTATAATCTGACATCATACGACATAATTTTAATAGATTCATAGGATTATAGCTACATAAAAATTTAGTCTTTTCGAAAAATTAACATATTTACGAAAAGTGAATAATAGAGTAAAGACCCTTTTTTATTGTCGATTTCATTGTGTATCTACTATAATGGAGAAAAAAGTAAAAGGTGAGTAGCATGAAGAAAAAGAAACAAAGACAAATGCAAAGACAATCACAAGTGAATCAACCAAAGAAAGAAACACTTACATTAGGCGATCAATTAAATGATTCACTCATGCAACAATTAAAGAGTAAGAAGAAAGAGTTGCAAGTGAGGGAAGAGGAAAAAGAGGCAGCTGAACTGGAAAGAAAGCGCCAAGAACAAAAAGAACGTGAAAAGAATAAATCATTTGAAGAACTGCTAAGTGAAAGTAACCTTACTTGGAAAGACTTTAAATAATAAAAAAATGATCAGTGAAATACCACTGATCATTTTTTGACGAGCTTGTAAGAAAAGGGGAGTTAGAATGAGAAAAATTGTCGTTGTTCCACATGAAAACCATTGGAGTGAAAAATTTCAAATGGAGGCTAAAAGATTAAAATCAGCGATGCCAGAAACGGTAAAAATTTATCATATTGGAAGTACGTCAGTTCCCGGACTGGCAGCTAAACCTATTATTGATATGATCATGGAAGTAGAAAATATCGAAAGAGTAGATGGGTGGAATGAACGATTTATAGAGCTTGGTTACATCGTAAAAGGGGAAAATGGTATTTCAAGACGCCGATATTTTATTCATGGAACTGAAGAAAAACGCTCGTATCATTTACACGTGTTTGAAAAAGGAAATCCAGAGATAGTAAGGCATTTAGCATTTCGTGATTATATGATGGCTCATTGTGAAGAAGCAGAGGCATATGCAACCTTAAAGAAAGAATTAGCCGAAAAGTATACATATGATGGCGCGTTATATACGGAAGGAAAAAATGAGTTTGTGCGCAATGTGGATGAAAAAGCGAAAGAATGGAGAAAAAATAACGTGAATGAATGAGTTCACGCTATTTTTTAGCTATATAAAAGTGTTATGTAAACTGTACGTATGTTTTGACTTTTGGGATGAATCTTGTTGAAATAAAATTGTGGCTTATAAAAAATGTAACAATGAAAGGGAGACGACTGTGCATATTCCAACAACTACACTTCATAATGGCGTGAAAATGCCGATGATTGGTCTAGGCGTATATAAAGCGAAAGAAGGAGACGAAGTAAAGCAAGCAGTAAAAACAGCGTTAGAAGTTGGATACCGTTCGATTGATACAGCAACTGTATATGAAAATGAAAGCGGTGTCGGAGAGGCGATACGTGAATCAGGAATTCCAAGAGAAGATATATTTATAACAACAAAAGTATGGAACGACGATCAAGGATATGAGGAGACACTCGAGGCGTTTGAAAAGAGTTTGAAAAAATTACAAATGGACTATGTAGATTTATATTTAATACATTGGCCGGTAAGAGGGAAGTATGTTGATACGTACCGAGCTTTAGAGAAATTGTATGAAGAAGGTAAAGTGCGTGCGATTGGTGTTTCTAATTTTCATAAACATCATTTAGAACTATTATTACCAAATTGCAAAGTGAAGCCGATGGTAAACCAAGTGGAACTTCATCCGATGTTGACGCAATTTGAGTTGCGAAATTATTGTCAAGATGAGCAAATTCAAATGGAAGCATGGAGTCCGTTAATGAGGGGCGGAGAAGTATTCCAGCATCCAATCATTCAGGCTATTGCTAACAAATATGAAAAAACACCTGCACAAGTTATATTAAGGTGGGATATTCAAAGCGGGATTGTTACAATTCCTAAATCTGTTACACCATCTCGTATTAAAGAAAACTTTACTATTTCTGATTTTGCACTAACTGAAGAAGAGATACGTCAAATTAACACGTTGAATCGTGATTTACATGTAGGAACGAATCCTGATAAATATGATACGTTATAAAAAAGACTGTCTCCTAATACTGGAGACAGTCTTCTGTTTTATCGGTAATTCGATATTTTTAACGATGCAAAGCATATGTGTCATATTTAACAATCTTTTGAAGTTGTATATATTCTTCTTTCGTTAAAGGTAACTGTTGACTAGCTCGTATATTTTCCTGTAATTGTTGAAGAGAGCTTGCACCAGGTATAACAGCTGCAACAGTCTTATTATGTAAGCAATATTGAATAGCTGTTCCTGTTAAAGAGCGTTCTCCAATCATTTCTTTTACACTTGCTAGAGTTGCATGTAATTCATCGTAAGAATAAGAGAGATAATCCTTTTCCTTTACTCTTTCTATCTTTCTTGCATTATTGTCAGTTAAAATTCCTTTTGCAAGTGGCCCGCGGGCAATGACGCTAATTTGGTGTTCATTTAGAAGGGGGAACCATTCTTCTGGACGACGATTTAAAAGGTTATATTCCATTAGTACACTAACGATGTTTGAGCGTTTTGCATATTCACGAACGACATTTGGGCGTATAGAAGAAATACCGTAATGGCGAATAATACCTTCCTTTTTCAATTCTTCAAAAGCTTCAATTGTTTCATCTATTGGATCTTCAATTGTTCCGCCATGAAGTTGGTAAAGGTCAATATAATCAGTTTGAAGTCTACGTAAACTTTCCTTTACTTCAGTCTTTATGTAAGCTTTAGAAGGATCCCAAGACCAGCCATTTTTTTCTTCTGTCCAACGATTTCCAACCTTCGTTGTAAGTACAATTTGGTCTCTTCTTCCCTTCAAGGCTTTTCCAACAAATTCTTCATTTAATCCGTAATCATATAAATCTGCTGTATCAAAAAAATTAATTCCTAAATCGATCGCTTCATCGATAATATGCATAGCTTCTGTTTCAGATGTACCGAGAGACATACAGCCAAGGCCCATTTCTGTAACAAACAAATCTGAGTTTCCTAATTGACGTTTTTTCATAGGTCAACCTCCTTACCTTTATTGTACGAGAGGGAAAAGAGGTTGACAAACGTTTACTTTCCGCTTCGCATTAACTGCCCGTAAAAGCATGATTAATGTTTCACTTTATTTGCTGTAATCCACTCTTGTACAGTTGTATACTCTTTGCTATATTGCTTTAGCTTATGGCGAATTTGCCATGCTTTTCCGACTAAAGTGACGCGATTTGGTAAAATATAAACTTTCATTTCTATCACGCTCCTTTCAATGTGGTAAAATGTATGAGGAAAGAATAGGAAATAGAACAGGGAGATGAAGTAGTATGAGTAATCTTGCAGAGAGAACAGTAAAAACTGAGCCAATTTTTGATGGTAGAGTTATAAAAGTTCGTGTTGATGATGTAGTATTACCAAATGGAGCAATGAGTAAACGTGAAATTGTAAATCACCCTGGTGCAGTTGCTATTATTGCTATTACTGATGAGGGGAAAATTGTGCTTGTTGAGCAGTATCGTAAAGCACTTGAAAAGGCGATTATAGAAATTCCGGCTGGCAAGTTAGAACCTGGTGAAAAACCTGAGGTAACAGCAGTTCGTGAATTAGAAGAGGAAACAGGATATGTATGTGAAAATATGGAGCTCATTACTTCTTTCTATACATCTCCAGGATTCGCAGATGAAATTTTATATGTATATAAAGCGACAGGTTTGACAAGAAAAGAAAATAAAGCTGAGTTAGATGAAGATGAGTTTGTGGAATTAATGGAAGTATCGTTAGAAGAAGCGATTACTCTTATGAAAGATCTTCGTATTCATGATGCGAAGACGATGTTTGCAGTACAATATTTACAACTACAAAAATAAACACTCGCCAAAGGCGAGTGTTTTTTAATTGATTTTTGCATATACACGTGCATCACGTAAGCTACCATCTGGTGCTAGGAAATCATTTTCCATTGTCCCTTCTAGAATGAATTCTAGACGTTCTGCTAAGCTACATGCATTTATATTTGTTGCATCAGTACGAATTTCAATTCTTCTAGCGCCTAGTTTATCAAAGGCGAACTGAATTGCACCTTTAACAGCTTCGGTCATATAGCCTTGTTTTGTATAGGCACTATGTAGCCAGAAGTGAAGTGAAAACTTTGGAATATCCCAGTTTTCAGGCTTTAGTGTAATTGCTCCGATGAATGTACCAGATACTTTATCGTATAAGTGAAAATCAAGTGTTTCACGAAGTAAAAACTGTCCGTGAGCTTCGCGAACAATTTCTTCAGCACTCTCTTCTGTTTCAGCGTTAATTGGTATCCACGGTACTAAGTCTTCTAGAGAAGCTTGGATTGCTTCATATACTTCTGCACCATCACCTGGAAATGGTTTACGAACTTGCAAGCGTTCAGTTTGAAATAATGTTGGAAAATCTAATAATAATGGTTTCAAGAGAAATCCCTCCTATTCTCTACTTTTTAGTTTAGCAAAGTAGAGCGGAATTTCAATGTTAATTCGTCATACTTTTTTCTTTCTTTCATACATTTTTAATAAGAGTGTGAACGGAGGGAAGAAAAATGTGGCGAAAAAATTGGCAAGACCGTGTAATGTCTCACATACAGGAAAACTCTTCATTATATATATTTAACGCTGTTTTATTATTGATGGGAGTAATATTCGGAGCCATTCTCGTGAATAGTTTACAAATCAATCAAAAACAAGATTTATCATTTTATTTACAACGTTTTTTTGGACAAGTCTCTAAAGGAGAATTTGCCATTGCGGGCGAAATGTTTCGAGAAAGTTACTTTTCGCAATTAAAATACATCGGATTTATTTGGATTTTAGGAATTTCAATTATTGGATTACCACTTATTTTTATTTTATTATTTGTAAAAGGAGTTGTCGTTGGATTTACAGTTGGTTTTTTAGTAAGTCAGCATGGATGGAATGGACTATTATTAGCATTTGTATCTGTTTTGCCACAAAATTTAATTATCATTCCAGTCTTTCTCGTTATGACAACCATTGCTGCAAGTTTTTCTTTACGGATGATTAGGCATCAATTTATTAGAAAAATAACCGAGCCACTATTACCATTATTAATCCGTTATACATGCTTCTTTCTCGTAATTGGAGTGGTGTTAGCACTTGCTTCTAGTGTGGAGGCTTACGCATCACCAGTTTTAATGAAAGAAGTCGTTGAGGCTATTAATAAAAAATAAATACTTTTTGAGAATAATTATCAATTTGTTTTTATTGTTTTTTCTTTTGACAGAAGCCCTTCTTCTGATATAATGGTGTAAGAGTGGCGAGGAGGGAGTAGTACCGAATGGAAGAAAGAATTGAACGAATTAAGAAGCAATTACATGCAGCGAGCTACAAATTAACACCGCAACGTGAAGCAACAGTTCGTGTGCTGCTAGAAAATGAAGAAGATCATTTAAGCGCAGAAGATGTTTACCTCCTTGTAAAAGAAAAGTCGCCAGAGATCGGATTAGCAACCGTCTATCGAACTTTAGAACTATTATCTGAGTTAAAAGTTGTCGATAAGATTAACTTCGGAGACGGTGTTTCACGCTATGACTTACGCCAAGAAGGTGCGCAGCGTTTCCACCATCATTTGATTTGTACACAATGTGGTGCTGTACAAGAAATACAAGAAGATTTACTTGGTGAAGTGGAAAGGAAAGTAGAACGAGACTGGAGCTTTAAGGTGAAAGATCATCGTTTAACATTCCATGGGATTTGTAAAAATTGTCAAGAAAATGAAACGGATGAAAAATAACCTTTTCCTATTTATCTAGGAAGAGGTTTTTTATTTGAATAAGGTATAAATTGGTGAAAGCTTGGCATATGTTGTAATAACTTATATTTTGGAGGAATTTACAATGCGCCGAGCTTTAAAATTAACTTTTGATGGAATAAAAGTATTTTTATTATTTACAAGTTGTACGATTTTGTTTTATTTCGCTATACTATGGATAAATGAAGAATATGAAAGCTATCATCGTTATGAAAAACCTAAAGAAGAGACTGTAGAAAAAGTATCAGGGAATGAAGAACCGGCAAAGGATGCTTTCGTAAATAGAATGATGTTTTTCTATGAAAATGGGGAGTAGTGTAGAGTGGAAGATCAATTAAAAGATTTTATTCATTATATGGTTGTCGAAAAAGGATTAGCAAAGAATACAGTAGTATCTTATGAACGGGATTTAAAAAGCTACGTAAAGTATTTGCAAAATGTGGAACAGACGAAAACTTTTCATGAAGTGACCCGTTTACACATTGTTAACTTTTTGCAGTATTTAAAAGAGAACGGAAAATCTTCGAAAACATTGGCGCGTCATATCGCATCAATTCGTTCGTTCCACCAATTTTTACTTCGTGAACGAGCGGTAGAACACGATCCATCCGTACATATTGAAACGCCACAAGGGGAACGGAAATTACCAAAGGTATTATCAGTTGATGAAGTAGAGGCGTTACTTCAAACACCAAAAATGACAAGTGCTTTTGGTATTCGTGATAAGGCGATGCTAGAGTTACTGTATGCGACAGGACTTCGTGTTTCAGAATTGATTGCACTCAATTTAGACGATGTACATTTAACGATGGGATTTGTTCGTTGCATAGGGAAAGGGAATAAAGAAAGAATTATTCCACTAGGAAGTTTAGCAACGGAAGCGATTCAAAAGTATATTGAAAAAGGAAGAAGAGAATTAATGGGGAAAAAAGTAGTAGATGCACTCTTTTTAAACCATCATGGTAATCGATTATCAAGACAAGGATTTTGGAAAATATTAAAACGATTAGCGAAAGAGGCAAATATTGAAAAAGAACTTACACCTCATACGTTGCGTCACTCGTTTGCTACGCACTTATTAGAAAATGGAGCAGATTTACGTGCTGTACAAGAAATGCTTGGACATGCAGATATTTCAACTACGCAAATCTATACGCACGTTTCAAAAACTAGATTAAAAGATGTATATAAACAGTTTCATCCGAGAGCATAGTTACTATGCTCTTTTTTTCATAGATTAAGAGGGGAAGACCGTTTCACAGAAACTTCACAAACATTTCGTATATTGTTTTCAGCAGAAGACTGGAATATTACAATGTATTTCCTCTATACTAAATAAAGTATAAAGGAGGAAATGATGATGAAAAAACTGATTATAACTTTATTTATCGCGATGCTAGCGTTGGCTGGCTGTAATACCAACAAAGAAGAACCGAAAAAAGAACAGAAACTTGAAGCTGTAAAAGTAGCAGTCCAAACAAATCCGAAAGAAATTAAACCAGGTGAAAAAACAGAAGTACAAGCACTTGTTACACAAGGGAAAGAAAAAGTAACGGATGCCGATGATGTAAAGTTTGAAATTTGGAAAGATGGCGACGAAAAGCACGAGATGTTAGATGGTAAGCATAAAGGAAAAGGTGTTTATGCAGTAGAGAAAACATTCGAAACGGATGGAGTATACCATATTATTGCTCACACAAATGCACGTGAAATGCACGTTATGCCAGAAGTGAAAGTTGCTGTAGGAAATGCGAAAGTAGAAGATGCGAAAAAAGAAAATAGTGATCACAGTGCAGGACATGGAGATCATAAAAGTGACACAATGATCCATCTTATGGCTGGAGACATAAAGGCAAATGCTGAATCTACAATGAAAGTTCATTTAAAGCAAAAAGAAGAAGCATTAACTGGTGCTGAAGTACAACTAGAGATTTGGAAAGATGGTGTTGAAAAACACGAATTTATTCCAGCGAAAGAAGGGAATAAAGGAGAGTATGAAACGAAACATACTTTCAAAGAGAACGGTGCTTACAAAGTGAAAGTACATGTAAGAAAAGGCGAATTGCATGAACATAAAGAAGAAACAATAGAAGTAAAATAAAAAGTAGCTCTTTAGAGCTACTTTTTATTTTTAATATGAAGAAATAAATCATAAAAAAATTAGCACTTCGTTGCAGAATGGATTACAATAGAAGTGTGAAGAAAATGAGAAATTCTACGAAAATGTATTAAAAAGAAAGCGTAAACATGTTATGATATCAGTATCAGATGTCTGACATCTGACTTAGAAAAAACTAGAAATGTTTTTGAATCGTTTCAAGTAAACGAAATAGGTTAGAAAATGATTTAAAGAAGTACTGTTTGACAATGAGAATTCTTTTGGATAACAGTTTCACTTTATAGCGTTTTGAACATACTACAAGAAGTAGAACTGAACTTATAGGAGGTCGCAGTTATGAATAAATATAAACGTATATTCCTAGTCGTAATGGACTCTGTGGGAATCGGTGAAGCACCAGATGCTGAGCAATTTGGTGATCTAGGATCTGACACAATTGGTCACATTGCTGAACATATGAATGGATTACAAATGCCTAACATGGTGAAATTAGGTCTTGGTAACATTCGAGAAATGAAAGGTATCTCTAAAGTAGAGAAACCACTTGGATATTACACAAAAATGCAAGAGAAATCTACTGGTAAAGATACAATGACAGGTCACTGGGAAATCATGGGCCTTTACATTGATACACCATTCCAAGTGTTCCCAGAAGGATTCCCGAAAGAATTACTTGATGAATTAGAAGAAAAAACAGGCCGTAAAATTATCGGTAATAAGCCAGCTTCTGGAACTGAGATTCTTGATGAACTTGGTCAAGAGCAAATGGAAACAGGCTCTTTAATCGTTTATACTTCTGCTGATAGCGTATTGCAAATTGCAGCACACGAAGAAGTAGTGCCACTTGATGAGTTATATAAAATCTGTAAAATTGCACGTGAATTAACATTAGATGAGAAATACATGGTAGGTCGTGTTATTGCTCGTCCATTCGTTGGTGAACCTGGAAACTTTACACGTACACCAAATCGTCATGACTATGCATTAAAACCATTCGGCCGTACAGTAATGAACGAATTAAAAGATAGTGACTACGATGTAATTGCTATTGGTAAAATCTCTGATATTTATGATGGTGAAGGGGTAACTGAATCACTTCGTACGAAGTCTAACATGGATGGAATGGATAAGCTTGTAGATACATTAAATATGGACTTTACAGGTCTTAGCTTCTTAAACTTAGTTGACTTTGATGCATTATTCGGCCACCGCCGTGATCCACAAGGATACGGAGAAGCTCTGCAAGAATATGATGCACGTCTTCCAGAAGTATTCGCAAAACTAAAAGAAGATGATCTATTATTAATTACAGCAGACCACGGTAATGATCCAATTCACCCTGGTACTGACCATACACGTGAATATGTACCATTATTAGCATATAGCCCAAGCATGAAAGAAGGCGGACAAGAGTTACCACTTCGTCAAACATTTGCTGATATTGGTGCAACGGTAGCAGAAAACTTCGGTGTGAAAATGCCAGAATACGGAACAAGCTTCTTAAACGAGCTAAAGAAATAGGGGGATAAACAAATGAATCGTGAACTTATTACAAAATCAGCTTCATACTTAAAAGAGAAATTTCAAGAGACACCACAAGTAGGACTAATCCTTGGATCAGGACTAGGTGTATTAGCAGACGAAATTGAGAACGCAGTAACAGTACCTTACAGTGAAATCCCTGAATTCCCAGTATCAACTGTAGAAGGCCATGCAGGTCAACTAGTATTTGGTACACTTCAAGGTGTAACAGTAGTAGCAATGCAAGGACGTTTCCACTTCTATGAAGGATACGACATGCAAAAAGTAACATTCCCAGTTCGTGTTATGAAAGAACTAGGTGTAGAAACAGTAGTTGTAACAAACGCAGCTGGTGGTGTAAATACATCATTTGAGCCAGGCGATCTTATGTTAATTTCAGACCACATTAACTTTATGGGTACGAATCCATTAATCGGACCGAATGATTCTGAAATGGGCGTACGTTTCCCTGATATGTCTACATCATATACAGTAGAACTTCGCGAAATGGCGAAACAAGTTGCAGCAGACTTAAATATTAAAGTACAAGAAGGTGTATACGTAGGAATGACAGGTCCTGTATATGAAACACCTGCTGAAATTCGTATGCTTCGTACACTTGGCGGAGATGCAGTTGGTATGTCAACAGTACCTGAAGTAATTGTAGCGCGTCACGCTGGTATGAAAGTATTAGGTATTTCTTGTATTTCAAATATGGCAGCTGGTATTTTAGATCAACCACTTCACCACGATGAAGTAATTGAAACGACAGAACGTGTTAAAGCTAACTTCTTAGCATTAGTAAAAGCAATCGTAAAACAAATGAAGGGGTGACTTCACAATGAGAATGGTGGACCTAATTGCAAAAAAACGTGACGGACATGCATTAACGACAGAAGAAATTAACTTTATTGTTGAAGGATATACGAATGGTGATATTCCTGATTATCAAGTAAGTTCACTTGCAATGGCAATTTTCTTCCAAGATATGAACGATCAAGAGCGTGCTGATTTAACGATGGCAATGGTAAATAGCGGTGATACAATCGACTTATCGGCTATTGAAGGTGTAAAAGTAGATAAGCATTCAACAGGTGGTGTTGGTGATACAACGACACTTGTATTAGGTCCATTAGTAGCTGCTTTAGATGTACCAGTAGCGAAAATGTCTGGACGCGGTTTAGGACATACTGGTGGTACAATTGATAAATTAGAAGCAGTTCCAGGATTCCATGTGGAAATTGAAAACGATGAATTCATGCGTCTTGTAAATGAAAACAAAATCGCTGTTATCGGCCAAAGTGGTAACTTAACACCTGCTGATAAAAAGTTATATGCACTTCGTGATGTAACAGCAACAGTAAACTCAATTCCGCTTATTGCAAGTTCGATTATGAGTAAAAAAATTGCTGCTGGTGCAGATGCAATTGTTCTTGATGTAAAAACTGGAGCAGGTGCATTTATGAAAACGGATGAAGATGCAAAACGTTTAGCAGAAGCAATGGTACGCATCGGTAATAACGTTGGTCGTAATACGATGGCAGTTATTTCTGATATGAGTCAACCACTCGGTGAAGCTATCGGTAACGCATTAGAAGTACAAGAAGCAATTGATACATTACAAGGTAAAGGGCCGAAAGATTTAGAAGAGCTATGTTTAACACTTGGAAGTCAAATGGTGTACCTTGCTGGACAAGCTTCATCTTTAGAAGATGCACGTGAAAAGCTAATTGAAGTAATGAACAACGGAAAAGCGCTAGAATCATTTAAAACATTCTTATCAGCGCAAGGCGGCGACGCATCTGTTGTTGATGACCCTTCTAAATTGCCACAAGCACAATTTAAAATTGAAGTGGAAGCGAAAGAAGACGGATATGTATCAGAAATCGTTGCAGACGAAATCGGAACAGCAGCAATGCTTTTAGGAGCAGGACGTGTAACGAAAGAGTCTGAAATTGATTTAGCAGTTGGTCTAATGCTGCGCAAAAAAGTAGGCGATAGCGTGAAGCAAGGTGAATCTCTCGTTACAATTTACGCAAACCGCGAAAATGTTGAAGATGTAAAAGCGAAAATTTATGAGAACATGAAGATCTCTAAAGAACACGTAGATGCACCAACTTTAGTACACGGTATCGTAACGAAGTAATAAAAAAAGCTGAGGAGATTTCTCCTTGGCTTTTTTTACTATTTTTTGTTTATAATAATAATGGGTGAAATTATGATTAGAATTTGTGCAGTAACAAAAACAGATGAAGTATTATATGATGTTTCTCTAGAAGAAACAAAGAAAGACCATATTGTATGGTATTGGCTAGATTTATATAAGCCAACGAAAGAAGAGTATACATATATTCTGCAAGACCATTTTAAGTTCCATCCCCTTGCAATTGAAGACTGTATAGAATACGTACAGAGGCCAAAAGTTGATTTTTATGATGGATATAACTTTTTAGTTCTTCATGCATTTGGGGAAGATGGACTAGAACCGCACGAAATCGATTTATTTATTAGTGATCGTTATATTGTTTCTTTCCACTTTTCTCATAACAATGCAATCGAAAGAGTATGGAAAACACTTGGAGAAAAGAAGCGTATTAAAAATAGTCCTTTACACGTAGCTCATACAATTATTGACCAAATTGTAGATGACTATTTTGCGCCTGTATATTACATTGAGGATCATTTAAATGCAATTGATGATAATTTAACCGGGGAGACAGCAGGAAGTGTATTAGAAGAGGTATTTGATATACGTGCAGATTTATCAAAGCTAAGGCGTACAATCATTCCGATGCGTGATTTATTATATCGTATTTTAAATTCGACTCGTTTTTATGGTATAAGCGATCATGAAATTTACTTTAAAGATATACATGATCATTTGCTTAAACTAACAGAAATGATTGAGGCAAGTCGAGAGTTAACAGCAGATATTCGGGATAGTTATTTTTCATTAAACTCACATCATATGAATAACATTATGAAAACATTAACTGTATTCTCGACTATTTTCATGCCATTAACATTTATTGCGGGAGTATATGGAATGAACTTTACGCATATGCCAGAGCTTGGTGGACAATATAGTTATTTTATTTGTCTACTTATCATGGCACTAATTGGCGGCGGAATGATGGCCTGGTTTTATAAAAAAGGATGGTTTAAGTAAAAAAACACCGAGGATTTCCTCGGTGTTTTTTTTAACCAATAGCATGTAATACAAACATAGCTAAGAATAAGCATGTAATGATATACATAGATGGTGCGACTTCTTTACGCTTTCCAAGAGCAACTTTTAAGATAGGGTAAGCAATAAATCCGAACGCAATGCCATCAGCGATACTATATGTGAGCGGGATCATGACGATAATTAAGAACGCTGGAAATCCTTCTGAAAAATCGTTCAGAGGAATTTGCTGAATGCTTGTAATCATCAGGCCGCCAATAATAATTAAGATTGGTGCAATGGCACTATCAGGAATTAGTTTGACAAACGGAAGTGCAAACAATGATGCAAAGAATAACAACCCCGTAACGATAGACGTCAGACCTGTCTTTCCGCCTGCAGTAATACCTGCGGCACTCTCTACTGTTGATACGGTAGGGCTTGTGCCAAATAGACCACATGTCATTGCTGAAATTGCATTGGCTTGGTAAGCACGTGGGAATTTACGGTCATCTTCTAATAAACCGTGCAGAAGTCCCATGTTCTCAAAAATAAGCACCATGCTTAAGGAGAATGTTGCAATCCAAAACGGTAAGGAAGAAAGTTTGCCAAATGACATAGCTCCAAACACATCGCCGTAATTAGCGAATGAGAATGAACTATTTCCGATTTGACTTGTATCAACAAGGCCAAATAGCCATGCAATACCAGTTCCTATTGCAATCGTCCATAAAAAGTTTCCACGTACGTTACGAATAAATAGTACAAGTGCAACGATAAGAGTAAGCACGGTCGCAAGAACGACAGGGTTACTTAATTTACCCATTGCAACAGCAGTATTTGGGTTCGAAACGACTAAGCCACCTTTTTGCAATCCGATAAACGCTAAAAATAATCCGATGCCGACAGTAATTGCTTCCTTTAATGACTTTGGAATTGATACTGATAGCACGCGAGCGATTGGTGTAAAAGCGGCAATTGCAAAAATAATACCAGAGATAAAGACAGCAGCCAATGCTTCTTGCCAAGTTAGTCCAAGCGTATGCACAGCTGTGTACGTGAAGAATGCATTTACACCCATACCAGGGACAAGAATAGCAGGTGCATTTGCCCAAAATGCCATGAGTAGACATCCGACAAATGAACTGAAAACAGTTGCTAAAATTCCAGCTTCAAGAGGAATGCCAGCATCGGATAAAATTGATGCATTTACAATCATAATATATACGATCGTGAAAAATGACGTAACTCCAGCTAAAACTTCTTGTTTTGGTGATGTTTCGTGTAAACCTAATTTAAATGTTCTTTCAAGTATTCCTTTCATGTTAAACCTTCTTTTTCATATCCCTCTCCCACCCGTGATATCTCTTTCGTAAGAGCTCACCGTTCTTTATTATATCAGAACATCATGTTTTTACAACAAGTAAAATGATAACGTTTACTTGTAAAGAGAATTCGTTATAAATACGTAAAAATAGCCCGTATGGATGAAATGATTTCTAATTCACCCGATTGAATAGGCGGGGCTGCTTGTGCATGTAAAGTAGCATAAGACGTAACCTCCCTTGGTAATTGGGCAGATTCTTCAACGAATGAGAGGGGAACAGGATTAATATTTAAATTATATGTACTCGCAATAGCACGAGCTTTTTCTACTGCTTGGTGCAGAGCTTGAATGAGAGCTTGCTCATAATATTTATTTGGATGAGATACTCGGAAACGTAAACCTTTTGCTACATTTGCTCCATTTGAAACGGCTATATCATATACTTCCCCAGCTTTTTGTACATTTAAAACGGTAATTTCATACAAATGCTCCACGCGGTATCCTTGCAGCAATGCTTTATCATTTACATATTCGTATTGAGGAGTGATCGTATAAGAAATCGTTTCTATATCTTTATCGGCAATACCAAGCTGTTTAAGTGCATCCAGCAATTGTTTGGATTGCACTGCATTTTCTTCTTGAGCCTGTTTTACATTTTTATCATCTGTTCGAATGCCAAGCGTTAATATAACAACATTCGGTTTTGCTTTAACGACGCCTTCGCCTTGTACAGTAATAGTAGCTTCTTTACCAGTATTAGCTGTGCGTACGTTGTGTAAATAAGGATTCATTCCACCCTGCATTTTCCATCACCATCCTTTTTATATGTATATGTGTGAACAAAAAAGAAATTTATATGAAAAAAGTTACATAAATGAGAATGTTGAGGAAAGAAAGCATATACAACATAGGTATTTATAGATTATAATATGTGTAAATATGATAAAAAAGGGACGAGGCTATTGAACGAAAAAAGAGAAACGCTGATTTTAGATTTATCTGCATCATTTCGAAAAATGATACGTTTATTACAAAATGATATTAATACACGTTTTGCAGAACATATGCCATATAATGAATTTTCTGTATTACGTGCGTTATTTTTAAACAGTCCACAGATGGCTTCGCAAATTGCGAGTGAAGTAAACGTAACCTCCAGTCATATTACAGCTGTTACAGATCGTCTCGTACGAAAAGGATTAGTAGAAAGAAAACGTTCTAATTCAGATCGTCGAATCGTGTACTTAGAAATTACAGAGCACGGAAGAGAAGTAACTGAAAAACTTGAAGCTGTGCGTAAAGAATATTATAAAGAGAGATTTAAAGGTTGGAGCGACCAAGAAATAGAAATGGTCTTAGAACTATTTGGCCGCGTATTATAATAAATGAGGATAGGAAGCGAAAGCACTCCTATCCTTTTTCTTTTGAATAAAAATATTTTGAAACTCCGATACTTTAATTAAAAGATCGGAGGAAAGATTATGAAATATATTGCTGCACTTACCATTTTATTTGGTAGTTTTTTCTGTTTTCAAACATTCACGTACGCAGATACGCCTATCCAAGTGGTGCGAAAAGAAGTGAAGTACATCGAAAACGATAATACAGTCTTATATTCAAAATTATGGGTTCGTTCTATGCAAAACGCAGTATTATTCCACCATAGCGATAATATCCGTAATCGGGACACATTACGTAATGTAACAAGTTCATCGCTTGTTAAAGCGAAGCAACTATCTTTTCAGAAAGCAGCACTTTATATACCGAGACTATCGCAATACGTATCAAAAATAGGGAAAGAAAACATTCAAGTGTACTACATTGCGATTCACTATAATGTGAAAAAAGAAAATGCATATCAATTAGATGGCATGAACTATTTTCTACAAGTATTCGTAAAAGAGCGTGGGGAATGGAAAATTGCCGAAAGTGTAGTTGCACCGACAGAGCAAATTGTGCAAAATGGTGATGGATTTGGGATGAAAGAAGAGATGGTGTATGGGGATAGGAGAGAGAATGTGAAATAACCTCCTTTTAAAGGAGGTTATTTCACACGCCAAGAAAATTTAAATTTTAATAAGCGAGATAATAGTAGGTAGACTATCGTACTGGTCCCTATAAAACCAATATAATAATTTAAGATAGAACGACTTCCGCCCGCTGCCATTCCTCCAAACATTCCAATAAAGATTACACAACATATCATACATAGTGTTTTAAGCTTCGGGTATAATAGAAAGTTTCCGTTTTGTTCATTAGGTGATCTTGTATATAAGTACATTCCTAAAGGGAATAGAATAAGTATATTTGCAATTGGACCGGTAAGTTTTGTTGCTGAAGGAATATACGTAAAATTAGGTTCATCATGACGTACGCCTTGTTGATCAGTATAAGCACGTTGAGGATCGTAATTAAAATTAATATTGAATCCACGAACGGGCGCTAAAATACTCATTTTTTCTATTACTGAACCGTAACGATCTACATTTTCCTCCGTATAGACGGTATGATTGGAAGTAAGTCCAACCGTATGAATAGAAATAGCTCCGGCAATTAGAGTCGGCAAAATAAAAGGGAATCCAAGTATAGCAACACTGAAGAATCCTTGTGAAATCATATTACCAGCAATTGTTCCTATGCATAATGCAAGTGTATAGATAGCAATTAAGATGATAACCATGTACAAGAAGTAAGTATGAAATGGTGAAAATATTTGATACTTATTATGAAAGGTTGTCTTTTTCATAATAGCAAAAAGTCCCCAATTTAGTATAACGATAGCTACAATATTACACACACCAAAAAGCCATTTCGTTATGAAGAGATGTTTTCGTTTAAATGGCATAGACCATAAAATGTCACTTGATTGATTTTGACGTTCCCATCCAATAAGAATGCAGGCTAATATAATAAGGAGTCCTCCTTGAACCATGATAGCATCGGGAAGTGAAAGTTGATAATAGTATCGGTATATATATTTCCATTCATTATGTTCATGAAAATATTTTAATTGCTCGGCAGCTGCTAAATAGTATTTATATGATAGTACATAAAAACTTACTAACCAAAATAGCCAAACAATATATTTACTTTGTTTGTAGGTATGCACCCATAATGCTTTTTGAAACATAGGATCTCTCCTTTAAAAAACTTTATAGTTTGTAAGACGTGATAATATAAAATAAGTGACGATTCCAAATAAAAAGAACCCAACATAGTAACTAAATAATAAATCAAAACGTTTTAACATTTGCCCACCTATTAATGCAAAATAAAAGGTAGTACCCCACATCCAGAGTGAGTTGTATTTTGGGAAAAGGAAAATTTTCTTATTATGTTCATTAGGTGATCGTGCATAAAGAAACATACCAATTAGTAAGCTGGAAATAGTATAGAAGATAGGAACAAGTATTACTTTTGCAGAGTAGTAACTATGAAAAGTGGGTCCCCTTTGTATTACTTTTCCATGATCTTCATCTGATTGGACAGTAGGGTGGTAATTATAACTAATTGAAAAGTCTAATATAGCGCTTGAAATGTTGGTCTTTTTATTGAATTTATAAATGTTTTCGAAATTCGTATAACTTTTATTCCCCTGTATTGCCTCAGCATGAGCTGTAAAGAAAAGGAGTAAGAGTGAAAAGATTCCCATTCCCATTATGCAAAAAGTAATGCTGAAGATGCTTTGTGAAATAATACTGCCAGTAAATGTACCTATACATAAAGAGACAGTATAGATAGCGATATATGTGAAAATTGCATACAAGAAATATCGATGAAACGGTTCGAAAGATTGATATTCAAAGTGAAACGTAGATTTATAAATAAAATACATAAGACCCCAATTGATTAGAAATGATAGTACAATGAAAAATCCACCGAAAACCCACTTCGATAAGAACATATCACGTCTTTTAAATGGAAATGTCATAAGTGAATCTCCATTTTGATTACTTCGCTCCCATCCAATTAATATACAGGATAGGATAATTGTAATAATACTTAACCAAAAGCTATTAGAAGAATAAAAAGAATAATGATAGTAGAACTTTTCTTCACCTATTTTTTCTGGATGGAGAAAGAGAGACTGTTGAGTTTCTGCTGCTTGATAGTATTCGAAAGATAAAAAATAAAGTGAACTGAAGAGAAAAAGTAACGCAGCATATTTCCCACGCTTCCAATTCCACATCCACAACGCCTTATGAAACATACCCATCCTCCTCCAGTGTCGTAACGAAGACATCTTCAAGTGACATTGTTAATTCTTCAATGAGCAGTGGTTGTTCTTTATAAAACTTCTCGAGTGTTGTAGCCACATTTCCTTCAATTAAGATTGTATATACTTTTCCTGTTTGATTTAATATTTTAATATTGCTTAAGTTTTCTAGTTTTTGAGGTAATGAACGCTCGTAATCTACTTGTATTTTTGCAAATTGTGATTTTGCATCGTCTAGTGACGTAATAGATGCTACAGTATGTCCTTTTAACATAATGATTGTATCTGCAATTTGTTCCACTTCATCTAAATGATGGGTAGAGATGAAAATGGTAATTTCTTTTTCTGCAACTTCTCCAACGAGAAACTGTAAAATCTGTCTTTTAACGATAGGATCAAGTCCGTTTGTTGGTTCATCTAAAATAATATATTCTGCCTGTGCAGCAACAGCTAAAATGATAGCAAGCAGTGCCTTCATTCCTTTTGAATAACTACGAATTCGTTTGTTTGGTAAGTTGAAACGTTCTAGTAGTTCATAGAAATATGGTTCATCAAAAGCTGTATAAACTGCTTTATAAAACTTCACGATTTCTTTTACTGTATAACCGTTCAGTATGTTAGTAGAATCCGGAACATATACGATTTTTTGTTTCGTTTCAGGATTCTTATGAATGTCGATATCCTCATATGTAACAGTTCCCTCGTCTGGGTCTAAAATGCCGACCATCGTTCGTAATAAAGTTGTTTTTCCCGCGCCGTTTCTTCCAAGTAACCCGATGATACTACCTTTTTGTAATGTGAAAGAAACATCGTCTAAAATTGTTTGAGTATCAATTGTTTTCTTCAAGCTTGTCACTTTCAGCATCCGTATTTCCTCCAATCTCTTTATAGTATGAATCTATCCAATCATGAATTTTATCTTTCGTAACACCAAGATAAGAGGCTTCTAATAGTAATTGATGAAATTGCTTTTCAACCATAGCGATTTTCCTTTCGTCTAATGTTGGGGTAATCGATTGGGATACAAATGTTCCTTTTCCTCGTAACGTTTCAATAATTCCTTGTCGCTCTAACTCTTGATACGCTTTACTCACTGTATTTGGATTTATAACGAGTAAAGAAGCGAGTTCGCGTACAGAAGGAAGTTTATCACTTGGAGCCAACATGTTTTTCAATACGAGTTCTTTTATATTTTGAACAATTTGTTCCCATATCGGAGTGTTGCTTCTTGGGTCAAGTTGAATATGCAAGAGCAATGTCTCCTTCCTCATATGTATTAAGTGTACTACTGTGTGTAATACATTTAATACAATATAGGGGACGAATGTATTTGTCAACTGAAAATAATAGAAAAAATTGGTATTAAAAAAAGGAGAATTGGAAAAAATAGGTCTGATATAGAATGGAGGGTTAGTCATGAAGCGAGTTTTTGGAATACTTGTTTGTTTCATGTTATTGCTTTCTGGAACTTCAGTGAGTTTTGCGCAATCTGAAAAAACGAAGCAGGAGAAAACAGAAGAAACAACGCCGAAGTTAGCGGAACAAGCGTCGTCAGCAATCGTAATTGAGCAAGATACAGGTAAAGTTTTATTTGATAAAAACCCAAATGAAAAATTACCACCTGCTAGTATGACAAAGATTATGACAATGCTTTTAATTATGGAACAAGTTGAAAAAGGAAAACTAAAACTGACCGATAAAGTTAGAGCGAGTGAACATGCAGCTTCAATGGGTGGATCGCAAATCTTTTTAGAACCTGGGGAAGAGATGACTGTAAATGAGATGTTAAAGGGTATTGCAATTGCATCTGGAAATGACGCATCTGTTGCAGTAGCCGAGCATATCGCAGGTTCAGAAGAAGGATTTGTAAATATGATGAACAAAAAGGCGAAAGATTTAGGGCTGAAAAATACACATTTTCAAAACCCAACAGGTCTTCCGGCCAAAGACCATTATTCGACAGCAAATGATATGGCTATAATGGCGAGAGAATTGATGAAGTATCCACTTATTCGTAAATACACAGGTAAGTACGAAGATTATTTACGTGAAGATACGGATAAAAAGTTTTGGCTCGTTAATACGAATAAGCTAGTACGTTTTTATCCTGGCGTAGATGGAGTAAAAACAGGTTTTACGACAGAAGCGAAATATTGTTTAACAGCATCGGCTGAAAAAAATGGCATGCGTGTCATTTCAGTTGTCATGGGAGCACCAACATCAAAAGAACGGAACAACCAAGTGACGAAGCTTCTTGACTATGCATTTGGACAATATATGACAAAGAAATTGTATACGCGCGGCGAAAAAATTAAGACAGTTCAAGTAGGGAAAGGGAAAAAAGAAAAAGTAGATTTAGTTGCATCAGATAATGTTTCTCTTCTTATGAAGAAGGGCGAGAATATGGACAAGGTAAAACAAGAAGTAATTGCTGAAAAGAAAGTAAAAGCACCGATTAAAAAAGGTGACGCGCTTGGTACACTTGTTATTAAAAAAGATAAAGATGTTTTATTAAAACAAACAATTGTAGCAAAAGAAGATGTTGCTGCAGCGAGCTGGTGGGAGTTATTTAAAAGAAGTTTTGGGATGTTTTCAACATCAAAATAGCGGCAAATATTTTGCCGCTTTTCTATTCGTATGTAAGTGAATAATGCTGAAAGGTTTCACTTTATGACGAAATAGTTCTTCTTTTGTCAGCAGGAAGGATTCTTATTTTGTATCACGAAAATCTTTATGTATGTGAATAAGTAAAGTTTGAGCATAAGGAGGAAATCGTGTGAGTCTTTCCATGCAATTAGAAGTAAAACGTGACGTCCTATGTGTGAGACTAGAGGGTGAATTAGATCATCATACGGCTGAAGAGTTGCGAACGAAAGTAACAGATATGATTGAGACACATGGTGTTCATCATATTGTTTTGAGCCTAGAGAACTTATCGTTTATGGATAGTTCTGGTCTAGGTGTTATATTAGGCCGATATAAACACGTAAAGGGATTAGGTGGAGAAATGGTTGTTTGTGCAATTTCACCGCCTGTTAAGCGTTTATTTGAAATGTCGGGCTTATTCAAAATCGTTCGCTTAGAAGAAAGTGAAGCGCACGCGCTCGCGACGTTGGGGGTGGCATAGATGAGAAATGAAATGAACCTTCAATTTTCAGCATTAAGTCAAAATGAATCATTCGCTCGCGTTACAGTGGCGGCTTTCATTGCACAACTAGATCCAACGATGGAAGAATTAACGGAGATTAAAACAGTTGTGTCAGAAGCGGTTACAAATGCAATTATTCATGGATACGAAGGAAATGCAGAAGGTATTGTTTATATTTCTGTAATTTTGGAAGAAGCAATGGTGAAACTCACGATTCGAGATGAAGGGATTGGAATCTTTAACTTAGATGAAGCGAGACAACCCCTTTTTACAACTAAACCTGAATTAGAGCGTTCCGGAATGGGATTTACTATCATGGAAAATTTTATGGATGAAGTAGAAGTTATTTCAAACGAATCTTTCGGGACAACAATCCATTTGACAAAATACTTATCAAATAGTAACGCTCTATGCAATTAAGGAGAATAGCCTATGGACATAGAGGTCAAAAATGAGAAGAAGAAACCTCAGTTAAAGGACCACGAGCTAAAAGCGTTAATTCAAAAAAGTCAAGATGGAGATCAACAAGCGAGAGATACAATCGTTCAAAGTAATATGCGCCTCGTTTGGTCGGTTGTACAGCGGTTTCTTAATCGAGGATACGAACCAGACGACCTATTTCAAATTGGATGTATTGGGCTCTTGAAATCGGTAGATAAATTTGATTTATCTTTCGACGTGAAATTTTCAACATATGCAGTTCCAATGATTATTGGTGAAATACAACGTTTCTTACGTGATGATGGATCAGTGAAAGTTAGTAGGTCTTTAAAAGAAACAGGAAACAAAATTCGAAAGATGAGAGATGAGCTTTCGAAAGAATTCGGAAGGGCTCCAACGATTAATGAAGTGGCAGAGGCACTAGAACTAACGCCAGAGGAAGTTGTGCTAGCACAAGAAGCGAGCCGGGCCCCTTCATCTATACATGAAACTGTATATGAAAACGATGGAGATCCAATCACTATTTTAGATCAAATTGCAGATCAATCTGAAACGAAATGGTTCGATAAAATTGCTTTAAAAGAAGCGATTAGAGAACTAGATGAACGAGAGCGCTTAATTGTATATTTGCGTTACTATAAAGATCAGACACAATCAGAAGTAGCAGAGCGCATAGGCATTTCGCAAGTACAAGTTTCAAGACTTGAAAAGAAAATATTAAAACAGATGAAAGATCGAATAGACGAATAATTGTCTATTCGATTTTTTTATGCTGTTAATAGGAGAGAGATGTTAATTTTCTCAAAAATTAACAGAATTTATTGATAATTTAGTTAATTTACAATATAATCCAAGTATGAACTTGTCATAAAGGGGGAAGGAAACATGGAAACGAGGCAACAATGGGGAACGAGAGCTGGATTTATTTTCGCAGCGGTCGGATCTGCCGTTGGATTAGGAAACATATGGCGTTTTCCTTATACAGCGTATGAAAATGGAGGAGGAGCATTCTTTTTACCGTACTTATTTGCATTATTAACGACTGGTATTTCATTGTTAGCGTTTGAGTTTGCCCTTGGTCATCGTCATCGTGGTTCAGCGCCACTTACATTTTTCCGTATTAGCCCGCGTGCCGAATTTATTGGATGGTGGCAAATGTGCGTAACATTTATCGTTTCAACATATTATGCAGTGATTATTGCTTGGTCTATATCGTATACATACTTTGCAATTACTGGAGCGTGGGGAAAAGACACGCAATCATTTTTATTTAAAGAGTACTTACATGTTGCAGATAAGCCAGGACAATTTGGAGGACTTGTACCAGAAGTATTAATTCCGTTAGCTCTCGTTTGGATTATTGTGCTTGGCGTTGCATTTAAAGGAGTTAAAAAAGGAATCGAAGTTGTTAACCGTATATTTATTCCTTTATTAGTTGTTATGTTCCTTATTATCGTTGTTCGTGCAGTGACGATGGAAGGTGCTATGCAAGGACTAGATGCATTCTTTAAACCAGATTGGAGTCGTATTTTTGATGGGAAAGTATGGCTTGCTGCTTACGGTCAAATATTCTTTAGTTTATCTTTAGCATTTGGAATTATGATTACGTATTCTAGCTATTTACCGAAAAACTCGGATACAACAAATAATGCCTTTATTACTGGATTTGCAAACTCAGGATTTGAATTATTAGCAGGTATTGGGGTCTTTGCAGCTCTTGGATTTATGGCAAATAATATGGGAGTACCGGTTGATAAAGTAGCAAGTGCTGGCGTTGGGCTTGCGTTCGTAGTATTTCCTCAAATTATTAATGAATTGCCGATGTCACCGTTGTTTGGTGTTTTATTTTTCTTATCGTTAACGGTTGCTGGAATTACATCACTTATTTCACTCGCAGAAGTATGCTTTGCCGCTGTATCTGAAAAATTCAGTTTAAGTCGGGAAAAAACTATTGGAATTATGGGAACCCTTCTCGTGTTAGTTTCTCTTGTTTTTGCAACACGTGGTGGACTTATGTTCTTAGATGTTGTCGACTATTTCGCTAATAATTTCGGATTAATTACAATTGCACTTGCGGAAGTAGTTACGATAGGGCTCATTTTACGCCGTTTACCAGTTTATCAAAATCATGCAAACTTTGTATCTGATATTAAATTAGGAACGTTTTGGAGAGTGAGTTTACTCGTTATTACTCCGCTTATGTTAGGGTATATGCTAATTGATGGTACAATCCAAAATATTAAAAAGAACTACGGAGATTATCCGACTGAGTTTGTTGTAACGTATGGTTGGTCGATAGCAGCAGCATTCCTCATAGTTGCAATAATCATTGGCCTGAAAAAATGGGATGCACAAATTCATTCGGATTCTGCCAAGCTTGAAAAAGAATGGAAAGATCGAGGTGTTTCATAATGAGTGGATCAGCGATTATGATGATGGTTATTGGAATAGTAGTCATTTGGGGAGGGCTTGCATTAAGTATTGTAAACTTATTTAAGAAAAAGGCATAAGTAAAAACATCTGTACCGAAATGGTGCAGATGTTTTTTTATGAAAAAATTGTATTAGAAAAAAATTCAATAACCATACTACAACTACGAGGAAGAGTGAAGGGGTGAATGAAAGTTGGAACAAACGATTTATATTAAAATGCGCAATCGTTTAAAAGTTTCTCCTACTTATGAAGTAAAGCTGGGCGATGTTGCTCAACTTGCCGGAGATTCTTCCGTAGTTGAGTTGTTACAAAATGAGATAGTTTACAAAATAACAGCGCATGATAAGACGCATGTTGTAATTGATGTTATGAAAGTAATTGAGATTATTCAACAGAAAGCATCTCATGTACAAATTAATTTACTCGGTTCTGGACAAACTCTTGTTGAAATTATATACGAAAAAAAGAAGACACACCCAATTTTTTTCGGGCTTGTATGGCTGTTACTGTTCATTGGAGCGGCCCTTGCGATCATTTATTTCCATGAAGATGTAAGTATGCAACAAGTACATCAACGGTTATATTACATGATTACTGGAGAATTTAATGCGCAACCACTTTTATTTCAAATCCCTTATTCTTTAGGTCTTGGCTTAGGGATGGTTTTATTTTTTAATCATGTATTTCAAAAGCGAATTAATGAAGAGCCGAGTCCGTTAGAAGTTGAGATGTTTCAATACCAACAGTCACTTGATCAGTATGTAATCGTTAATGAAAACAAGGATAATATGAAACAACTTGCCGATGATTGAGTCTGGATTTGTTATTTTAATTGGTTTAGCTGGAGGGATTGCGGTAGGTAGCGGATATGTCGCATTTTTAGCTGTACTTGGTATAATCCCCCGTTTAGCCCAATTAACGAGAAGTGGAAAGCATATTCAATATTTTGAGTGGGCAGTCATTGCAGGTACTTTAACAGGGGCTTGGTGCAGTTTGAAAAACATTACATTTCAAACGTCGCAGTATTGGCTCGTTATATTAGGGATATTTTGTGGCACATTCATCGGAATGCTTGCTGCGGCATTAACAGAGGTGTTAAATGTTCTGCCTATTTTAGCGAAACGAGTAGGGGTAGAGGGGAAGATTATTGTTTTACTCGTTGCTCTTGTACTTGGGAAAGTAATAGGATCGTTGTTTCACTGGATTTATTTCGTAAAGTAGGAGGCAGTATATAAATGACAAGTCAGAAATTGAAGGATGATTACATAAATAAAGTGAAGGAGTATCATCCAAAGCCAAACTATTTACTAAATTGTATCAAAGCATTTCTTGTAGGTGGACTCATTTGCACAGTTGGAGAAGTATTGATGAAATTTTATATACATTATTTTCACTTCAGTGAACAAGAGGCAGGAAACCCAACTGTTGCAACCCTTGTTTTATTATCCGCGATTTTAACAGGGTGTGGTGTATATGATAAAATCGGTCAATTTGCTGGAGCAGGATCAGCGGTACCGGTAACAGGATTTGCAAATTCTATGGCGAGCGCTGCCTTAGAACATAAGAGCGAAGGGGTTGTTCTAGGGATTGCTACAAATATGTTTAAACTGGCAGGAAGTGTGATTGTATTTGGGGTTGTTGGTGCATATATCATTGGGTTAATAAGGTATACCTTTAAAATTTTTATGTCTTAAAGGAGGGCTAGTATGAGGTTGACCGGAAAACAAACGTGGGTATTTCAAAATGATATATATGTGAATGCAACGGGTACTGCTGTCGGTCCGAAAGAAGCTGAGGGCCCTCTTGGGAAAAAATTTGATATTTCATATGGTGACTTGCATTGTGGAGAAGAAAATTGGGAGCTTGCCGAACGAAGATTAATGTCAGACTCAATTCAACAAGCAGTGCAAAAAGGGAATATAAAAACATCGCAAATTGATTTCTTTTTAGCGGGAGATTTATTAAATCAAACAGTGACAGCAAATTATGTTGCGCGTAAGTGGGGCATTCCTTTTTTAGGAATGTTTAGCGCTTGTGCGACGTCTATGGAGACTTTAGCAGTTGGCTCAGCTTTTATAGACGGTGGATTTGCAAATCGTGTCTTAGCTACAGTAAGTAGTCATAATGCAACGGCTGAAAGACAATTTCGCTATCCAACAGAGTACGGTGGACAAAAGCCAGGGACAGCAAATTCAACTGTGACTGGTGCAGGATCTATATTAATTAGCAATGAAAAAAGTGCAATTAAAATTACGTCGGCTACAATTGGAAAAGTGCAAGATTTAGGAATTACAAATCCTTTGGATATGGGGGCAGCGATGGCTCCAGCAGCAGCTCATACAATTCAACAACATTTTGAAGATTTAAGAAGAAGTGCCGATGATTATGATTTGATTGTTACGGGTGATTTATCAGCTGTTGGGACGCCGATTGCGAAACAACTTTTACTTGAGGAAGGTTATGATCTTGGGCATATATACAATGATTGTGGATTGATGATTTATGAATCAAGTCAAGAAGAAGTGTTTGCAGGTGGTAGTGGTTGCGCTTGTTCAGCAGTTGTCACATATGGTCATTTATTACACGAGATGCAAAAAGGGAATTTACAACGAATTTTTGTCGTTGCGACTGGTGCATTATTAAGCCCGATGATGATGCAACAGAAGGAAACGATTCCAACAATTGCACATGGTGTCGTATTTGAGAGAGTTAAAGGAGAGTGAATTGTGGATTTTATATATGCATTTCTTGTAGGTGGAGTTATTTGTTTAATTGGGCAACTATTGTTAGATTTCGTAAAGTTAACACCAGCTCATTTAATGGCAACTTTTGTAGTCATCGGAGCAATTTTAGATGGATTTGGATTGTACGATAAACTAATAAAGTTTGCAGGTGCTGGAGCAACAGTCCCTATTACAAGTTTTGGACATTCACTATTGCACGGAGCAATGCATGCAGCAGAAAAACATGGATATTTAGGAATTGGTATTGGCATGTTTAGTTTAACGTCTGCGGGCATTTCCGCAGCGATATTGTTTTCGTTTTTTATAGCACTTATATGTAAACCGAAAGGATAAATCAAATGAGACGAAGGGTTGTTTTGGTCACAGATGGAGATGAATATGCAAAGCGGACAATTGAGCTTTTAACGAAGGAATTTGGGGGAAGGTGTATTTCAGCATCACAAAGTAATCCAACCAAATTGACAGGGAAAAAAGTTGTTGAGCTTATTATGCAAACGCCATATGACCCTGTATTTGTCATGTTTGATGACAGTGGATTTATTGGAGAAGGATCTGGTGAAAAGGCTTTAAAATATGTGGCTACCCATAAACAAATTGATGTGCTCGGTATTTTAGCGGTAGCGTCTAATACGCATCATTGGGAATGGGCACGTGTAGATGTAAGTGTAGATCGGAATGGGAATTTAACCGAATACGGTGTTGATAAATTTGGACTTCCAGATGGCGAAATTGGCAGAATTAGCGGAGATACAATTTATTGTTTAGATGACTTGAATGTTCCTGTCATCGTTGGAGTCGGTGACATTGGTAAGATGTGTGGAAATGATGAATGGGAGAGGGGATCACCTATTACGAAGAAAGCAATTCAATTAATTTTGGAAAGGAGTGGTTTTTATGACGAAGCCTAAAAAAGTGGATATCCCTATATCAACTTTCATAAGTGACAATGAAAATTATTTAAAGCAGACAGTTGGGCTAGGCGTTACATACGATGTTGGCATTCGTAAATTTCAAATTTTGAATAAAGAAATTGGTGTGTTATTTGTAAACGGACTTTGTGATACAAATTATATTATCCCTATTTTAGAAGAAGCGGTGGATACAAATGAGATAAGGGATGTAGAAGAAGATACAGTGAAGCTTTTAGAGAATCGCTTAATCCATCAACAAGTAAGTAAAGTGAAAACGATGGATGAGGTAATGCTCCAAGTATTATCAGGACTCATCGTGATATTTGTGGAAGGTGAAACGGAAGCGTTTGCAATCGATGTTCGTAGTTATCCAGGGCGAACGCCGACAGAACCAGATACCGAAAAGGTAGTACGCGGTGCAAGGGATGGATTTGTTGAAAATATCGTTGTAAATACAGCATTAATCCGTAGAAGAATTCGAGATCCACGTCTTCGAAATGAAATGGTTCGAGTAGGAGATAGATCACAAACGGATATTTGCATTACATACGTTCAAGATGTTGCAAATCCAGATTTAGTAAAGATTATAAAACAAGAATTAAATAACATCGATGTAGATGGAATTACGATGGCGGATAAAACAGTAGAAGAATTTGTTGTAAAGCAAAGCTATAACCCATTTCCACTTATTCGATATACAGAAAGGCCAGATGTAGCAGCAAATCATCTACTAGAAGGACATGTGTTAGTACTTGTTGACACATCGCCAAGTGCTATGATTACACCGACAACATATTTTCATCATTTACAGCACGCGGAAGAGTTTAGACAAAATCCAGCTGTCGGTACATTTTTACGCTGGGTGCGCTTTTTAGGTGTTATATTCTCGTTATTTTTATTACCATTTTGGTTAGTGTTTGTATTTGATCCAACTCTTTTGCCAGCAAATCTTGCTTTTATTGGACCGACTAAGATGACGCATTTACCAATTTTATTACAGGTGTTAATGGCAGAGGTCGGACTTGAGTTTTTAAGGATGGCAGCCATTCATACTCCAACGCCGTTATCGTCTGCAGCAGGGTTGATTTCCGCTATATTAATTGGTCAAATTGCAATTGATGTAGGTTTGTTTGTGCCAGAAGTAATTTTGTATGTAGCAGTTTCGATGATTGGTGCATATGCAACACCGAGTTATGAATTAGGATTAGGGAATAAGGTTGGGAAATTGTTTGTTATTATTTTAACAGGTCTCTTCCATGAGATGGGATTTGTAATTGGTATGACGATATTAATTTTATTTTTAACGTCTATAAAAAGTTTACAAACACCTTATTTATGGCCGTTTTTACCATTTGATTGGGGCGCATTAACAAAAATTTTACTCCGTCCAACGATGTCTAGTTTAAAAGTACGACCAAGTATTGTAAGACCTCAAAATGTAAAAAGACAAAAATAAACGGGATTATACACCCGTTTATTTTTTTTAGCAAAAATTTATTATTTTTTAACAAAAATCAAACATTTTTTGTGTACACTTAGAGTAGATATTGTGTATGGAAGGGGAAGAGGACATGATTAAATTATTTGTAAGTGATTTAGATGACACGCTCGTTTACGATGTGAATCATATGCAAAAAGAAGATGAACGTGCGCTGTGTTGGTTAGCTGAGAAAGGGACAAATATTTGTTTTGCCTCTGGCCGCTTTACACACAGAATTGATGAAGTTGTAAAAAGGTTTTCATTCCCATATTACACAACTGGCTTAAATGGAGCGACAATGTTGCTTCCGGATGGAAATTTATTTCATGAATCGAGTTTTGAAAATGTGGTTGCCCAGGAAATATATCGATATATACATAAAAAAGGACTAGCGGATATTGTTTGTGCAAATGAGCAGCGATATACAAAAAGGAAGAATGAACATCACCATAATTTTGAAGCGTATATGGGCGTGCATATCGCTGAAATTGAAGCGTTAGAAGAAGAGTTTGGTAAGACTGTACACCCTGCAAAATTGTTTGTTTTTGGAGAAGAAGAGAAAATTGTGACGTTAGATCAAGAGCTACGAGATACGTTTCAAGGCGAAGCGGAAGTTTTTATATCAGGTAAACGCTATGTTGATATTATGCCAAGAGGCGTGAGTAAGGGGAGTGCTCTAAAGCGACTAATGGACCATTTGCAAATTGAAGCAAATGAAGTTGCTTGTATTGGAGATTCTTTCAATGATATTTCTATGTTTGAAGTAACCCCGCATTCATTTACTCTTCATCATGCCCATCCATATGTAAAGGAGAAAGCAAATCATATAGTGCGTTCGGTTGAAGAGGCTGTTATGAAATTACCATTACTTGTATAAAAAAGAAGCCCGTCACTGGCGGGCTTCTTTTTTACTTGAATAAAGATTTAACAAAATCAATGATACTTGAGAAGAAATCTTTCACTTTATCTAGAAAACTTTGTCCTTCTTCAGAACCTAAGAAGGCAGAAACGTGTTCTTTTGCTTTGTTTAATTGACTACCAACTTGATTCCAATCGATATTAAGATTTTTCATTTTATCAAATAACGATACTAAGTTATCTAACTGTTCATCTGTCAATGTAATGCCGAGTTGATCAGCAATTTTTTTAATTAATGAACGTAAATCTTCTGTTGTTTTTGGCTGTTCTTTTGCAATTTCTTCTTTAATTTTTGCAACAAGTTGAACTGCTTTTTCTTCACCAATTTTATCACCAAGCTGGGCTGTTTGTACCATTTCTTCATTCGCTACTTTTTTAACTTCTTCAGGAATTTGTTTATTGGACGCAGTTTCGTATGCTTTCATTAATCCAGTTAAAGCTGCAGTTCCTGAAACTTTAAAAGGTGCAGTAATTTGAATTTCTGCATCTTTTACACCTGCTGTAATCAAAGCGTTAGTGTACATTGCATCTGTTACCCAGTTAATGTTCTTTGATCGTACAATAAGACCAGATCCTGGTTTTGTGTATGTAATCATAGAAGAAGAAATTGCTCTCGTACCAATTTGTGCTTTTGGAACAATGCCTTCTAGAAATTTATGTTCTTCCGCATTAGATACAGTAATAATTGTAGCATCTTTCGGTGCTTTCATTTCTTTTAACAGATCTTGTTTTTGTTGTTCAGATAAGTTCTCTCCTAATGTAACAATTGATTCTCCCTCGATGATGTCTGCAAACGAAGCTGTTGGCATCATAAATACCGTTACAGCTAATAGCAGAGCTAGTAATTTCGTTTTCACGAAAAATCGCTCCCTTTCTCTTTCTAAAATTTTCGGGCAACAAAGTTATTATAGTATATATTTCTTATTTGTCACCTAGCTTTTTCCACATTTCAAAAAAGAAGTATCTAGATTGTCGGATTCTTTTTGTTTCTAGTCATGAATGTGGTAATATAGTGCTGAGATAGTTGAAAGGAGACATATACGTATGAAAACTTTAGGATACATATTAATGGAAAACGGTGAAAAAATCGACTTGGAATTTTTCCCAGAAGAAGCACCGAAAACAGTAGAAAACTTTAAAAAATTAGCAGAGCAAGGATTTTATGACGGTGTTACATTCCACCGTGTTATTCCTGGCTTCGTAAGCCAAGGTGGAGACCCAACAGGTACAGGTGCAGGTGGCCCAGGTTACTCTATTCCATGTGAAACTGATGGAAACCCTCATAGACACCTTGTAGGATCACTTTCTATGGCTCATGCTGGCCGTAACACAGGCGGTAGCCAATTCTTTATCGTTCATGAGCCACAGCCGCATTTAGATGGTGTTCATACTGTATTCGGTAAAGCAACAAGCGGTATTGAAACAGTATTAAAAATGCGTCAAGGCGATGTAATGAAAGAAGTTAAAGTTTGGGAAGAATAAGGTAAGGAAAAAGAGAGCTTTTGCTCTCTTTTTTATTTTTAATGAGATTGAGTACTACTTCTACAGCTCATCATACAAGTAGTATTGTTGCTAAAATATATTGCTTGTGAGAACAAACCTTTAACCAATTACATAGAATACATTACATTATATGTTTCAATAAATATTTTTTGTTATATTAATTTTGCTAGAATTGTGCTGCTTTAGAGTAACTATAAATGAAGTGCTGTTGAATGATATGTTTCTTTCCATTCCATATAAAATTTTCTTTTTTTAACTCTATTTATTAAAGGAATAGTGCTGAAACATAGATTTGACTTTCTTCTTTTCGCTTTGTATGATTATCAAGTTGTTTTAGACTCTTCTCACTCTGTTGAAAATATTGTAAAATGAATGTGATATGAAAAGAGTGATTGAGGGGATTACTAGTTTGTAACTTTTGTAAGAAGGGATAAGGGTTATGTTAATTCGTTTTAAAAAAAGTTATGAAAAAATTGCAATGGGGCTTCTTTCGTTTATGCCAACTGAAAAAGATGTGAAAACATTACAATTGACAATGAAAGAATATGAAGCAAAAGATGATTGGCAATTGTATTTGTGGAAAGAAAATGAAGATTTTGTTGGAATAATGGGGATTGTAAAAAAAGAGAATCAAGTATTAGAAATTCAGCATTTGAGTGTGAACCCGTCTCACCGTCATGTGGGGATTGGGACGAAGATGGTTCAAGAGTTAAAGAGTAAATTTCTTGAGTTTACAATTTGCGGAAATGAGCAAACAGCAAGTTTTTGCGAAAAATGTAAAGGGCTAGAACAAAATATACATTCGTGAAAGCAGAGATAAGTAGTTTATTATCTCTGCTTTCTTTTTTGTAATTGTTCGTTTCGTTCAGTAATGACCTCTGTGCGATCACGCAAAGTGTGCTTGTTTATAATATATTCACCTGGGATAGCATTCAAGTCTTTCCAAGAGAGGTTTTGTTTTTGACATAACTCTATGCACTGCTTCTCTAACGATGAATCTGATAAGGGTAAAAATAAAGGTACAAAACGTTCTTTTTTATGGATAGATTGCAATCTTTCATTGAGCAAGGAAAGAAGTTGTACTTGATTAATTCCTAAACGTTGTAAAGGCACACCGCTTTTTTCTAAAATTGTAATTGCGCTTTTCATCATTTTTGTAGAACCATTCCAATTAGCACGTCTTTGGTGGTATAAAGAAACTGCAATTTGAATGAGACCAACTAAGTAATGATCACGATTACCTCTTGGTTTTGTCTTCCAATACTCTTCTAGTATTTCGTGGCATTCAAAATAGTCATAATCTCCATGGAAATGAATTAAAAATTGTATGTATTCGGTAGGATACATGTTTTCTCGCTCCTATCTAACGGTTATACATATAAGTGTATCATAGAAATATGAACAATAAACGACTAGGAGGTTTCCCCCTAGCCGTTATTGTTCATATTAGCAGAAGCAAGCTGCTCCTACAATAATTAGTAAAATAAACAGTACAACAAGTAATGCGAACCCACCGCTAAAACCACAATCAACGTGACCCATAGTTTTTTGACCTCCTACATTGTTCTTACTACACTGTTATCATATGAAGTGGTGGGCATGATGACATAGGCATCGGTCTATTTTTAATTAAATTTCTTAAAAAGGTTGGATAGAACATGAGTATGCTCTATACTTATGTTGTTATAGAAAAAATGTGGTGGGATGCTTTGTGCAATATAATTTTAAAGTAGAGGCTTTTGAAGGGCCGTTAGATCTATTGTTACATTTAATACATCGTTATGAAATTGATATATATAATATTCCTGTAGCAGATATTACAGAGCAATATTTATCTTATGTGCATACGATGAAAGAACTTCAATTAGATGTTGCAAGTGAGTATTTAGTAATGGCTGCAACGTTATTACAAATTAAAAGTAAGATGTTGTTGCCGAAACATGAAGAAGATGTACTTGATAACGGTGATGATTTTATAGATGATCCTCGTCAAGAATTGATGGAGAGGTTAATTGAATATAAGAAATATAAGCAAGTTGCTACTGAGTTAAAAGAAAGAGAACAAGAAAGAGCACAGCTATATACACGTCCACCAATTGACTTTACATCGTTGCAACAAGAAGAGGAGACAAGCTTACCTCTTGATGTTACGTTATATGATATGCTAGCGGCATTTCAAAAATTAATGCGCCGTAAAAAGGCAAAAAAACCTGTAACAACACGTATTACTCGTCAAGAAATACCAATTGAACAGCGAATGACTGATATTTTAAAACAGTTAAAAATAAAGGGTGGTCGCCAAAGTTTTTATGATTTGTTTGTTGATGATGAACGTGAAATAATGGTTGTAACATTTTTAGCAGTTCTGGAACTTATGAAAAACCAACAAATCATAATTGAGCAAGAACATAATTTTGATGAAATTTTCGTATCAAGCTCTAATAAATCTGCATAGAGCAAGTATGTGAAAATGGGATAGCAACATTTTATCTCATGCTATGTTTTAATGTATCGTTTGGAACAAGAGAAAAAATATTGAACCGAACGCATTAATTGTGATTCGGTTTTTTGATGTGTATTTTTATGAGAAAATAGAAGGAAGGAGCTCGTGAAATGGATAGGAAAGAACAAAAGTCAATTATTGAAGGCCTTTTATTTGTTTCTGGTGATGAAGGGATTTATCCAGAACAAATAGCGAAAGTTCTTGAAATTGAAATGAATGAAGCAATTAATATTTTAGAAGAAATGCAACAAGAATGTGAAGGTGCAAACCGTGGTTTGCAAATTGTACAGTATGCAAAAGTATATCGTTTTGCTACAAAGAAAGAACATGCTTCATATTATCAAAAATTAATAGATACACCAACAGCTGCTTCACTCTCACAAGCTGCCCTCGAAACGTTAGCGATTGTTGCATATCGCCAACCAATCACAAGGACTGAAATGGAAGAGATTAGAGGAGTTAAAACTGATAAGGCGTTACAAACGTTGGTTTCACATTTACTTATAAAAGAAATGGGAAGAGCAGAAGGACCAGGGCGTCCTATTTTATACGGAACAACAAAAGAATTTTTAGACACATTTGGATTGAAAACATTAGATGATTTACCACCGCTTTCTGAAGAGAATGAACAAATGAATGAAGCAGATTTATTCTTCGGTTCTTTACAAGAGATATCGAAATAAAAGCTTAGCATTTTGCTAAGCTTTTTTTGTATATCAATTATTTACAGTGCCATACTAAATGAAAAAAGGAGACGAGTTATGAGAGGTATGCGGATTATTTTATTATTAGTTTCTGTTTTATTATGTTTTTCTTTAAATAGCGCATCAGCTAAAAGGTATATGATGTCCATTCATACTACGTCTCCTTTACATATGCATCGGCAACATCTTAGTAAAATGAAAGTGAGCTTTTTAAAAGTGGGGCAAGGTGACGCAACACTTATTATAATGCCAAATGGACAAACAATGTTAATTGATGGAGGACCTTATGAAGCAGGAGAGGTTATTATTCAGAAATTAATTGAGAAAGGGATTAATCATTTAGATGTAATTGTCAGTACGCATCCCGATATGGATCATATAGGGGGGTTAATTCCAATTGTAGAGCAAATGCCGGTATCGCTTATATTAGATAGCGGAAAAACATATAGTTCTCTTACTTATCATACGTATCGGAATAATATAAAAAAAAGAGGGATACCTTTCGTTTCAGTAAAGGAAGGACAATATATACCGCTGGATCCACATGTTTCTATACAAGTATTAAACAACGGGAAATCAAAAGATGAAAATAATGAATCCTCAATTGTTTTAAAGGTGCGATATGGAAAAGCGGATTTTTTATTAATGGGTGACGCGGATGTACGGACAGAACATGAAATATTAAAACAATTTGATGTCCATGCAGATGTGTTAAAAGTGGGGCATCATGGCTCATATACTTCAACAAGTGAAACGTTTATAAAAAAAGTGGAACCGCAGTTTGCTATTCTATCGTACGGGAGTAATAATCCGTATGGACATCCTCACCAAAGTGTAGTGAAACGCTTAAAAAGGCACGGTATAATGGTATATAGAACGAATAAACGTACAGTAGAAATGGAAACAGATGGTGAACATATTATGTTAGAATCTAGCGGATTAATGCCATTGTTGAAGTGATTTCTATATTAGGGGGCGATACTGTCCCTTTTTGGAAAAATGAATAATATATATTATAATTATAAGAGACGTAAGAAATTTCCTTTTCTGTTGAATAAAAAGGAAATTTCATTAGAATGTATAGACAACTACTCGTGCGTATATTAAGATGGAACTAGGCGAATAAGGTAATAATAACAAGTAGGTAATTCATGGGAAAGGATCGATGAAAATGAAAACGCAAATTGTCATCAATGCCAAAATTTACACAGGTCAAGAAATAGTGGAAAACGGATTTATTCGTTACGCAGAAACCATTAAAGAAATTGGTTTGATGGCTCAATATGTACCACAAGAAAATGAAACTGTTTTTGATGCTACAGGGAAGATTATAATTCCAGGTATGATCGATGTTCATATTCATGGTGGATACGATATTGATGCGATGGATGCAAATAGCGATGGGTTAGTAACTCTAGGTAAAGAAATGTTAAAAGAAGGGGTTACAACTTACTTCCCAACAACAATGACACAAGCTCCAGAGGCAATTGAAGCAGCGTTAACTGCTGCGAAAGAAGCAAAAGAAAAAGGAGCGCATTTCGAATATATTCATTTAGAAGGACCTTATGTTTCAAAGAAACGTGCAGGTGCACAGCCACTTGAACATATCGTTCCTGCAAATATTGAGCAATTTAAACAATGGCAAGAAGCAAGTGGGAACTTAATTAAATTAGTAACATATGCACCAGAAGAAGAGGGAGCATTAGAGTTTGAACAATATCTTGCTGAAACTGGTGTAGTTGGCACAATGGGACATACAGATGCAATTGATGCGCAACTAAAAAATAGAAAGATTACACATGCGACACATTTATACAATCAAATGCGTGGATTACATCACCGTGAACCAGGAGTTGTGGGTCATGTGTTATTAAATCCAGATGTAATGGTTGAAGTAATTACAGATGGTATTCATATTCACCCTGATATGGTGAAATTAGCATATAAGTTAAAAGGACCGAAAAAAGTAAGTGTTATTACTGACGCAATGCGTGCAAAAGGTCTTGAAGATGGATTATATGAGCTTGGCGGACAGCCAGTACATGTAAAAGATGGTAGTGCTCGATTAGAAGATGGAACGTTAGCTGGTAGTATTCTAAAAATGGATCAAGCTTTCCGAAATGTAATTGAATTTACAGGTTGTTCAATCGAAGATGCAGTACTTATGACATCAGTTAACCAAGCAGAAGAGTTTGGATTAAATAATAAAGGTGCATTAGCGGTAGGAAAAGATGCAGACTTTGTTGTGATGAATGAAGATTTACATGTATATGATACGGTTCGTTTAGGAATTCATATGAAGGAAGGGAAGTAATTAAATGAATATTCTTGTTGTAAAAACTCCAGAAGAATTAGCAGAAGCAGGTTATAAATTAATTGAAGAAGTTGTAAAAACAAAAGAAAATCCAACATTAGGAATGGCTACAGGAAGCTCTCCATTAGGTATTTATGCAGAAATGCGAAAAAATAAACTTGATACAAGCCGTGTAACCACTGTAAACTTAGATGAGTACGTAAATTTACCACATGAAGATAAAAACAGCTATCACTATTTCATGCAAGAACAGTTGTTTGATCATCTTCCATTTAAACAAACTTATGTACCAAACGGGATGGCAAGTGATTTAGAGGAAGAGTGCAAACGTTACGAGAGCATTCTAGCTGCTAACCCAGTTGACCTACAGATTCTTGGAATCGGTGAAAACGGTCACATCGGATTTAATGAGCCAGGAACACCGTTTAATTCTCCAACAAACATTGTTGAATTAACAGAATCTACACGCCAAGCAAACCTTCGATTCTTCGAAAAAGAAGAAGATGTGCCAACTCATGCGATTACAATGGGAATTGGAAGCATTATGAAAGCGAAACAAGTTCTACTTGTTGCTATGGGTTCTAAAAAGGCAGAAGCTGTTAAAGAATTATTGCAAGGTGAATATAGTGAAGAGTGTCCGGCTACAGTTTTACAACGTCATCCGAATGTAACCGTAATCGCTGATCAAGAAGCTCTATCTTTATGCAGTGAGGCGATTGCTGATGAACATCGACAAGTATTCACCATTTCCGATCTATTATCAGATTCAAGAGTGGGTGAAACAGCTAATTGAGGACGGCGAATGGAAGCCGGGAGATAAAATCCCATCTGAGAATGAACTTTGTGATAAGTTCGAAGTGAGTCGAATGACAATCAGACAGGCGATTAATAATTTAGTGGAACAAGGCTATTTATATCGGAAGCGTGGAATTGGAACATTTGTCCAACTTCCGAAAGTGGAACAAAAATTGCAAGGAATGACGGGATTCACAGAAGACATGATTTCTCGTGGGATGAACCCAAGTAGTCAATTACTTAGTTTCCGCCTAGTTCCAGCTACTGCTAAAATAGCAGACCGGTTGAGAATACAGGAGGGGGAATCGGTTTATGAAGTGAGGCGTATTCGCTTAGCTGATGATGAACCGATTGCTTTTGAGACGACATATTTGTCGCCAGCTCTTGTAAAAGATATTAACGAAGAGATATTGCAACAATCTTTATATGAACATTTAGAGAAAAAACTGGGCTTTAAACTTGTTAGCGCTACTCAGTCAATTGAAGCTTCCGTTGCGACGGAAAATGAAGCTGAACATCTGCATATTCCTAAAAAGGCGCCTGTACTTGTAATGCGTCAATGGTCATATTCAGAAGGTGAGATACCGCTAGAGTACGTGAAATGTATTTATCGTGGAGATCGTTATAAATTTATTACGAATATCGCACGTAACAAATAGTATATTTCAGTTTGTGAAGTACAGTGGAATTGAAAATGATTAACATGTAAAGAAATAAAAATACGACTCATCCTTATAAGGAATGAGTCGTATTTTTATTATGAGCAATTACGTGGTTAACAGCATCTTTGACGTGATTTACTACATAGTGAGCGTGTTTTTTTACTGCATCATCTGCTTGCGACATAGCAAAACTGTGAGGAGTTAAAGAAAACATAGGAATGTCATTATAAGAATCCCCTATACAAGCAATTTCCTCAGGTTTTATTTGAAACTCATTTAATAAAACAGAAATGGCAGAGCCTTTACTAACATTCGGTGGCATTACATCTAAACATTGTTCTGCTGAGATAAAAGTACTAACTTTCCCGTGGAATTTTTCATCAATTTTTTTCTGAAGGAGTTGTAAGCTCTCCTTTGTTCCACCGACAGAAATTTTATTTGGGAAAATTGTATCATCAATCTTCTGTAGTAAGTTTGGTTCTTCAACAGAAGTCATAGTTACTTGTTGTTCAAGTTCTTGAATGAAAGGTGTTTTCTCTTCAATGTAATAATTATGCTCATCACTTACATAACGGAAATAAGGATCTTCATTCGTCATAGCTAACAAATCGGGAAGTATGCTGGAATCAAAAGTTGCAGATAATAGTTGTTTATTTTCATGTGTATATACAAAAACACCATTTACACTAATGCGATGAAAATTTGTATTTACAGCTTTCATTAAGTCTGCAATTTCATTATCAAGTCTTCCGGAAGCGAAGCAAAGAATAACATTTTGCTCGGCAAGGCTGCGCAGTGCCGCAACATCTTGTTCGTCAATAAGACCTCCGTGTTGCATCATTGTACCATCGATATCACTTACAAACATTTTAATCATGCTGTTATCTCCTTTCTATGTACAGTTGCTCTTACATTATACGCATCATATATAAACATGTCTAAAAAATGAATTTTTATTAAATGGCAGATGTTTTACATTGACGACAAAGAAGAATATTCTGTAACATAAAAGTAGGCTATTTAAGTACGAGGGTGGTGTTATATGAGTAATTATCTAGAAATTAAAAAAGTTTTAAATAATAATGTCATCATTGCTAGCCATCCGGAACACGAGGAAGTAGTAGTGATTGGTAAAGGAATTGGATTTGGGAAAAAAGCGAAAGATGTATTGGAGCAAGAACAAATCGAAAAAATGTTTGTCTTAAAAAATGAACGTGATCGTGAACAATACAAATTATTAGTGCCGCATATTAGTGAAAAATTAATTGAATTGATGAACGATATTATGCTGTACATTCAAGGAAAAGCGAAATCTCCACTAAATGAACATATTCATATTGCGTTAACAGATCATATTTCATTTGCGATTAAAAGGTTAAAACAAGGACTTACAATTGATAACCCTTTTTTAGTTGAAACAAAAATGCTCTATCCAGAGGAATATGAAATTGCGGAAGGTGTTGTAGAACTTTTAAATTCTCGTTTGCAAATTACATTGCCTGAAGGAGAAATTGGTTTTATTGCACTTCACATTTACAGTTCGCTTACAAATTCTGATTTATCTTCAGTTAATCAAAACTCCCGTCTCATTGCACAACTTGTATCTTTAATTGAGACAAACTTACAAATTACATTAGATCAAGAGAGCATTCATTATTTACGTCTTATTCGTCATCTTCAATATGCTATTGAGAGGGTGAAAAAAGGAGAAAAAGTAGAGGAATCGCAAAGTTTTGCTGATTTATTAAAGGCGGAGTATCCAGTTTGCTATAACTTGGCTTGGAAGCTAGTTAAGGTCATGCAAAAAGAGTTGCAACTACCTGTATATGAAGCTGAAAGTATTTATTTAACGATGCACTTGCAACGCTTAGTAAAGGCAGAGCATGTGTAAAAAGTCATATATTTTTGTCTAAAATGAAAACGTTAAAAAAAATGATTGAATCGCTTACAATAGTTATGTATAATAACTATTGCAAAGTTATACAAATTTCGACAAACACATTAAGGTGAGTAACGAAAACGTTTGCCTTAATTATAGTGAACTTATACGTAAACCTATTTTTGACACGTGTTACTGATTCGATCAGGCATGAGTGGAGAAAAGTAAGGAATGTAAGCTAGAGAAAGGGATATACTACCCTTTGTATAGCTATCGTTCTATCTTTTTTTCCTCATGTCTTTTTGGCGTTTGTCGGAAGGTATCAATATAGATAAGAGAGGAAGGGTTTCCATGTTTAAGAAGATCTTTGGTGTTCTTCAAAAAGTCGGAAAAGCGTTAATGCTTCCAGTAGCGATTTTACCGGCGGCAGGTATTTTACTTGGGTTTGGTAATGCATTTCAAAATCCACAGTTAACAAATGTTATTCCTGCTTTAAAAGCAGATTGGTTCGTAATGGTTGCAAAAATTATGGAACAATCTGGTGATATTATTTTCGCTAACCTTGCATTATTATTCGCAGTTGGGGTAGCAATTGGTTTAGCTGGTGGAGACGGAGTAGCTGGTTTAGCAGCATTCGTTGGCTACTTAATTATGAACAAAACGATGAGTGTGTTCTTAGAAGTAGATAAGCTAGTGAAAGTAACAAGTTCTGGAGCAGACCCAGTAAAAATTGGATTTACAGATCCAGCGTATGCAAACGTATTAGGTATTCCAACGCTACAAACAGGGGTATTTGGTGGTATTATCGTCGGTATAGTAGCGGCATATTGCTATAATAAATACTTCAACATTGAATTACCATCATACTTAGGTTTCTTTGCAGGTAAGCGTTTCGTACCGATCGCAACTGCAACATTCTCTTTAATAGTAGGTATTATCATGTGCTTCGTTTGGCCATACATTCAAGGTGGCTTAAACACGTTCTCACATCAAATGATTGATGCAAATAGAACAATCGCAGCATTTATATTCGGTTTAATTGAACGTTCATTAATTCCATTTGGATTACATCACATTTTCTATTCACCGTTCTGGTTCGAATTCGGTCAGTATACAAATGCAGCTGGCGAATTAATCCGTGGTGACCAAAAAATCTTTATGGCACAGTTAAAAGACGGTGTAGAATTAACAGCAGGGACATTTACAACTGGTAAGTATCCGTTCATGATGTTCGGTCTTCCAGCAGCAGCTTTAGCAATGTACCATGAAGCACGTCCAGAAAATAAAAAATTAGCAGCAGGTATTTTAGGTTCTGCAGCATTAACATCTTTCTTAACAGGTATTACAGAGCCACTTGAATTTTCATTCTTATTCGTAGCGCCAGTATTATTCGGAATTCACGCTGTATTTGCTGGTCTATCATTTATGACAATGCAAATTTTAGGTGTTAAAATTGGTATGACATTCTCTGGTGGTTTAATTGACTTCCTATTATTCGGTGTACTACCAGGCCGTACAGCATGGTGGTGGGTAATTATTGTTGGTCTTGTACTAGCAGTTATTTACTACTTCGGATTCCGCTTTGCAATTCGTAAATGGAATCTAAAAACACCTGGTCGTGAAGTGGCAAATGCAAATGACGGCGCAGGAAAAGCAGAAGCAGGCGAACTCCCTCGTGAAGTATTAGTAGCACTTGGTGGTAAAGAAAACATTGCTTCTTTAGATGCTTGTATTACTCGTTTACGTGTTCAAGTTAACGAACAAAAGAATGTAAACAAAGACCGCTTAAAAGAACTTGGAGCAGCTGGTGTACTTGAAGTTGGAAATAACATTCAAGCTATTTTCGGACCGAAATCTGACACATTAAAATCACAAATTCATGATATTATGTCAGGTCGTACACCTCATGTTGAAAAAGAAGAATCTGTAAAAGTGGAAGAAACTCCTCAAAAAGTTGATGAAAATGAAACAATTGTATCACCAATCGAAGGAAAAATCTTACCAATTACAGAAGTACCTGACCAAGTATTCTCAGGGAAAATGATGGGAGACGGATTTGCAATTGAGCCAACTGAAGGAACAGTAGTTTCTCCAGTGAACGGTGAGATTGTCAATGTATTCCCTACAAAACATGCGATTGGTATTCAATCTGAAGGCGGAAAAGAAATTTTAATTCACTTCGGTATTGATACTGTAAAATTAAATGGTGAAGGTTTTGAAGCGCTTGTAGCACAAGGCGACAAGGTGAAACAAGGCCAACCATTATTAAAAGTAGATCTTGCATTTGTAAAAGAAAATGCACCATCTATCATTACACCAATTGTCTTTACAAACTTACAACAAGGGCAACAAGTCGAATTGAAAAAAGATGGAAATGTTAAGAAGGGCGAAACCGCTATTATTGACATTCAGTAGGAATTTGACGCAAAATGTTTATAATTATAATAGGCGATGTGGTTGACCGAACATCGCCTATTATATACAATAGATGATGTAGTACTCACGTCTATACAACTAAAAAATACTGTAATTTAAAGGAGATAAATTATCATGGAAAAAATCTTTAAAGTAACTAGCGACTCAGGAATTCATGCTCGTCCAGCAACTCTACTTGTAAACACTGCAAGCAAATTCGGTTCTGACATTAACTTAGAGTATAACGGAAAGAACGTTAACTTAAAATCAATCATGGGCGTTATGTCTTTAGGCATTCAACAAAACGCAGAAATTAAAATCACTGCAAATGGTGATGATGCAGCTCAAGCACTAGCAGCTATCGAAGAAACTATGAAAAACGAAGGATTAGGAGAATAATGACTCTTAACATTCAAGGGATCGCTGCATCAAGTGGGATTGCTATTGCAAAGGCTTTCAGACTTGAAAATCCTGAATTTAACATCGATAAGAAATCAATTACAAACGAGGCTGCAGAAATTGCACGCTTAGACGCTGCGCTTGAGAAAGCAAAAACTGAATTAGAAGCTATTAAGGACCACGCATTTGCTGAGCTAGGTGCTGACAAAGCTGCGATCTTTGAAGCACATTTATTAGTGCTAAATGATCCAGAACTAGTAAACCCAGTAAAAGATAAAGTAAATAGCGAAAAAGTAAATGCTGAATTTGCAATGGATGAAGTTGCATCAATGTTTATTTCTATGTTTGAAAACATGGATAACGAATATATGAAAGAACGTGCTGCGGACATTCGCGACGTAACAAAACGCGTTCTTGCACATTTACTAGGAATTAACTTTTCAAATCCTGGTACAATTTCTGAAGAGGTAATCATCATTGCTGAAGATTTAACACCATCTGATACAGCTCAGCTAAACCGTAAGTATGCAAAAGGTTTCACTACTGATATCGGTGGACGTACATCTCACTCTGCAATTATGGCTCGTTCTATGGAAATTCCAGCTGTTGTTGGTACGAAAGTTGTTATGGAGAAAATCCAAAACGGCGATATCGTTATCATTGACGGTTTAGATGGAGAAGTAATCGTAAACCCATCAGAAGAAACTCTTCGTTCGTTTGAAGAAAAGAAAGCGAAATTTGAAGAGCAAAAAGCTGAATGGGCAAAATTAAAAGACCAAGCTACTGTAACAAGTGACGGACATCACGTTGAGCTTGTTGCAAATATCGGAACACCAAATGATGTACAAGGTATTATCGATAATGGCGGAGAAGGCGTCGGTTTATACCGTACAGAATTCTTATACATGGGCCGTGACAATCTTCCAACAGAAGAAGAGCAGTTCGAAGCGTATAAAGCAGTTCTTGACGGTGTAAAAGAAGGTCAACCAGTCGTTGTTCGTACGCTTGACATCGGTGGAGATAAAGAGCTTCCATACTTACATTTACCAAAAGAAATGAACCCATTCTTAGGATACCGTGCAATTCGCTTATGTCTTGATGAGCAAGATGTGTTCCGTACACAACTTCGTGCATTACTTCGTGCTAGCGTATACGGTAACTTAAAAATTATGTTCCCAATGATTGCAACTCTTGATGAGTTCCGTCAAGCGAAAGCGATTTTATTAGAAGAGAAAGCGAAACTTGTAGAAGCGGGTACAACTGTTTCTAATTCTATTGAAGTTGGTATGATGGTTGAAATCCCAGCTTCAGCAGTACTAGCAGATCAATTCGCAAAAGAAGTTGATTTCTTCTCTATCGGAACAAACGACTTAATTCAATACACAATGGCTGCAGACCGTATGAACGAACAAGTATCTTACTTATACCAACCATATAACCCATCTATTTTACGTCTTGTAAAAATGGTTATCGATGCTGCTCATAAAGAAGGCAAATGGGCTGGTATGTGTGGTGAGATGGCGGGCGATTCACTTGCTATCCCATTACTATTAGGATTAGGTTTAGATGAGTTCAGTATGAGTGCAACATCTATTCTTCCTGCAAGAACACAGCTAAGCAAGTTGTCAAAAGCAGAAATGGAAACATTAGCAGAAAAAGCATTAATGATGTCAACTGCTGAAGAAGTTGTTGAACTAGTTAAAAGCATCTAATTAATAAAAAAACCTGAGTCGATTTGAAATCGGTCTCAGGTTTTTTCTATGAGAAAAGTAAATCTTATTTGCTTACTATCGAGGATAAGAGACAGAATTAGATAGCGATTGCAACAATATCAGTTGGGCATACACGTAAAATGCCATTAAAAGTATTACGTTGACGGTTCTTATCATCTTTGTTGTCGTCTTTATTATCTTTATCATTATTGTTACGAGCTAAAGCAGAGAAAAGAGCAACACCGTTAGCGAAACCTTCAAAAATTACATTGTTGAAAGAACCGATACCTTTAATGCTTAAAAGAGAAAGTTCTGTTCCAACTGAAATGCTAGCAAGTACGTTACATACAGCTGGTTGTTGTGGCTTAACCTCTCTCTCTTTCTCACGATGGTCGCGCTCTCTTTCATGATGATGACATTCTCTAAAGTTATCACAGCATCCAAATGATCCAAACATAATCCTCATCACCCCCTTCACACTTATAATCTATGTAAGTTCGGTAGTTAGTGACTGGACAGAGAGTGGAATTTTTTCTAGGGGATTTTCTCATTTTAAATGACTAGCTGGGTGTTTAGTATGGAATGATGTTTAAAATAGGGGGAATATAACAAAAAAATGTAAAAACCACCGAAATAAATGAAATGGGTAGCCTTTACACTTTTTTACTTTTATATAAAACGATGATATATACAGGAAGAGCTAGGAGTAGTGGTACAATGGATCGTGCAGTATGTTTTTCTGATTCTAATTGGAATGCTTCTTCTTTTGGAAATTGTAAAATGGAGATGTTTGCGGCATCACCAATAAAATATAGAAGCAGTACAGTTACTATGTAACATAAAAGTGCGATAAAGCTTCCGTATGAACTCAATGAAAATCCCTCTCTTGTTATCTATTTGTTATCATTGTATCACAATTGTAACAAAAATACACGGGTATATTTCAACACCTTAACAAAATTCGACATGAAACGTCACGTTTATTTATGAGAAGGGAATAGAATATACTTTTCCATAAGTATAAATGTCGAATGATTTGTAGTAATATTACAAAAGTATGACAGGGAATAAAAAAACGAAGGCAATGTATAATCTGTACCCTTTGTAAAGGACATTTTAAAAAAAGTTAGGCGGCATCAAGAAGATGATTTCTGTATTCGACAGGAGTCATCTTCTTTAAATTCCACTGATATCTATGCTGATTGTAGTATTTCATATAGTCTTTAATT
>NZ_JBQAHZ010000024.1:0-89630 GCF_051917185.1 Bacillus cereus group sp. MYBK108-1
ACCAAAAGTAAATGGATCACAACCAGCGATTCCAGCAGCAGGACAAGGAGTTGCGAACGGACCAAAAGTAAATGGATCACAACCAGCGATTCCAGCAACGGGACAAGGAGTTGTAAACGAGCCAGTAGTAAATCAACCCAAAATACAGGCAGCACCTGGTCAATCCGTACCAGCGGTACAGGGTTCAGCACCGACAGGGAGCCAACCAGAACCAAGTGTACAAGGTTCAGCGCCAACAATGAGCCAACCAGCACCGAAGGTACAAGGTTCAGCGCCAACAGTGAGTCAACCGGTACCGAAGGTACAAGGTTCAGCGCCAACAGTGAGTCAACCAGCACCAACGGTACAAGGTTCAGCACCGACAGTGAGCCAGCCAGCACCAGCGGTACAAGGTTCAACACCAGCGATGGGTCAATCCGCACCAGCGCTACAGCGCACAACACCAACAGTGAGTCAACCAGCACCAAGTGTACAGGGTTCAGCGCCAACAGTGAGTCAACCAGCACCAACGATACAAGGTTCAGCGCCAACAGTGAGTCAACCAGCACCAACGGTACAAGGTTCAGCACCGACAGTGAGCCAGCCAGCACCAGCGGTACAAGGTTCAGCGCCAACAGTGAGTCAACCAGCACCAACGGTACAAGGTTCAGCACCGACAGTGAGCCAGCCAGCACCAGCGGTACAAGGTTCAACACCAGCGATGGGTCAATCCGCACCAGCGCTACAGCGCACAACACCAACAGTGAGTCAACCAGCACCAACGGTACAAGGTTCAGCGCCAACAGTGAGTCAACCAGCACCAACGGTACAAGGTTCAGCACCGACAGTGAGCCAGCCAGCACCAGCGGTACAAGGTTCAACACCAGTGATGGGTCAATCCGCACCAGCGCTACAGCGCACAACACCGACAGTGAGTCAACCAGCACCAAGTGTACAAGGTTCAGTACCAACAGTGAGCCAGCCAGCACCAGCGGTAAAAGGCTCAACACCGACAGTGAGTCAACCAGCACCGAGTGTACAAGGCTCAGCACCGACAGTGAGCCAACCAGCGCCGAGTGTACAAGGCTCAGCACCGACAGTGAGCCAACCAGCGCCGAGTGTACAAGGCCCAGCACCAACAGTGAGCCAACCAGCACCAAGTGTACAGGGTTCAGTACCGACAGTGAGTCAACCAGCACCGAGTGTACAAGGCTCAGCGCCAGTGATGGGTCAATCCGCACCAGCGCTACAGCGCCCAACACCGACAGTGAGTCAGCCAGCACCGAGTGTACAAGGTTCAACGCCAACGGCACAAGGTCCAGCACCGACAGGGAGCCAAAAGAAAGTCGTTCAGCAAGAAAATAAGGTTATTCAAAAGACTGAGGTTGTACAAGAGACAGAGGTAATTCAAAGAAATCATGTGAAGCAAGAAACAGGAAGTGTCTCACAAGAAAATAATAAGCAGACTGTATTACAAAGTGAACGTTTGGATGATAATGCTGAACAAAAGTTTAGCGTTCATGAAGATATGTAAGTACTAAATAATAGAAAGGTGAAGATGTAATTGAGTTATGAGATCCCTAAAGAGATAAAATCACCGATTAAATTAATTTTCTCATTGTATGCAAAGGATCTATCCATCATCGGCGTAGGAACACTTTTCCTATTAAATGTTGGAAGTGAATTTGTCCACAATTGGTTTACCATTCCCTACTATATAGTAGGGTTTGGTGCTTTACTTTTTATGGTTATGAGTTCTTCCACAAATCCAGGAAAACGAAATTATGTTGCTTTATATTTTTTAATTAAGCGTAATAAAACTACTTATCATCCTATTGATGCTAATGCGATAGAAAATGAAATTAAATACTCAAATGAAAATAAGGAGGAAAAGAGAAATGAGTACAGAGCAAAAATTAAATGATGCTGCAGGTGTTCCAACAATAGTTGTACCTGTAATAACAGATGAAGAAAAACCAGAGAAATCTGGTTTTTTTTCTATAAAAAAGAAAGAAAAGAAACCGAAAAAGAATATAAAGAAAGAAAAAAAAGAAAAAAAGCCAAAGGTTCGAGTGCCAAACCAAACGATAAGCATGCTTCCTTTTGTACGGTATGAGGGGAATCATATTGTTCTAAAAAACGGAGTCATGGATATTTTACAAATTACTACTACTGATTTAAATACCCTAAATGAATCGGATGAAATGATGATGATCTATCAAAGGGTTAGGTACATGCGGAGTTATGCGTATGATTATAAAGAAGTATCTTTAAATTTTCCTTCTAATACATCTATCCAACAAGAGTATTGGAGAAAAAAAAGAGAAGAAACGCAAGATCCAATTAATCACAAATATATTGATCGTAAACTATTTGAATTGAACTTTTTAGAAGAAAAGAGAACGGATAGGGAGTTTTTCCTATTTATCTATGGTAGTAATAAAGAACAATTATCAGAAAGACGTAGAATGGCAGAAAACCATTTTAAAAATTCTTTTCCATTAGTAAGGATTACAAAAGAAAAGAAAATAGATGTGTTGTGTGTACTAAATAATCAAAATTCTAAATTGTAAGGAGGACTAATCATGGCGTTTGAATTAGCTAATATCATTCCTATGTTAAATAAAAAGAAAAAAAAGGGGGATCAAGATGAAAATAAGCAAAAACAGAAACATGATTTAGAATTTCTTGCGAAAATTCAACCGAAAGGCGGTTTAAGATTTGGTGATAACTTTGTAAGAAAAGGAGACGGTTATGAAGCTTGTATTCACATTGTTGACTATCCTACTAATGTAGATGCAAAGTGGATGAAGACGATTACTACAATGAAGAACGTTATAGTGGTTACAGATGTTTCTACAATGGAGAGAAGTGAGACTGTAACCAATATTAATAAGTCCATGTTAGAACAAAAAATGCGTTTTAGTAATGAAAAACAAGGGATTGCTCAACTAGATGCTGTTCAAAAGCATGATGAGTTAACAAAACTATATCATCAAATATCACAATTGGGAGAAGTCATTAAGTTGGTTCATGTTCGTTTATACGTTCATGGAAAAACGACTTTGGAATTAGAAAAGAGTGTTGGGGACGTTTTAACGGAACTAGAGGCACAAAGCTTCAAGGGGACTGTACTTTTAAATGAACAAGAGCATGAGTGGAAAGCTTTATTTAGCCCGTATGAAGAACAAATTACATACGCAAATAAGAGAGAAGGAAAGGGAATGCCTGGGCTTACATTAGCTGCTGGGCTTCCCTTTCATTATGCGCAATTACGTGATCCGAGAGGATCTTATCTAGGGACTACATTTACGGGTGGTAGTGTGTTATTTGATTTGTTTCATAAAGATAAGCAACGTAGATACTATAACGGTGTACTCATTGGAGAAATGGGTTCAGGGAAAAGTACACTTCTGAAAAAGTTGTTTTTAGATAATAAAATTAGAAATAACTTTATTAGGGGATTTGATGTAACAGGAGAATTTGAAACATTAATTAAAGAAGTAAACGGACAAATGGTGGCACTTGATGGTACACAAGGTTTAATTAACCCGTTGCAAATTTATCGTTCAAGGATAGACGATGAAGATAAAAAAACAATGGAAGAAATAGAGACACATTCTTTCTTACAACATCTTTCTAAGGCAGCTACTTTTTATTGTCTGTTATCTCCACAAGTTACAGATGCGGATATCCAGGAGTATAAAAAAGTACTTAGAGAGTTCTATGAATCATTAGGATTCTTAGAAAAAATAAAAACTACAGGTGTAACTAACTTAAAAAATGAAGAGTATCCTATCTTTTTAGAATTACTCGAATATGTAAAGAAAGAGCTGTACTCGAATGTGGAAGAGAGAATTATTAACCCTGGATTATCCCTTTCTAGATCAGCTAGGCTAGAGAAAATCGAATTAGCTCTTGATGATATTGTAAATGGATACGGTCATCTATTTAATGGACATACAACATTAGAAGACCTAACAAATGAACAAGTTGTATTCTTCTCTGTAAAATCATTACGTAGTTTGGAGAAAAAAGTTTTTAATGCCCAAATGTATAATGCATTTAGTTTGATTTGGGATCACCTCATTCAAATTGGTGAACCACAACGTAAAGGAATTTATAAAGATGGCTTTGACTTTGATCTTATAAGACGTTTGTTAGTTATTTTAGATGAATCACATTTAACGATTAATACGAGTAACCCAATTGCGGTAGACTTTATACTGGAATTTGCGCGTGAAGCCCGTAAGTATTTTGGTGGGCTTCTTTTTGCTTCACAATCAGTTCGAGATTTTGTTTCAGATGCAAAGGATAATGAGGTAGCAATTAAAATTAAAACACTATTTGAACTAACCCAATATAAGTTTGTCTTACAGCAAGATGCGAACTCATTAGATACGCTAAGGTACATTTTCCAAGGTCAGTTATCCGAAAGTGAGTTAAGGCAAATTCCATTATTACAGCAAGGAGAATGTGTTTTAGCCATTAAAGGTGTGCAGAACTTAACAATGACAGTAGAAGCCTCCGAAGATGAAATAAACCTCTTTGAAGGTGGTTTATAATGCATGGATATTAAAAAAATAATAATTAAAAAGATTCTTTTATGGCTTGGGATTCCTGGTGTTTTAATACTAGGAGTCCTTTTTATTGGGGCCATATCAGCAATATCAATATCTGGTTCTCATAAGTCCTCCAGTGGAAGTGGAGGGGGTTCTGGATTAATTATAGGTGCTGGTTGTAAATTAACAGGACAGGTTGATCGTACGAAGTTTGATGCAAAAATAAATCAATCTGGAGCGTTTGCGAATCATGCAGATGGATTTATGAAAGCAGCTGAATCAGCAAAGATTGATCCAGTACTATTAGCAGCTATTGCACTTCATGAAACGGGGTACGGGAAGTCAAATGCGGTTGTTAATAAAAATAATCCTGGCGGATTAATGGACCCAAAAACGAACTGGCAAACCTTACAAATCTTCTCAAGTTTGGAGGAAGGGCTTGTCTATATGGCAGGGAACTTAAATAGACTTTATATCTCACAAGGACTAACAACAATTGATCAAATCGGTGGGAAGTATGCACCAATAGGAGCAGACAATGATCCTGGTGGGCTTAATAAATATTGGGTTCCAACTGTTACAAAAATTGCTCAAGAATTAGGTGGAGCAATGCAATGTGAGGTTGTAGAGGGTGGAGGAACAGGAGAAATTAAAGTGGATGAAAATATGAAAGGAGACTTTCAATTTCCCTTTGTGGGAATCAATTATGTTGTTACAAGTGATTATGGCGGTCGTTGGGGAACACTTCATGCAGGGATAGATTTAGTGGCGTATCGTGGAGCACCGGTTAGCGCTGTAGGTGATGGGAAAGTTGTAGATGCTCGTTTATCTAGTTCGTATGGAAACATGGTTACAATTCAACATCCTAATGGAGTGTTTACACGTTATGCGCACATGGATGGATTAAATGTAACAACTGGACAAGATGTAAAAAAAGGACAACAGATTGGGATACAAGGAAATACAGGAGACTCAACTGGAACACATCTTCATTTTGAAGCTAGAAGAGGAAATGATTATAAACAAGGAACTTCTTTTGATCCAAGACAGCTATTGCCATTTCCACCAAGTCAATCTGCCAATCACTAAATAAAAGGAGGGTTTCGTTTGTCTGCATTTAAAGTTGGAAGTAATAAAAATAAAATTTACTATGCCATTATGATAGGAATTGTTGTTATTTTAACCATTTGTTTAACATCAAAAGAGTTTATGTTTAATGACGATCCTATTGTTCAAACTGAATTTAATCGACCGTTACCTGGATTAAACTATAATACTATTTATCTAAAAAAGTGGGAGTACAATCCAGATAAAGATATAATGCAAGTTCATCTTAAAACAGGAGAAAAAAGTGGAACGTATGTAAGTTCGAAATTATCTTTTACAGCTAAACAAAAAGGAAATGCTAAAGAACTACCAACGAAAGTTGTATTTAATCAAGGAGATACGTATGTTATCCAAGTCAGTGAAGTGCCAAAAGAATATAAGGTCATAGGTTTATTTGTAAATGAAAAAGCTGAGATTGATTCATTTGAAACTAGTACAACTACCGAAGGTGGAACCATTCAAAAAGCAGAAAATAATAATCTAAAGGAAAAGAAAATTGTCTTAACAGGGGATTATCGAAAAATAAAAACAAACAAAGATTTATTAAGAAAAAATGAAAATGAGTACGCACAAGATGAAACGGAAGAAGAATTACAATCTGTAAAGTTAGAAATAAATAATGTAAAGAAAACAATCCCATTACAAGATGAACTAACAGATAAAATAGTAAATGAAATTGAAAGAATTGAAGCAAATAAAGCATATCAAACGGAAGAAGAAAAAGAAAAAAGTGAATCAGAAATTCAAAAAAGAAAGCTTCAAATAGAACAATATAAAAAGAGAAAATTAGAGCTAGAAAGCAAAATAAAAGAGCTAGAAGCAAAAGAGAAAAACCTTCAGAAGAAATTAGAAGATCAGCGTAAAAAGTTTAATGTAGCAGAATGAAATTAAGCTATTTTAAAAGATAAAAAGAAATATAAACATTAAGAATATAATTATCAGATAATTTTCCGATTGTATAGAAAAAGTTATCTGATAATTTTTTTGCCATTATATAAGGAGTTTTGGTTCGAAATAAAGATTGGAATAAGTACATTGAAACTACATTGGATTTACATTGAAATTCCATTGGATTTACATTGAAACTACATTGGATTTACATTGGAAATACATTGAAACCACGATGAAACTACATTGAATTTCTCTTTCTGATGATATCACGTTTTTGTTAGGCTCTGCCTAACCTGTCACCTTCGGTGATAGCAAAAAACCCTTATGCTCTTGCAATTAAAATCACTAATTTGGAGGTTTTCCCCTATGAATGTGTTAATCCGTGATCTTGATGCTAGTTTAGTGAAACGAATTGACGAACTAGCAAAGGCAAAAAAAATTTCTAGACAAGAATTTTTGCATAGATACATTAGTAATCTTGCAGTGCTTCAAGATATGAAAGACCTACAAGATAAACATATAGAATTACAAAAACAAAGCATGAACCTCATAAAACAAAATACACAAACTATGAATCGTGTGTTGCGAGTTATTGAAGAAGTCGAATTGGATAATGATTAAATAAAAATATGCAAAGGAGCTTACATATGTCTAAGAAAAAAGTGGATAAGACTTATTATTTAAATGAAAATACAATCGCTTATATAAAAGAATTTGCAGAAGAAAATGGAATCAAACCTAGCCATGCATTAGAAAGAATTGTTGCTGAACATCAAAACCAAAATCATGATCTATTAGAACAGATTAAAGGAGCAGTTAAAGAAGTTGTTCATGAAGATTTAGGAAGAATTAGAGCTGGTACAAATCTAGCAGATAAACATACAAGGATGTTATTGCAATTTGCAAATCATTATTTTGCAGTGAATAAATTTAAGGACCTAGCTACAACAAATCAGTATAAGTCTAGAGGAATCGTACAAGCAGAAGAGTTTGTTAAAGACGAAATTTCAAATGCTCGGATGAAAAAGATAGAAAGAGAAAAAGGCACAAGTGATTCAAATTAGGGAGGGAATAAATGAATACACCTGGTGTAGTAATTAAAAGTCAATTTGTATATGCAAAAAATGATTTTAGTAAAAATCAAGATAAAGAATTTGGAGATTATATTGATTATATCGGAAGGAAAGACGCTGTTGAGAAAGAAAGAAATGAATTTAGTTCTTATCAAGATTATATGGGGAACGAGGAAAAAACGTCTTCACTTTTTACAAAAGAGGAAGACGTAGTTTCATTGGATGGTAAGAATAGATTAAAAGAGGCCTTTGAAAAGGCACAAAAAAACAAAAGTGTTTTATGGCAGGATGTAATTAGTTTTGACAATGAATGGTTAGAGAAACACGGTATTTATGACTCGAAAAGCAAAATGCTAGATGAAGAAAAATTAAAAGATGTAACAAGAAAAGCAATGGATGTCATGATGACCAAAGAACGATTACGTGATACAGCAATTTGGTCGGCAGCCATTCATTATAATACGGATAATATTCATGTTCATGTCGCAATGGTCGAACCTGTACCGAGTGCCGGAAGGATAATTTCCAAAGGCAGATTTAAAGGAATGCATCGAGGAAAAAGAAAACAAAAATCAATTGATGCAATGAAATCAAAAGTAGTAAATAGCATTATGAATCGTAGCGAAGAGTACAAAAAAATTAATGATCTAATACGAAATAAAATTGTTAAAAGTAAAAAAGATGTAAACCTTTCTGAGAAAAGAAAAATGAAAAAGTTGTTTGACGAAATTATGAAAGAGCTACCGGAAGATAAAAAACAGTGGCAGTATAATTATAATTCTATTAGTCATGTAAGAGATAAAATAGATCAATTAAGTGATATGTACATAGAAAAATACCATAAAAAAGAATTTGAAGAATTAAAAGAGAGATTAGAAGAAGAAATGGAGATGATGAAAGAAGCTTATGGCGGAAGTGAAGAAGATAAACAACGTTATAACCAATTTGGTGATACAAAGATTAACGATCTATATACTAGATTAGGTAACGCAGTTTTAAAAGAAATGAAGCAGGTAGCAAAAGAACAACAGCAAGCTGAATTTCAAAAGGGGAAAAATATTTTTTCTCGTGGTAAACGTATACGGTCTGGTTTTAAACAACGAACCAATATAATGAGAAGCTTAAAAAATATGAACCATCATATGAATAATGAATATGAACAATGGAAGAACCAAAGACAATATGAACAATTACAAGAACAAATTGAAAATGGATATGAAAGATAAAAATGAGAGTTTCTTGGGAGTATGTTGAGAGTAAATTATCTATTTTTAGAGATATAATTATATTATGAGATTATAGCCTATATACTAATTTCGATTGCGAATATTGATTTTTGATTAGATAAATATAGTTAATTAGTGGACTTCACATGTGAAGTTTTTTTATTGCAAAAAGTTCTAATGACTTTTGGGAAGAATAAAAAGTGAAAGGTTGATTATTGCGTGAGAATTTTTTTGAAGAATGGTAATATCACAAATTATGATACTAAAGTTGATGTAATAGTTAATGCATGGAATAGAAACTTTTTACCACGTTATTTGTTAAATGAAGCTGGTGTTTCAAAAGAAATTAGGAAAAAGGCAGGTCATGAACCATTTAAACAATTGAAAAAAGAAGGGCTATTAAAGCTAGGTGAGGCGGTTATAACTTCATCTGGCTTTTTAAATTGCAAAGCATTAATTCATGTAGCTGGTATTAATGCTTTGTGGAAAGCAACAGAGTATTCCATTAGGCAGTCAACTTATAACGCATTGCAATTAGTAATAAAGAAAAAATATAGTTCAGTTGCATTGCCGATCATAGGAAGCGGTATTGGAGGATTAAAAAAAGAAAAATGTTTAGCAATTATCAAAGAGGAATGTAAGAGGTTTATTCATCATGAAGTAGATGTATATATTATAGATGTTTGTGCCTCCTAGTCGATTTAATAATTTGGAAAGCTAGACTTGAAAGGAGGTGAATAGGTGAATAATTGGCTATTTGCATTATGCATGATAGTAGTTGCAAGTATTTTAAATGTGATTGTCTCATTTTTTATTAAAGGGGGGAGATTGCTTAAGGAGAGTCGTAAGAAAAGTAAAGGAGGAAAGGCACATAGAGTATGAGTTAGTAAAAATTTAAAGTGCAGTACGAAAGCATTCACTAGGAAATGGATTTGAAGCGGGGCATAAAAGGCTAGCTTTGTGCCTATCTCGATTATATGGGGGTATATAAGCTAAGAGCACAAGTTGTAGAGATGATATAATAACCTTATTAATAAAATGGGGGTTTTAATATGAAAAATAAAAAATCAGCGGAATTTTTATTAAATTATTCTTGGGAAGGAAAAACAAAAGGACAAATAATTTTAGAAATGGAATTACCTGATTATGAACAAGGTTATTTAGAAGATGCAATGAATGAATTAGGACCAAAAGGTAAATATTCTGGCATAGATCTAGATAGTTATTTTGTATTAAGAATGGCTATGGATGAAGATGATGTTGGCCCATTAAATGATGATGATATTATATATAAAAATTAATATAATAAGGAGAATTATTGATGGTAGAGTATAATTCTGGAGATATTGTTAGGGTATTTTATCCGTATATACCAAAGGTAAAAAATGAAAGTTCGGATATGTTAGAAAAAGGAAAAAACCGATATGGTTTAATAGTAAACGCTGGTAATAATAAAACGGTTGCTTTACCAATTATGGGAATCACAAGTCATAATGGGAAAACAGAAATACCAGGTTATGTATTAAGAACAGATGAAGTAAGGGTTCCAAAAGGTGTTTCTTATTACAAACATAGTCAAGGGGAAGTAAATATTCACGGTGTAATAAAAACGGAACGAATAGAATTTTTTGACGATGATGAAATTTCTAGGAAATTAACTTCTATTGATCTTAAAGGAAAAATTGAGGTAATGAAAAGATATAAAGATACAGTAAGCATTCCATATTTTAAAAGAACAATGGATGAAGATTCTCCAGGTCATAAAAATGTTATGGGAAAGTTTGAGCGTGCCATTATTGCTGAAAAATTAAGCTTTCTGACAACTGACTTAGGTGAATGTAAATATGAACATATGGGAGATACACTACTGAAAGTAAACAAAATACAATCATTAGGAAAATCAGATACGAATAAAAGAATCCATTTCTACGCTGTTGAATTAACAGGTGAAGAAAATAAGGATTCTTTTTTTTATACCATCGCTTCAATGAAGCAGCCTAAACAAGTTGCTAGAGAATGGGGAAAGCCAAAAGCAGCTGTTGATTGGTTAAAAGAGGATGAAAGATTTTACAATTTACAAAAGGATATTAGTACGGTGTTTAAAGAGCCACCGAATCCACACCCTAATAAATATAAAGCTTTTTCTTTATTCCGCAAAAATACACTAGAAAATGCTATGGAAAGATAAAAGAAATCTAAATTCAATACTTATGAAGTTTAGAGAGACTAAAAGAGTTGGTCTTTTTTATTTATTAATTTACACTTTTACACTTGTGTAAAAGTGTAAAGGTGATATAATAACCTTATTAAAATAATGGAGGTTTTGACGTGGAAAATAATAAAATAGAAAACAAAAAATCAAGTGCTTTTTTATCTAACTATTCATGGAAAGAGAAGGATAGAAAACAAATTATTGAGGAAATGGAACTTGAAGATTATGAACAAAAATATTTGGATCAAGCAATGAAAGAATTAATACAAGAAGAAAAATATAATGGTTTCGAATTAGATAAGAGAATTATGTTACTATTTGAAATGAATGAAGAAGAAGATGATGGATTTGATGAAAATGACGCTGAATATATGGGGTAAAAAAGTAGGTGAATAAAATGGAAAGATTTAAATCAGGTGATATTGTAAGGGTATTTTATCCTTTTAAACCAAAGGTGCTAAGTGAAGAAAATGAGGTGAAATTAGGGAAAACAAGGTTTGGTGTTATTATTAATGCCAAAAATAACAAAACCGTAGCTTTACCGATTCTTCAAATTCTTACAAGGGATGGGAAAACAGAAAAACCTAATTATAGAATGAGGGATGACGAAATTAAAGTTCCCCCAAATATTACATATAAAAAACCATCACTTCAAAAGAGAATTCCTATAAATGGAGTAATTAAAACAGAAAGAATCGAATTATTTAATTATAATGAAATAATAAAAAAAGTATCGAAAATAGATTTGGTTACTAAGAGCGCTATACTAAAGAATTACAAAGGTATTTTGAAAGATAAATCTTTTTTAGATTCATTAAATAGAGAATCACCTGGTCATAAAGAGGCAATGCAATGTTTTGAGCGTGTAATTATCGCTGAAAAATTACGTTTTCTAACTACAAATATAGGAGAATGCAAATACGAGTATATGGAAGATCAGTTGCTCAAAATCAATAAAATATTACCTTTAGGAAAATCAGATATGAATAAAAGAATCCATTTTTATGCTGTTGAATTAACAGCTGAAGAAAATAAGGATTCTTTTTTTTATACCATCGCTTCAATGAAGCAGCCTGAACAAGTGGCCAGAGAATGGGGCAAGCCAAAAGCAGCGGTTGATTGGCTAAAAGAAGATGAAAGGTTTTATAATTTACAAAAAGATATTACTAAAGTATTTAAAGAGCCGCCCAATTCACACCCTAATAGATATACAGCCTTTTCTTTATTCCGCAAAAACACAATAGAAAATGCTATGGAAAGATAAAAGAACTGTAAATTCAATACTTGAAACGGTTTAGAGAGACTAAAAGAGTTAGTCTTTTATATTTTCTGTAATTTACACTTTTACACTTGTGTAAAAGTGTAAAGGTGGTATAATAATCTTATTAATAAAATGGGGGTTTTGACATGGAAAATAATAAAATAGAAAACAAAAAATCAATTGAATTTTTATCTGATTATTCATGGAAAGGGAAAGATAGAGAACAAATTATTCAGGAAATGGAACTTGAAGATTACGAACAAAAATATTTAGATCAGGCAATGCAAGAGTTAGTAGCAGAAGGAAAATATACTGGATATCATCTGGATAGAAGGATTCTTTTACTAATTGATATGCATGAAGATGAGGATGATTTTGATGAAGATGATGTTGTTTATATCAGATAAAGGGATAGGTGAATCAAATGGGAATATATAAATCAGGTGATATTGTAAGGGTATTTTATCCTTTTAAACCGAAAGCTCTAAGTAATGATAATGAGCCACAGGTAGGAAAAAGAAGATTCGGTCTTATTATAAACGCTGGGAATAACAGTACTCTAGCCTTACCAATTCTTCAAATAACTTCGCATGGAGGAAGAACAGAGCAAACTAATCATAAGTTGAGAAGAGATGAAATTAAAGTTCCAGAAAATGTTACATATTACAAAGATTCAGCTCAAAGAAAAGTCCCTGTATATGGCGTGATTAAGACTGAAAGAATTGAATTCTTTGATGATGATGAAATATCAAGACCATTAACCAGCATAGATTTAGATACTAAGATTTCCGTACTAAACAATTACAAAGATATTTTGAAAAAGAGGATTTTTGTAGAAGTGTTAAATGAAGAATCACCAGGTCACAAAGAGGCAATGCAATGTTTTGAACGTGCGATTATCGCTGAAAAATTAAATTTCTTAACTACAGATCAAGGGGAATGTAAATATGAGCATATAGAAGACAAAATGCTTAAAGTAAATAAAATACAATCTTTAGGAAAATCAGATACAAATAAAAGAATCCATTTCTACGCTGTTGAATTAACAGCTGAAGAAAATAAGGATTCTTTTTTTTATACCATAGCTTCAATGAAGCAACCAAAACAAGTTGCTAGGGAATGGGGAAAACCAAAAGCAGCTGTTGATTGGTTAAAAGAGGATGAAAGATTTTATAATTTACAAAAAGATATTAGTAAGGTATTTAAAGAGCCACCAAATCCACATCCTAATAAATATAAAGCTTTTTCTTTATTCCGCAAAAACATGTTAGAAAATGCTATGGAAAGATAAAAGGAATCTAATACTGAATTAAGTCTAGAGCAACTGATAGAGTTGGTCTTTTTTATTATTTCTTTTTAAAAAGGAGGTGTAGGGTTGCTTCTCATAGATGTTTCACCGTATATGTTTTTTTGCAGCATCATATTATTTGTGTTGGTAATGTTTTATAAGTTAATGCACAAGCGTAAAGCGAAAAATATATTCTTAAAGTCAGGAATCAGAGATATTGATCAGATGGATGGAAGACAATTTGAATTCTTTCTTGAGGCTCTATTTATAAAGCTGGGATATAAGGCAGCTGTCACGAATGGTAGTCATGATTTTGGGGCAGATTTAATATTTAAAGGGAAAAATAAGATTGTTATTCAGGCGAAACGATATGGTTTTAAGAACAAAGTAGGAATTAAAGCTATTCAAGAAATTTATGCAGCTAAAGCCTTTTATAAAGCTAATGAAGCATGGGTAATCACAAATAGTACATATACATCATCAGCAAAACAGTTAGCAAGAGCATGTAATGTGAAATTACTAGATAGATTATCTTTACAGGAATTTATCGTACAAGTAAATCCAGAACAGAAACCAGCTGATATAAGAAAATCAGTAAAACCAGCTACAAGAAAGTGTCCGAAATGTGGAGAGGAATTGGTATCTCGAACTCATGATGGACGAGTGTTTTTAGGGTGTTCATCTTTTCCACAATGTAGACACACTGAAAAAGTGGCAAATTAATATTGGGAGGTATTAGAATGGGACGACTTTTTTGTTGGAAGAAATTTCCTCGAAAGAAATGTTATTTTCCACAGGAGATGAGAAATTTTTAATATCAATTAGAGATTTTGCAATTGATCACCTGGAGCAACATTTATAAAACCAAATTTCATATGGTAGATTCACAACTGTTAGAGAAGATTAAAATAAGCTTTTTTTACCCAGACTTTTCTAATTTAAAAGATACTTAAAATAGCCCCTTACTTTAAACAAGTAAGGGGCTATTTTTATTCATAAATAAAAATGAGAGTTTTACGGGAGGTTTTGGCTACTTATCTGGTCGGCAGCGAGGAAAATAAGGAGTTAACCTATTAGTATGGTAAAACAAAAAAATTAAATAAGGGAAGGGGGAACTTTATATGGAAAACGTAAGGGGAATGGAAGAAAGTCCATTTGCTTTTATAGAAGGATGCGTTAATGCTCTCTTTTTAGTCTTACCCTTCTGGACGTTAGTATTTTTAATCGTGTATTTGAATTTATTTTAAATCTCTACTTAAAAATAAATACATTTAGATGTAATTAGGAGTGCATAACGAAGAAAGAATTATTTGTCTGTGAAAAACCATCACAAGCGGAGACTTATGCGAAAGCTTAAGTGGTGGTGGCACAAGAAAAAAAGGGTATTTTGAGGGTAATGATGTTTGGATATATAGTAGAAAAGGTCGAATCCTTTTTAAGGAAGTGTAGGACGGTATGTCTTATGATAGTGTGTTTTTGGTTAATCATGTTTTTAGTGGCTGGAGAACACTTTTTATAAAGTCTTATAGGAAGTATTGGGAAATGGAATCTCAAACGTTTAAGGTTTGAAAACTTTCGTATATGGATTATAAGAAGGGAATGAAATATTTAATGAACTTCAAAAGTAGTAAAGGAAATGTATACAAAAAGATCACTTGTCTTGGAAACAGGTGATCTTTTTATTAGATAAATTTCTACTTGCCAACAGCAGGTAGTCGTTACCCTATTCATATGTTCAGTAAATATTATAACACAATTGTCTTTGTTAAAGTGACAACATAGCGCTATGCTAGAGCTAAAATTATAGCAATTCAATTCATTAATATTAATAAAATGCTATGGTGCCATGTTACTTTTGATTCGGCTTAATTTCTATCATTTAAATTTGAAAAATGTCACTAACCGTTATGCCTAATACTTGCATTTCTGTCCTTAATGAACGTTACGATTCGATTTTTATTGATTTGGTAGTCCTGTCTAGCAAGATATATTCGTGTATAAAATATGTCCCCTCATTTTTCTTTACCTTAACACCACATCTCACCCAGAAAATCTGTAGGTATATAAATTTTATATATTAAGTGCAGTTTCTTCACACTTGTTCTCATTAGAGTTTTCATAGTATGTATAGTACCTTTTTAAGGATACGTAAGTTTTAAATCCTACTTGCTTCACAATGTGTTCAGCTGTGCATTGCTGTTGAATCATTTTTAAAATAAAGGTATTTCGAAAATGTTGTGCAGAAATCCCTTTCCTCAAATTTGCCCGCTTTACCTCTAAACGAATCATTTTTTGAACGGAGATTTCCGTTAGAAATTTTGGTGCATCATCGTCATAACTCCAAAGGTAAGTACCGAGCATAAAATGAAAAGCAACAAAGAGTGGATCATCGCTGTGATATCTAGGGCGTACTGGTTCAGGAATAGTTTTATAGTAATGATATAAGTGTAATTTATCCTCTTCTTTTAACTGGATTGTACGATTGATTTTTGTATCTTCCGGAATAGATAATGTATTATTCTCGAAATGCACATGTTTCATTCGTAAAGCGACAAGCTCATGTAGAGATAATCCGTAGTCTAGGAGCAAGATTATAATAGAAAGATTTCGCTCTAAAATCATAGGACGGGTAGTTCTTTGTTTTTCTGTCAATCCTTCTAATGATGCAGATACTTGCTTTAGACGTTCCTCTTCCTGTAGAGAAATAAAATCTTCAGTACGTAATGCACGATTAGGTGGAGATATGTGAATAACACTTTCAATGGGGCTAGGTAAATCTAAATATTCGTACAGCCTATTAAGAACGATGTAAATACGATGTACCGTCTTGTCAGAATATTGACGTTCTTCTATTAAGTACGTAAAGAATGCTTCGAAATCCTTTTTACATAGAGATTCCCAACTAATGTCTTCAGAGAGTCGTTCAGATTGTTGTAGCCATTGAATGTAGCTCTCAACATCGTAAATATATCGCTTGATTGTAGAGGGTTTTCGTCCTTTATTTAATAAGTAAGAAGAAAATCCTTGGATTGTGTCTGTTTTTTTTTCTGTAATGTTACTGATTTTTATTTCCCCTCTCTTTATATCTTTTGACTACTCTATAAAATGTAGGGCTTGTCATATTGCACTTTTTCATAGCGTATAGCGCTGTGATCTTCCCATGTTTCCAATCGTTATATGCATCAATAAATTCTGGAGTTATTTCGGTTCTGGGTCTTCCTAAATGTTTTCCTTTTTTCTTTGCAGCGTCAATGCCTTCACGTTGGCGAGTTTTTATTTTTGTCCGTTCCTCTTCAGCAAGCCACGATAAAATTTGAAGTACCAAATCAGTAATGAGAGTTCCTAAACTATCTTTATATTGAGTTGTATCTAAAAGTGGCATATCTAATACGACAATATGAGCTTGTATGTTTTGGGTAATATCTTTCCACTCCTGAAGGATAGCTTCTTTATTTCTTCCGAAGCAATCCAGGGAATGAATATATAAAATATCATCTTTTCTTAACATGCGTTTTAGAAGTTGGTAGTGTTCTCGGTTAAAATCTCTTCCACTCTGTTTATCGACAAAAATATCTCGTTCGTCAGTGATGAGTTTTTTCATTGCTTCAATCTGACGATCCTCATTTTGATCCTTGCTACTGACCCTTATATATCCGAATTTTCTTGTATTCAAAATAAATAGACATCCCTTTCAAATTGTTTCTACTAAAATTATAACAAAAATACTTCAAAAGGTGTAATTAATTATTTAGCGCTTCAAAAGTTAGGTTTAAAACCTTTTGAAGCAATAAATTTAATAGAGTTCACACTGCTAAAAAAGGTTTACCTTTCTTAGCAGTGTGAAATGACTTTGTATCAGATAATCCAAATACACATTGAATGCTATTTGTTTTCAAACTCTTCTAGAATTTAGTTCTTTCATTTTAAACTACTTTTCAACGGCTCAATAATAGAACGTTCTAGTACAGGGTAAATATGATAAGTGTGAATTTTACAGGTATGAACTGCTTATCATATTTAGACATTCAAATAATGTTCAAAAAATATGTGGGGTGATTACAATGAGAAAGAAAAAAACTAGCAAACCAAGTAAGAATTTTAGCAGAATGAGAGAAAGGAAGGTAAAGAACAAGAGGGATGATCTAAATAAATCTAGGATTTCACTCAAGCTTGGAAACAATACCTCACTTGAGTGGGAAAAATGGACAAGATTTAGTCTGAAGACTTGTTTATTCAGTGCTGGGGTACATATTACGATGCTAGTGGTACGTACTCTAATCAAATATTTCCTATTAAGTTAAGAAAAGACCCTAAATAGGGTCTTTTTTTCTGAAATCAGAGAACAAACTTTATTATAAGTTAATATTAATTTTTATCCCCTGTCTTCCACTTTATCTAGTCCTAAAGTAGAATACACTATAAATCCTATGGTAACTACAATGATACCAGAAATGATTACCATGTATGTTTGATCGAAAATTCTATTTGTAATCGCGCCGAGCATAGCAATTAAAGTTGCTCCTCCATATGTTATAAATTTAGTTTGAAGAGCCTTTCTTTTTCTTCTCTTTTTACCGTTTACAACGCTTCCACCAATAATTCTTCCAGATATGCTAATATGTTCGAATTCAGTAGATATAAGTTTCAAAGAAACATAGTCCTTCGGATTGAATAGTATTGGTTTCATGGATAATGTACCTTCTGAACTAAAGCAATCAAATTCAACATTAAAATCTAAAGGATTAGACCTGTATATTTCTACATCAAATATACTAGCTGGCATGCCATCGCTTCTTAATAAATTGATTTTCAAAGGTTTGCTCTTTTCGAATTCTTCTTCTTTGATTGCTTCATTACCAATGTTTTCGATAGTTAAAATAGATAAACAAGCATCTTCTTTAATTTGTTGATCATTAAAAAATATCTTCATTTTGCTATGTAATTGATTAAATAATGGCGTTTTATTAATGATAACGTACTCTAACTTTTTTTGCTTTCTATTCTTTAAAAAGTAAAACAAACTTGACCCAACCGCTATTATACTCATAAGAAAAGCAATGATAGGTCCATAATTCTTAAAAAAATCTACTACTCCCGTCATTTTTATCCTCCTAATTTTCTATATGTATTAATTTTAATTCAAAAATGTTAAGTTAACTAGTATTCTTCTTTTTTTATTAGGATTTAGTCTGTATGGTAATTTAGATAGTTTTTATCTTTTAGGATGCTTGAATTTAATAAGAAACAAAATGTTTTATTAAGTGAAGATGTAATGTAAGGAAATAAAATCTTTTAAGAGCCTTACTACAGAAATATAGCAAGGCTCTTAAAGTTTATGTGAAATGGTTTATTCCTTGTTTATTTGAATTCTACATAATAATTTGCACCGACAATTCCAAAAGCAACTTTACATGGAAATGGTTTTTTTCCTGCTGAAGCAGATTGCATACAAGAAAGTACCCAATATTCCAGCTCTAAAGGTAAACGGTACGCTTGAAAATTACTATCATTGTTTTTTACGGTTACGATTGGTGTATTCACCCTATTTGTAGAAAAACCGTCCGTTGTTACTATTGCCATTGCACCATTAGCATGAAAACCTGCGCTAAACACTTCGTAAATCATTCCGTCTTTCTCATTAATAATCATAGGTATATTAAGTAAGGGATAGTTATTTATATCATTATGAATAATTGCTCCTACTGCGGTCTTTCTTGTCTGATTCCCCTGCATTTTTACACTCCTTTAAATAATCTAAACTTGATAACATCAATTTATGCTATTTAACATCTATTATATTAGAGAATTGCAGTTTCATCTTGTTATAAAAAGCATCTGTACATACAATAGCGCTATTTGACGGGTCAATATCTACAACGGTCATATAACTAGAGAGCAAATAACCGTCCTCATAATATGTAATCAATATTTCTTCTTCAGATACTAAGGAACATAATAGCATGTTTTCAATTCTTTCTTTTTCTTCAGTTGTTAAGATCGGACGGGTTACCTTGTTTTGTTCCTTAATCATTTCACGTATTCCGTCAAATTGAGATGTCAATGCGGCGAACGGAGTCCATTTGACCATTTTTCTTCCTTTTGGCATATTAGCATTGTTCACGATTTGTGGCCTCCTATTAGTGTGTTTCTGTATCTAGCTGTAGCGCTATGCGTGTAGGAAATCCCCCGCAAAATACTGTTCTTTCCAAACTTTGTGCGTATTTCATCCATTACTTTTGTCAGCTTTACTTCTTGTTCTCGTTGCGTGACATTATCGAAAAGAGAAATTTGTTCCTCCCCTTCTCGAATTAGATTCGTTAGAGAAATGTTTATGCTGCGAATGGGTTCGCCAGTGTATTGTTGATGTAAAAAGTATGTACAAATTTTATAAATATCCATTGTTAAGTTAGTTGGACGACTTAAAGTATGTGTTTTTCTAATACCACCGTTATAACTCTTGCTATAACCAACAGAAAAATGAACGGTTTGAGCAAGTTTGTTTTGTCTTCTAAGGCGATAACAGACTTCTTCAATGTGTTCCAGTAGAACAATCGGGAATTCCTCTATTGTATAGTCACGCATTAGAATTTGGCTTTTTCCAATAGAAGTTGTAGCAGGAACGTACTTCTCCGAAATACGGCTGAAGTCAATGCCGTTGCTATGTAAGTGCAATTCCTCCCCAATCTTGCCGAAACTCTGTTTTAAATATTTAAGAGGATAATTGGCTAAATCTCCGATACAATGTATTCCTTTTCGATTCAACTTTTCTTCTGTTTTGTACGAAATGCCCCAAAACTTATTAAGCGGTCGTATGCTCCATAACTTCGTAGGGACATCTTCATACTTCCAAAGAGCAATTCCGTCCTTGTTCTTCTTAGCTTCAATGTCTAAAGCAACCTTACTCATGAGTGGATTAGGAGCGATTCCAATTGTACATTCAACTCGTGTATGATTATATATTTCACGCTTGAAATTCATAGCGAATTCGTAAGGATCGTTGGCAAATAAATGAATGCTATCGGTAATATCCATAAAAAATTCATCGATGCTGTATTGGTGAAAATCCTCAATAGGAACGTATTGTAAAGCTAGTTTTGTTATGTAGTTGGAGCATTTAATATAAGTTCCCATAATTGGATTTACAACTAGAATATCTTTACGACGAGGAATCTCGTATAGCCTTGCCATCTTCTTTACGCCCAACGCTTTTAATGGGGCTGTTGCTGCAAGAACAATTGAACCATTTCTATTTACATCGCCGACTACAGCCAACTTTGTATGCATGGGATCGAGTCCCATTTTGATGCAACTCACTGAAGCATAAAAGCTGCGTAAATCAACACATAAGATGATTCTATTCGGTAGGATTGAATAGTCATACATCGTGATTCCTCCCAAAATAAAAGAACGTTTGTTCTTATTATACACGAACTCACGTTCTCTTATGAAGAGGTTTTATAAATAAAATTTGAATATAAATATTTTGTTAAGCAGAATATTTAACGAAAAGCTTGAATCCCCAAAAACGAATCTTTACATCTAATTTTTTCTTTCTTCCCTTTGTTTTTTTCATAGTTAAAATATCCTCCTTTTTTATAACTAGCACAACAGAAGCCTACGTTGCGTATTATAAGAATTCTTTCCCTGTTTTTTAAGAGTAATTTTAAAAAAATATGATTTTTTTGAAACAAATAATATCACGAATGATTTCGTGTGATTTCCAATCTACCTATTCCGACAAAACCTAGCAAAGACTGTGCGAGCTTCGTCGATGGATTTTAAGAGGTATTAAACCCTGGATATGGAACTTTGCTTATAGGAGGTGGTGTAGCGCTATGTCAGAAGTAGAAGTAGTATATACCAGCAGTGAGGTCTATAGTCGTTTAGGGGTAAGTGGCAGTACACTTAGAAAGTATTCGGATGTCCTTGAACGTGAAGGGTATGATGTAAGAAAAAATAGTCGAGGGAGAAGGGAATATACAGAATTTGATATTGTACTTATTGAACAGTTAGTAGAGTTGAGTAAGCAAGATGGTATGACTTTAGAAAAAGCTGCGAAAATGATTGCAAAGCAGTTTGGAATCGCTAATAAGAAAGAAGAATCCCAAGATACTGATCCAGTCCCTTATCAAATGCAATATCAATTTCAACAACAATATAGCGCTATGGTAGAAGAAATTAATAAGGTGCAGCAAGCAAATCTAATAGAAATGGAAAAGAGATTAAGTGATCGTATAGATCAGCGGAATACATTAATTGAGGAAGATATGAGAGATCGTAAAGAACGTGAAGAAAGGATAGAAAAGAGGTTGGAGCTAAGGGATGATAATCTTATGAAGATGGTCAGAGAGATTCAAGATGCAAAACGTACTATTGTATCAGCCCAGGAAGAAATAGCGGCAGCACAAAAGAAAACCTGGTGGAAATTTTGGAAGTGAGTACATTCATTAGTGGGTGTACTTATTTTTGTGAAAAATAGTAAAAAGGGCTACTCAATATGAATACCCCTTTTTTATAAATTGCTAGAAAATAACGCACTAATAACTATTTAGAATACTTTTCAAACGCCTTACTAATTACTACAAGTCCTGTTACGAAAGAAAGTGTTCTTATAATTAATTCAGCAACTAGCAAATCACCCATAGTCTTTGAAACATCATATAATTCACCAGTAATAATAATTGGTGCCATGATTATTAGAATTCCTATTAGGATTTGAATGAACAGAATATATTTAGGTTGCAGAGAGATCACCCCCATTAAATTAGCATGTATAATGAACCTAACATGTAATTAAGAAGTAATCGACTTTTTAAAAATTTATCAACTTAAAAATACACATTTCCTTCTTTATAAGTATATTTATAGTGACTCGTCGCATAAGACGCACTAAAACCTACACTTCCATGCGTCCCTACAGTAATAGATACATTACCATCAAAAGTAGTTGTACCATTATTATGAAAATCACCATTAACAATATAGAAAATTCTGTTAGGACCTTCTAAATTTGCTTGAACTGTACCACTGAACGTTTTACAAAGACCACTTGCATCTCTATTCATATTAATATGTTTTATTTCCTTAATACCCCTGAAGCTTTCACTCCATTCATTTGTTTCACAATAAAATACATAAGATTTGGGATGCTCTACCTTTCATCATGGAAAGTATATTAATTATGAAGAACTATAAAATTCGTATTAAAGAAGCTACTAGAAGAGGGAGAGTAGGAAAAGGTGTTGCCCAGACGTTAGATACATCTTGTAATTAGGCAGTAGTAACAAAGGATTTTAGAGTTAGGCGGCTTACACCCAAAGAGTGCTGAGCGCTCCAGGGGTTTCTGAGTTGGACGTTTGATTGTGCAAAGGAAGTAAAGTCAGACACACAATTGTACCGACAAGCAGGTAATTCTGTAAGTGTACCAGTTATTTATGTGATTGCCTAACGATTGCAGTAATTAGGTATTTTAATTTCAATAACGCATTAATAGTTCTTATAGGGGTAGCACCACACATCCATCAACTTAAGGTATATGTTTATACAAAGGCGGATCTTTCCATGTAGTTTTTCATTATTTTTTATAGATATCCTAAAAGTAGGCATATCAAATAAACCCTGACGGGTTACAATTTTTTCACTATAATTATGCTACCTGATGAATGGAAGTGGTATACTCATAAACAACACCCAAAATATCAAAGACCGTTTTTTCTCATATCTGTGGGATTTTCGTCCGTTTCGCTGTAGGAGGTTAAACAGACGAAGGAGAATCTTTGATAATTCTTGGGTGTTTTTTTGTAATGCTTGATGAAACAGTAAGAAATAATCTTTAATCATGTACATCGCTTTATATTCACTTAGCTCTTTCTGTTTCTTACGTAACAGGAGTTCTCTCATTTTAAACATAGTAGAAGAACATAATAGGATACTAATGAGTTGTCCATAAAGGTGACATTCTAGCCGCTCTTGTTTTATAGTTTTACAACGATGAATTTGAAACCAAGATTTCCATATTTTAAATAACAGCTCAATTTGCCAACGCAGTGAATATAAATCATAGATTTTCTCTTTTGATACCCATTCCGAAGGAATGTTTGTCATATATACCGTAATTCCTTGTAAAAGCTTCGTACGATCTGTATATGTAATCCCTTTTTTCTTTTCGCGAATCGCTCGATCGCGTAGGCGTTTCTGTGTTTGCTCCTCCGTACATCTATAAACCACAATACGAGTAGGAAGCTTGTCTTTACTCCCTACATATACATCATGTAACTCATACAATTGGCCAGGTTGTAATTCTTTCATGATATCTTCCAGATAAACTTGTATATATACTGGTCTCAATTGAGCGGGTTTTGTTTTAAATACCACTGTTTCGAATTCTTTTCTATATATTTTAGTTGGTAATTTAAGGCGTGATAAATAATATCCTTGCTTATCTTGGATAGACTTAAAGTCTTGTAAACGAAAATATCCTAGGTCACGAATATATAGTTCATTCTTTTGTATCATACCTGTTCGAGTCGCACCATACGCCTGATCACTCCGTTTTCCTGGTTCAATTTTCACATCAGAAAATTCTCCACTCAATAAGTCATACTCTAGTTGAATTTTTACACCAGCTTTATGACTGCATCCTCCGGCACCAGGATAAGTAGCCGCGAATCGATCTGGAACTTGAAAGGTTGTAGAATCAAGGATACAAATGCGCTCAAAGTAAGCAGAAAGAGAATGAGAAATCTTAGATAATCCTCCAATTTTAGCTTGTAGAAGTGTAGTAAATACAGTTCGAAAGAAGGCTACAGAAGCCGAATTAAATCGTCGATTAAGTCCCTCCGGACTTAATAAAACTCCTGTTGAAGTTTCTAATTGACTACAAAGTTGAGTAAGAGAGGTAGTAGCGACCTGTTGATTTAACCATACACACAAAGATAAAAAATGATGCCCATGGCATTTACGTTTTCGTTTCATGCCGCCTGCTTCTATAGCCAATTGATTAAGTGTAGCGGGAGACATATATCGATATAACTCTTCGGCAAATAAAGATAACTCTTGTTTTTGATGCATATTCATAAAAAGCACGTCACCCTTTCTCATTAATATAAGAGAATGGTAACGTGCTTTTAACTTCAAGAATAGTCCAAGTCCTTAAGTTGATGGATGTGTGGTGCTACCCCATGATGAATTCATTTTATTTAATAATTTATCAAATAGATAATGTGTCATTCGTAATAAAAAAATAAATATTTTAATTGTAAGCGTCAAATATTCCCCACCTACTATTTGTAAATAACCCATGAGATAATCTCCTTACATACTACATGTGGAGGTTTTTTTATGAAAAGGCACCGATTAAAGAAAGAGTAGATATGTGCTCGTAAGCTGATGTTCAAAGTCACCTGCGTGGGACACTTTATGGTTTTGGAACGTCAGGCATGGAGGGCAATAATTGCCACTCTTTTTATTCAGATTGGGCTACATCAGCGAGTGATTCTCTTAATTTTTTTAAGTGCCCTTCAAACTACTAATTTATAGCCTCATAACAGGAAATAATCTCTTTACTAAAGGATGGTAATATTTTTTAGAATATTTTATGTTCAAGGAAGCATGCTATTAATTGATTAGAATCTATTAATAATAATATGTAAGGAGGAGTTCTAATGGCAGTTTTGGTAACATACGTCGGTACGTCACCAATCCCAGGGACTAGTTCCGCTTATAAGATTTGGACATACAATATCACTACTACCCCTGGCGGCGGATCTGGAGAGATAAAGCAAGGGCAGCGGTGGGCTTTCGCGCTTCCGAGTAACATTAATGTGCAAGACCCGAGCTTCTTCCCTGATGTGAATATACTGAAAGGGACATTCGTCACCCCGGATCCTGAAAATGACCGCCAGTACGTAGGTGGTACGGTAATCGATGACGGCAGTTTGACCATCAATTTCGTTGCCCCAGCCCGCACGTCTTCCGGCCAGGTGTCCCTTTTCAAGTATTCTCCTGGCGAACATTGGGTATCTGTACCCTTCGCTGCTACGCCAACCGGTACGCCTAACAATACACAGAACCTGCCCCTGCCTGCTGCCGGTGCACCGGCGTACACAGGTCGGCCCGTACACGACTTCGTGGGCACCCTGCCGTACGCCAGTGAGCTCTTCGGTGTCTACCAGCCACTTGCTGGGTTGATTGGTTTGCAATGCGGTCTGTCGGCTGCCGCAGTGCATCCTGAGTCTGTGTTTGGAGAGCTGAGTTCCGAGCAGTTCAAGGGGGACAGCGCTCGTACCTTGAAAGACAAGGTACTGGCCGCGTTAGTGGAGCGTTACGAAACCGAACCAACCGGCGTGCTATCCCCGGTTGGATTGGTGAACCTCTTCCGAGAGTACTTCTTCGAGTTCGATACCTTCCTCGGTAAGCCTGCGGGTCACATTTGGGTCAGCCCCGGCGGTACTGTGGAGGTCGTAGAGACCAGTACCCGACGCACGCTGGTAGAGAAGGTGGCCGAGCTGTCAGAGGAAATTTCCCGTAAGACGGAGGAAAGCCTCACGAATCAGGACGATGTCGCTGACGCCATTAAGGAGGAAAACTCCAATGACACCAAACTTGGTGTCAGCGCTACCGGTGGCGTGAGCACACCGATTTACCATGCAGACGCGAGCGCAAGTTTCAGTACCCAAAACACCGTCAAACGGGCCTCGGAGACAATGCATAAACGTACCCGGACACAGACCGCCAAGGTTACCAGCGAGATTAAAAGGAACTTCAGGACTAGTTTCAAGACCGTTACTGAGGCCACGGACATCTCTAGCCGCCGCTATATCCTGCAGAACTCTACTACTGAGCTAGTTAATTACGAAATGCGTCGCAAAATGCGCAAGGTCGGTGTTCAACTACAGCATGTCGGTACAAGGTTGTGCTGGCAGTTGTACATTGGAGACCCTGGCAAGGACCTTGGACTCGGGGACATGGTTCATGTGGTCGAAGGCCCGGACCTTACTGCAATCAAAAAACCCGAGAAATTGCCAGATCCGGAGCCCAAACAAGTGACCTTCCGCTTTAACGTGCCGTTTAAACCTAAGCCGGGGACAGATGAGGATGCCAAGCTAACGTATACACCCCATCCACAAAACGCGTGCCGCGGGTTGAATCCAACTTCTCCTGGTATCGACGACACCATCCAGTTCTGCTTTGAGGAGCCGCTACCGCCCCCTCCACGGGACTATGAACTCAGCAAGGTCTTTTCTGTGGACCGTCAAGGCGCTCAGGTTGATCTTCTGCAACCGACTCTCCACCCGACGACGAACACCATCAAGGTGCAGCTAACTTTCGTCAATTTCCAAGGCAGGAAGTCTTTGCCTCTTGACATTGTCTTACTCTATGAACCGACGGAAGCGCTCAAGCAGAAGATTAATACGCTCAACGCTGAAGCCGAGGCTGCTTATAAAAAGGAGGTAGCACAGCTACAGCACGAAGCTTATGGTAAGGCTGTTCGCGAAAGACTTCAGCTAATTAGTTCAATGCGCACTCGTTCTCCCGAGGATCTGCGCAGTGAAGAACGTCGATCGGTATTTCGGAGTCTTATCCGAAGGTTGGGGGAACTCGGTCATTATCCGCAGAATCCTCAGCAGCTTCCTTACCTGGAATCAGAGCAGATTCAACAGTTTTTCGATGTGGACGAGATGCTATACTTCGTCGCCCCTGACTTCTGGCGGCCCGGCCCGTTGTGCTCTCCACCACCCACAAAAAACAGTGTCGGTAGGTACCCTGTGCCCCCAGAGGAGGAGCCAGTAGCTGGGACCAAGACACTGCCGCTTGCGGGTCAGACCGTAGCGGGGTGGTACTCTAGGGCGGACGAGTATAAGGCAATGAACTCTGTAGAGGTAGCATGCTTAACCATTAATTCGGCTCCTACTACTGTTGGTGACATAACAGTTACTCTTAATGGTGTGACTCAAAATGTGGCTATTGACCCATCCGTTCAATTGACAGCTACTGATGTTGCAACTTTGATTAGGGGAACATCTTTCTCTGGATGGACAACTAGCGGTAAGGGTGTAACCGTTACATTCACAGCTACTTCTACTGGACCCATGACTGACGCAACTTACTCTCCTGGTTCAACTGGTGCTGCTGGTATCATGACTACCACTATTCAAGGTACGAGTGTTGGGCAGGAGCCTCCCGCATCCGAGTGGCGAGTAAACTATCTCATCACCGAGCAAACCCAGCCAGCACCGATGGGCAGTTCGCTAGGATGGCTGATTCAGATTGACGGCGATGAGCGCCGGAATGAGTTTCTAAACGCCGCGTGGGCGAAGGCGATCCTGCCGATCCGGCCCGGACAGGAAGCCACCGCCATCGACTGGATCACTAAGGTCGAAGGTGAGGTTGCTCTTGGCCGTGACTACTGTTACCAAGAGGGAGACCCTGAGGAATTTCGGGGCAAGAAGGTCGGCGAGGTATTGAAAATCATCGCTAAGCAGCTCAAAGAGGCTAATAAAGACTACAAGAAGACTTTAGCCTCGGAAAAGGTCTTCGAAACTGGTTTTGATCCCTTGAAAGGTGGCTTTCGACCAGCTGAGCCTTACGAGGTTTTCGACCAATGGATCGAGATACTACCGACCGATCAAGTAGCTGCCGTGGCAGTACGCTACGACCCTAAGACTGGTCAGCAAATCTAAGGGAAAGGGCGATGACTCTATGACATCGCCCTTTTAAATGTGATGAAATGGCTTATAGAATTTCAATCCATTAGGAGGCGAGGTATTGAGTCCTCTTATCGGTAATTAATGGTTATTGATGAAGAAAATCCAGAAATCTTTTTAAAAAAATTTTCGATAAAATAAGCGGTATGTTAAAAGTGTAATAACTAAATAAGAGTATGGTAAAAAGCTTTTTCACGATATTCCTATGGTTAAACAAATTAATAGGCTAAAGTCGGAAATTGAAAACTAAATTCATATTTCGCACTTCTATAATCTTCAATGTCTTCTGAAACCTAAACTATCCGTGATTTGAACAAAGTTAGCTTAAATTCCAGAAGTTCGGATGTATAAGACCCCCTTACAATCCATAAATTACAAATATACCGTAGGTGGGAATCTTCATTTCCAAAAACAAGAATACCATAGTTTTACAACAAGTAAGAGTAGTACTCAATCGCTTGAATTTGAAACCACCCAAGAAGTAATAGGAGGTATTAAATACTAGACTAGTGCTATTAGCGGTACAGCAACTTCAATGCCTTATTCATTATTGTATATATTATTTTAGCGATGGTTAACCAATTTGCGGAGTAGCTGCAAATGCAATCAATGCTCAATTACACAACGAAGGAATGAAGTAGATGAGGAATAAAGATTTTGTCACATTAGGGAAACCCATCCCTGGCGTAATAGCACCACCAAAACGGCCAGGGCCGCCGATGGTACCAGCACCAAGTCAGATCATACAGCCGGGGCAGTCATTTAAAAACAGCTGTAGTACTGACACAGTCGAGATTGCAAAACTCCCTCATCAGGGAATCGATATTGGGTGGCCTAACGAGAGAATAAAGTGGGAGAAGCTGACCAAAAATGTATTGAAATGGTTTGACAGCGCACCCACGCCTTCGTCAGGTAATATTGTCGTGCCCTATATCTATGGCCGCTGTGCGTTCGACGACATAGCCGAAGCTCTTGCCACAGCAAAATCATCCGACCATCGTATCTATCTGATCGGTTGGCATGTCGAACCATGGACGCGTATGAAAAACCCACTTGGCGGCAACCCACCGGCTAACACACTTCTTCAGGATTATTTGAGAAACACGAAAGCACAAGTCCGTGGTTTGTTTTGGAATACGCCATTCAAGAAAAAACCTGGCGACAATAAAGCAATAGCTGACTTCATCAACAGTCTGCCTAACGGAGTCGCTCTCGAGGATGATCGCCTAGTTCCCGCAGATTTGCCCAATCGTGGCCCAAACGCCCACCACCAGAAACTCTTAGTCGTCAACGGCGATCGTGGTCTTGTGGCTTTTCTCGGCGGAATGGACTTGAACAATACACGGGTTGACGTGGGGGGGATGGCTCCATTGCATGACGTACATATTCGCTTGAACGGTCCTTCCGCAGCACAGGCCCTCAGCGTCTTCCGTGACCGATGGATGGACCATCCTTCAACTCCTGCGCTAGATACAGCTAAATTCCAAATGACACCGGAAGCTGTTAGGCAAGATTTTTCCCGCGTCGCCGCCTCACAATCGAGAGACATGGATACGAATATAGATTCAGAAGGAAAAGTCAATAGGAGAAGGATGCTGGTTTCGATCGGACGAACCTTTCCCAACCTGTCGAAATTCAAACCAGGAGACTCTTATAAGTTTAAAAGCCCTGACCAGTCTGCTTGGCAACTTGTCATGAACGGTATCACCAATGCACGAGAGTACATCTATGTTGAAGATCAATATCTTGTAAGTCGCCGTGTAAAGGATTTGCTAGTTGCAAAGTTAAAGGAGCCAAATTTCAAATTCCTCCTCATCCTGATGAGCAACTCTTATCATTTTGAAAACAGCGATGAGATTAATAAGTGCGAATTCCCCTATCTGATTGGAGTACGCAACGAGTTTCGCACTGACCTAGCGAAAGTCGACCCTGGGCGCAAAAAGTGGCGCATGTTCTGCCTGAAAGAAACAAAGGATCCAGGTCGTAGAGCTTGGTGCGGCGACTTTGTACACTCGAAACTGTGGATTATCGACGACGAGTACGTAGCTGTAGGATCTGCAAATTGTGACGATCGTGGATACACTTATGACACAGAGATTATGGCGGGTATTACGGAGGAACCTATCGAACGTGCTGCAGGAGGAATGTTTGCCCGTGATCTTCGGATTGCGCTTTGGCGTAAACATCTTGGCCTTCCGCATGCACAATTTGTGAACATAGCTACCGGGTTGAGACATTGGCTTAACCCTCCTCCTTCAGCTATGGTTTATGACTCCTCCGATTTAGAAGTGAGTCCACTTTTAAATGGTACAAAAGGACTGACGCGAGAAAACACAAACGCAAATTTCGCTTGGACTCATTTGTTCGATCCCGACGCGGACAAACTCTGATGTCTCCAGATAACCGTTAGAGGGGTACGGCAACTTGCCCATCAACTTAAAGTTTTATTTCACCCCCAAAACGAAAAAAAGAGCTGACTTTTCAAAGTAACTACCTGTAGAGAAAGAAAATTTTCGTTTAGGGGGTTCTTCAAAACCTAAGCTTGATGGCGATGGGGTAGCACCATTAAAAACTTTAATCGCTCGGCTAATTCAACAAGCTTCTCTCCATATTCTAATAGCGTATTACTTTCTACAATTCAGAAAGCGGAAAAATGATGGAATTCAACGACTATTCCCTTTAAAATCATAGTTTTAAGGTGATTACGATTAATTAATTGAATATTCATTTAAATATTTATAAATAAATTATAATATTATAAAAAATAGAAAAATATGGTATCTTTATTTATGTAAAATACTTACCAAAAAAGGAGGATTTTCCATGTTTAAAAAAATAACTAGTGGTATTTTAGTAACAGGTTTATTATTCTCTGCTACAGGGAATGCATTTGCGGCACAGGAAACGAAAGCTAATAATGGAGAGGTAACTTATGCATCCATTTCATTCAAAGCTGCTGAAAATTCTAAGAGTCATTCTTTAAATCAAATAAATAGTCCTGGTATTACAACTGGTACATATGTAGTACAAAAGGTGAGGGAAACAGGTGGAAAGATTTATATGGAGGCGTTCCCTAAAGGGATTTTTATTCCGGAAAATCAGCCAAAGTCTATAGCTGGGACTTTTGACAAATCACAATTTGTTGGTCTTGAAAAATTAAGAGTTGGTTCTGAAGTTTCCCTTGTAATTTCTGTTTCCGGTGCTAAAATCTATGTTCTTTAAATTTTTATAGGTTGGATTTGTTTGATAAAAAAAGAATCTTTGAAGATCTATCAGAAGGAGAAATTTATTTTCATAATATCTGTATTTAATAGAATGCGAAATGCTATAAATTATTCTTCTGTTGATTATGATTCTATTGAACAAAAATTGACTTTTAAAGGTGAGAAAAAGATAACAGAGAACTACTTGATTGAATTTGCTGAAGAAAATTATGTGGTTTGTAATTCGTTAAATAGTTACATGTGATGTAAAAGAAGGGGCTGCTCAAATTGAGTAGCCCCTTCTTTTTAACCTGCTAAACGTGTTTTTATTTTACTTGAATTCAACATAAAATTTTGTGTCTATAATTCCAAAAGCAACTTTGCATGGAAATGGATTTTTTCCTGCTGAAGCAGCTTTCATACAAGAAAGAACCCAATATTCAAGTTCTAAAGGTAAGCAGTATAATTGAATGCTACCATCGTTATTTTTTGCTGATACAATACGAGTTCGTTTAGTTTTACTAGTTCTTTCCTGCTGTATTCCTCTATTTTAGTAGATTGTTGTTTTTCCTTATGATTCATAGAAGACCACCTTTTAAGCTAGGTATAAGAAGCTCTAATAAGATAATACACTTTTACACAAGTGTAAAAGTGTAAAAAAATAAGACTTACTAAAATAGATAAATTAGTAGATGATAAGGGGGATAAAAATAGTAAACTTAAATAAGTAATTGTATATTGTGAGGGCGGTTGAGTTGCTATCCTTTCTCTTATTTAAAGGAGAATGGAGGTGACTTTACATAGATTTTTTACAGCTTATGCAAATAAGCTAGTCAAAAAACTCGGCAGTAAACGTAAAAGAACCGCCCCCTAAAAATGCCTGCAAGCGAAAGAGCGGTTCTAAAAAAAGATAATTTAATTTTAGTAACCAATCACCTTGCGGTAGCAGTTACTTGGACAGGATGTTGACGCATCCTGTCTTTATTAGTTTATACACACTGTTTAAAAATATACTAGCTGCTATTAATTGTTATAGCAATTATTAAACAAATTGTTAATCAATTTGTTTGAAATTCTAGTAATTATGGTTGGTGTTTTACTAGTTGTAATAAAGATGAACTATAAGGAGCCTATACTTAGATTTTTAAGTATTTAGCGCCTTTGAATACAATTGCATTAGATAAGCCTAAAAAAACTGTTATAGAAGAATATGAAAAGCTTTTTTTCAGAAAGTATTTTAATAATAAATTAGAATTTTAATGATTATTCAAATCAATATCATAACCGGAACTTTTTAATTCTCTTGCAAGTTGAAGCTCCTAACTCCCCTCAGATCCCATTGAAATATACACCACTCCAGATACATCATTTGGTGTTTCAACTGTATCTTTCACTAATGTAGCCACATTTTCTCTGCCTATTTTCCCTATTAAAAATTCATGCTCAAAAACAACATTTTGTCTCGCTTGAGGATTTAAATTTTTCTCTTCCCCTACTTTTGAACCAAGATCACATGGCGTGTATAAGACTACGCCAAATCCTACATTTGAATAGGATTCAATTTTTTCAATTATTGTTTTTCCACCGCAAACTTTTGTGATTTTAATAATATAAATATAAAATATATCTCTATGATTACACTACACTATTTATGGGGTGGAAAGAATTTTAACTATAAAGAATCAAACAAGGGAAATAATATCTTTCTTTTTTCGTAAATTCTCTTTTTAGTACTTACGGCTATTCAATTCCATTGTTCGGACTTAGTACCTGTTTTCCTGGATATTTGGAATGGTTATAGTTCGTAATTTAGTGAATTTAGGGATTATGACCAATAAAGATTATTCGTTTTTTGAATTTTATTTTTACTTACTAATTCATTAAAAAAATTGATTTAAGGATATAAAGATTTGAGACTTTTTATGCCTAACATTAATTTGAATCGAATCGAATCGGATCTATTCCATCACGAAGAGCGTTTAATATAAAACGGTTTCTTAAAGTGGTTGGAGTAACATGTATATTAGGGGTCACCATATATGCCCATCAACCTAAGAAAAGCAAATACCCCAAAACAATAAAATTGACATCTCCAGATGAAAATGGACAATGTTTTTGAGGATGCTTCAAAATATTAGCTTGATGGCAATGTGACAATACCCCAACTGTAAAAAGATAGATTTTTTGTTATTTTATACTTTACCTATATATGATAAAATTTTTTATAGAAAAGATATATTTTCGTAAAATTATATCTTTTCATATATCAATCGAGGTGATGCATTTGAAAGAAGTAACTTACAACTGTGGATTAGAATTACTATCTGATATGATTACTGGTAAATGGAAGATGTTAATATTATTTTACTTAATTTCTGAAAAGAAGCGTTTTAGTGAATTAAAATCTTTACTACCTGGAATAACTTCAAAAATGCTGACAAAACAGCTACGCGAGTTGGAACAGAGTAGGTTAATTAGGAGGAAAATATATCAACAGGTACCAATGAAAGTAGAGTACTCTCTTACATCTAAGGGATATGAGTTAGAAGCTATTTTATTTCAAATGTGTGAGATTGGTACAAATTATTTAGAAGATATTAATGAACCTAATATTGTATTTCAAACTATCTAGAGCGCAAGTATTTTCATTATAATATTTTAAATTTAAAACAAAAAAATCACCCGTATTTTAAATTTTCTAACTTACTACGGGTGATTTATCTTTACAGTTTAATATTAAGTTTAAAGGAAATAATTTCCACTTGATATTTCACGTTAATTTTAAAATAGATAATTAATCTATTGTTTTTATAACTCGACAAGGGTTTCCTACTGCAACTACGTTAGGTGGTATGTCTTTTGTGACAACACTTCCCGATCCAATAATACTATTTTCCCCAATAGAAACCCCCATATTTATTACTGTATTTCCTCCAACCCAAACATTATCAGCAATGTTTACAGGTGCTGCAATTTCATATCCTTCTCTTCTAGCCTGTGGTTCTTTAACATGGTTTACAGAATAAATCTGTACTCTTGGTCCAAGCCACACATTATCTCCAATTGCGACTTTACCACAATCTAAGATAATGCAATCAAAATTTGCAAAGAAATTATCACCAACCTCAATATTGTAACCAAATTCACAACGGAAATTTGGCTCTATAAACGTATTTGAACCATTCTTTCCAAGAAGTTTCTTAATCAGTAGTTCACGATAGTCACGTTCTTCATCAGTTGTTGCATTATATAATCTTGTAATTTTCTTTGCATTTTCTCTTGCCTTGACTAATTCACTATCAAATCCACAATATATTTCGCCCAATCGCATTTTTTCTTTCACGTTCATCAATAAAATCCCCTCTCCGCCCTTAAATAAATTTATCATATATTCTTTTCTTGTATTAATAATCTTCTAACCTAAACAATTTTAAAGAAGAAATCCTGGTTGATAGAACATTCTCTTCAACCAAGTGTTATCAAGTTATTGGAAAAAAGATGTATAGACCATATATGACAACTTAATTATATTCACGAAATTAGAAAAGTCAACGAAATCAGAATTTTCATTTTAGATTCTACAATGGTTTTATATTATGAATGCTATTAAAATTAATATGGAGATTATTTAACATTACTACCTTCTAATTGCTTTTGTATATGGTATTGTCCCCATTCACACATACAATCAAGTACAGCAGTTAAAGTTTGTCCATACTCGCTTAAAGAATACTCTACTTTTGGCGGTACCTGACTATGAACAGTACGTTTAATAATTCCATCTGATTCTAATTCTCTTAATTGTTGTGTCAGCATTTTTTGGGTAATGCTTGGCATAGCACGTTTAATTTCACTGGTTCTCTTTTTTCCATTTAGTAAAATACATAATAATACTACTTTCCATTTACCACCTACAACATCAAGAGTTGCCTCAATAGGAAAATTATATTCTTTCATAAAATCGCTCCTTTTACTAGTATTAAGTCTATAATGTTTTTGAAATTAAATAAAAAACTAAGCCTCCTCTATTTTTATAGGAACTTCAAGGTTCCTATAGCACTTTAAGGTTCCTATAGCACTTTAAAGTGCGTACTTTAAAGTATGTACTTTAAAGATTAGTATATATTACATGATATCAATATTACTGAATATAAAAATAGTATTGATATTTTTTATTATTTATTATTTTTTGAAAAGGGGAAATTTCATGAAAACACTTGTAATCATTGCACATCCAAATATTGAAGAATCTCGAGTAAATAAACGCTGGCTTGAGGAGATTAAAAAGCACCCAGAAGAATTTACTGTACATGAAATATATAAACGTTATCCAGATTGGAGTTTTGATATTGAATATGAACAAAATCTATTATTAGAACATGATCGTTATATTTTTCAGTTCCCATTCTATTGGTACAGCTCTCCGCCATTATTAAAAAAATGGTTTGATGATGTTTTAGAATACGGATTTGCATATGGTTCTAAAGGAGATAAGCTTCAAGGAAAAGAGTTTGGCCTAGCAATTTCTGCTGGTGTAGCAGAGAAGGAATATCAAGCAGGTGCAGCAAACGAGTATACATTGAGTGAATTATTAAAACCTTATCAGGCTTCATGCCTTTATACTGGAATGAAGTTCTTACCGACTTTTGCTGTATATGGTGCAGAACACAATAACTTATCAGATGAAAAATTAGAAGAAAGTGCTAGAAACTACATACTTCATATGCAGGATTTTTCTAAAGAAGTGAAAGTTTAATCACATTTTTAGGAAGATACAATTTCTATTTAGGATCCTATATCTAGGATCCTTTTTTATTACAGGATTCCTTAGGAAAAACCAAGAGATTCGTAGCATATTTCATATGTTTTTCCTTAAGACAATAAAAATGACATGAAATTCATTAAAAATAATTAACTAATTAAAAGTTATTATGTATATAACAAGATACTTTGACACAATAAAGTGCCTACTTTTAATGATTATTTTTAGAATATATAATAAAAAAGGAATTTTAAGAAATTTCGAATTTAGGAGGAGAACATATAAAGCTGTTTTATGCCGCTACATAGGTCAGGGAATTATTTTTTTAAAATAAATCAATCTAATTAGTTGAGGTGATCTCTTGCAACTTAAAGAAGAAATTTTTCTATCGAAGAATAAAAGTAAACAATATGAGACTCCTTTAATTACTGGTGTGAAGAATTATATAAATAGTGATTATTTACAAATGCATACACCTGGTCATATAAAGGGAAGAGGATTAGATGAAGAATTTACAACCTACTTTGGAAAAAATACCTTGGATTTTGATTTAGTGGGTATACCGCCATTAGATTATTTACGTCATCCTACTGGTATTATTCACGAGGCACAGGTACTGGCTGCGGACGCTTTTGGAGCTGATTACACCATTTTTAGTGTTCAGGGCACTAGTAGCGCCAATGTAGTTATGATAATGAGCATTTGTAATCCAGGTGATAAAATTATTATTCCTAGAAATGTACATGCTTCTATTGTTAGTGGACTAATTTTATCTGGTGCAGTACCAATCTTTATATCTCCTGAGATTGATTCTGTCTATGGTGTTTGCCATGGGATTAGCTTAGAAAATATAAAGCAAACTCTAGAAGCTCACCCTGATGTTAAAGGTGTATGTGTAATAAACCCTACTTATTATGGCGCTGTAACTGATTTGAAAGCCATTATTGATTATGTGCATTCTAAGGGAATACCAGTCATAGTGGATGAGGCTCAAGGATCACATGTACATTTCCATCCGGATCTCCCTATATCTGCAATGGAAGCAGGTGCAGATATTGCATCCTCAAGTATGCATAAAATGGGCGGTTCATTTACTCAAACAAGTGTGATCAATGTTCGAGAAGGATTGGTGAGTCTAGATAGGGTTAAAGAAAATTTCTCTTTAATTACGACTACTAGCGCATCCTACTTATTAATGGCTTCTTTAGATGCAGCTCGCAAACAACTAGCAGTTAATGGAGAAGAATTGTTGCAAAGAGCATTAAATTTATCTCGCATTGCAAGAGGTTCAATTAATAAAATTCCAGGGCTTTCTTGCTTAGGACCAGAGGATTTGAAGGGTTTAAGTTCTAGTTTTGCTTTAGATGAGACAAAGCTTTGTATAAATGTGACAAACTGGGGCGTAACAGGTAGGGAAGTTGAAAATATCTTACGTGATGATTATCGCATAGAAGTTGAGCTTTCCGATGTGAATAATATTCTTTTTATTGTAACAATTGGTCATAATGAATCTGATATTGAACAACTACTACAATCATTAAAGTCATTAGCTATTCGATTTGAGAATGGTTCAATACCAATTGATTTTGATCGAGTAACTAAGAGTAAAAGTGCTATAAGAACATTAACTCCACCTACATTGGCTATGACACCTAGAGAAGCGTACTTCTCCAAATTTGAGTATGTAGATTTAGATAAAACTATTGGAAGAGTGGCAGCAGAATCCGTTCTGGTAACACCGCCAGGGATACCTGTCCTTTTACCAGGCGAAGTTATTACAAAAGATATCGTGAATTATCTAAAATACTGTATTGAGTTAGGACTTTCTGTGCAAAGTAGCAATGGTTTACATGCTATTAAAGTCATTGATAATAAATAAACTTTTATATTTAAAAATTAGGAGGAATTTACTATGGAATTTCAAAAACAATTTGATGCAATTGTAGAACAACATATTAACTCATTACCTAAGGATTACTTATTAGTTCTTCAAGAAAGATTTAAAAATGAAGGTTTAGCAATGATGAATGACATGTTACCGCAACCTCTAATTGCAGCTATGTCTGCAGAAGCGAAATATCTTCTTTCTGAAAATGCAAAACGTCGTGATATTACCATTAAAGCTACAGGGAATACTCCACGTAACTTTAATGTAGTAAATCGAGATAATATTCATGAGGATGGAAAATTAATTCCAGCATTCTTTAAGTCTGAAGTACTTTTAAATTTCTTAACCTTCTTAAACAATAATGAGCCAGTTCACCGCATTCCTTATACACCAGAAGAGTTTATTATTAATAACCAACAGAAAACAGGTGACACACACGGATGGCATTGGGATGACTATACATTTGCTTTAATCTGGGTGATTGAAGCTCCTAAAGAAGGTGAAGGTGCTCTTGTTGAGTATGTGCCTGATACTGTTTGGGATAAAGAAAACCCAGAGTCTGGATTAAAAGAAGTTTTAGAGAGCCGTGAAATTAAGAGTTTGTATGTTCCTAAAGATCATTGTTACTTTATGAAAGCCGGCACTACATTGCACAGGGTTACACCATTAAATAACGACTCTCGTCGTACTGTTGTTGTTTTCAGTTATGCATCCGAGGAAGATATGTCTAGAGAGATTTCTCATGAAACTATGGGCGAAATTTATGAAGATAACAAAGAATTAGTAGGAGTTTAAACTATACGGTGAGTTAAACATCTTTAGAGTCGGAGAGAAATTCTTCCGACTCTTTATGAAATAACCTCTACAAAATCAAGAGTGTTTGAATAAACCTGTAAGAATTGATGTTATTTCTAAATACTCCAAAAAATTTATATGGGGGATTTTATGAGTTCTGAAAGAGCAACGGTAACTTCGCATGTTGACAATATAGCTCAAAAAAGCACGGAACATCCTACAAATACATTAAAAAAGACATTAGAAGCTAGGCACCTTACTATGATTGCTATTGGTGGTTCAATTGGAACAGGACTATTTATTTCTAGTGGTACATCCATTCAAATGGCAGGTCCTGGAGGCGCTCTAATTGCTTATATTTCAATTGGAATAATGGTATACCTACTTATGATGAGTCTAGGTGAAATGGCTACTTTTCTACCTCATTCGGGTTCATTTAGTGTGTATGCCTCTAGATTCGTAGATCCAGCTCTCGGATTTGCTCTGGGCTGGAATTATTGGTATACATGGGCCATTACCATCGCAGTAGAGTTATCAGCTTCTGCTATTATAATGAAATTCTGGTTCCCTTCTATTCCAGGCATTGTTTGGAGTGCTGCTTTCTTAACTATAATATTTCTGCTTAATTACTTTTCCACCAAGTCATTTGGAGAAGCTGAGTTTTGGTTTTCTTTAATTAAAGTAATAACAATTATAGTTTTTTTATTAGTAGGATTACTCACTATTCTTGGGATTATTGGTGGGGAATTTGTTGGATTTAAAAACTTCACTATCGGTGAAGCCCCTATTCCCTCTAGTGGTCTAAGCATCTTATCAGTTTTTATGATTGCTGGATTCTCTTTCCAAGGAACAGAATTAGTAGGGGTTGCAGCTGGTGAGAGTAAGAACCCTAAGAAAAATGTCCCTAAAGCTATAAAACAAGTATTTTGGAGAATTTTACTCTTTTACATTTGTTCTATCTTTGTAATTGGGCTGCTTATTCCATATACGCATCCTTATTTAATGAATATAGATATTGAAAATGTCTCGATGAGCCCTTTTACAATAGTCTTTGAAAAAGCAGGCTTATTATTTGCTGCATCTGTCATGAATGCTGTAATTTTAACATCGATTCTATCAGCTGCTAATTCTGGAATGTATGCATCTACTAGAATGTTATGGTCCTTAGCCAGAGAAGGAAAAGCTCCAAAATCTCTCATGAAAATAAATAAAAATGGTGTACCAATTAATGCTCTAATTGTTACGGCTCTAGTAGGAATGTTTGCTTTTCTTTCTTCTTTTTTAGGCGAAGGAAAAGTATTCATGTGGTTGTTAAGCTCTTCCGGCCTTTCTGGTTTTATAGCTTGGTTAGGAATTGCGTTAAGTCATTATCGATTTCGCAAAGCATATATAGCCCAAGGAAAAGACATTGATGATCTTCCTTATAGAGCTAAATGGTTTCCATTCGCCCCTATAATTTCAATAGTACTATGTATTGTTGTTATATTAGGACAAGAATATGAAAATATTGTAAATACGAATGTTTCATGGGTTGATTTATTTGCGACATATATTAGTGCAATTTTATTTTTATGTATTTGGTTTGGGTATAAGATAAAATATAAAACTAAAATTGTTGATCTTAAGCAATGTGATTTTAATTAAGAATTTTCTTTTTTTAAATCTATTTATAATACTCAACATTTAAACTTAGGAGGAATTTTATTATGTTATTAATCGGCACAGAAGTATTACCATTTGAAGCGACAGCTTACCAGAATGGTGAATTTATTGATGTTACAGAAAAAAACTTCAAAGATAAATGGAGTGTAGTTTGCTTCTACCCTGCTGACTTCACATTTGTATGCCCTACTGAACTTGAAGATTTACAAAATCAATATGCAACTTTAAAAGAACTTGGAGTTGAAGTATACTCTGTTTCAACTGATACTCACTTTACTCATAAAGCATGGCATGATAACTCAGAAACTATTAATAAAATTGAATATATTATGATTGGTGATCCGACTCAAAAAATTTCTAGTAATTTCAATGTATTGATTGAAGAAGAAGGCCTTGCTGCACGTGGCACATTTATTATTGATCCAGATGGTATTATCCAATCCGTTGAAATTAGCTCTGACGATATCGGTCGTGATGCAAGTATCCTTGTAAACAAAGTAAAAGCTGCACAATACGTTCGTAATAATCCAGGCGAAGCTTGTCCAGCTAAATGGAAAGAAGGCTCTGCAACACTTAAACCAAGCCTTGACCTTGTAGGTAAAATCTAATAAATAAACAAAAAGAAATACAATTTAAGGAGTAAGACACAATGTTACTAGACGCAGATATCAAAGGACAATTAGCCCAATATCTTCAACTGATGGAAAGTGATGTATTACTAAAAGTTAGTGCAGGATCTGATGACACATCTAAAGATATGCTAGCTCTTGTAGATGAATTAGCAGCAATGTCATCAAAGATCAAGATAGAAAAAACAGAATTAGAAAGAACACCAAGTTTTAGTGTGAATCGTGTTGGTGAAGATACAGGGGTAGTTTTTGCAGGTATCCCTCTAGGACACGAATTTAATACCCTAGTTTTAGCGTTACTACAAGTTAGTGGCCGTGCTCCAAAAGTTAAGCAAAAAGTCATTCACCAAATTAAAAATATTCAAGGTAAATACCGCTTTGAATCTTACATTAGCTTAAGCTGCCACAACTGTCCTGATGTTGTACAAGCACTGAACTTAATGAGCGTTTTAAACCCTGATATTACACATACCATGATTGACGGCGCTTCATTTAAGGAAGAAGTTGAAAGTAAAGACATCATGGCAGTACCAACAGTATTCTTAAATGGTGAAACATTTGGAAGCGGCCGTATAACGTTGGAAGAAATTCTTGCAAAACTAGGCGTTGGCCCAGATGCATCAGAATTCGCTGATAAAGATCCATATGATGTACTTGTTGTTGGTGGTGGTCCTGCTGGTGCAAGTGCAGCAATCTATGCAGCACGTAAAGGTATCCGCACTGGTATCGTTGCTGAGCGCTTCGGTGGTCAAGTAATGGATACTATGGGCATTGAGAACTTCATCAGTGTAAAACGTACCGAAGGTCCTAAGCTAGTAGCAAACCTTGAAGAGCACGTAAAAGAATACGACATCGATGTAATGAATCTACAACGTGCGAAACGTTTAGAGAAAAAAGAACTTATTGAAGTGGAACTTGAAAACGGTGCCATTCTGAAAAGTAAGAGCGTAATCGTTTCTACAGGTGCTCGCTGGCGTAATGTTGGCGTACCAGGTGAAGCTGAGTTCAAAAATAAAGGTGTAGCATACTGCCCACACTGTGACGGTCCATTATTCACTGGAAAAGATGTGGCAGTTATCGGTGGTGGTAACTCGGGCGTTGAAGCAGCAATTGATTTAGCAGGTATCGTAAAACACGTAACTGTTCTTGAGTTCATGCCAGAACTAAAAGCTGATGCTGTATTACAAAATCGTCTGTACAGCTTACCAAACGTAACTGTATTAAAGAACGTTCAAACGAAAGAAATTACTGGTAGTGACAAAGTAGAAGGTATTTCTTACATCGATCGTGAAACTGAAGAAGTTCACCATATCGAATTACAAGGTGTATTCGTTCAAATCGGTCTTGTACCAAACACAGACTGGTTAGGTGAAACAGTTGAACGTGTTCGTGGTGAAATTGTTACAGACAGGCATGGCGCTACAAACGTACCTGGTGTATTTGCTGCGGGTGACTGCACAAATACACCATACAAACAAATCATTATTTCAATGGGATTAGGCGCAAACGCATCTCTAGGTGCATTTGATTACCTAATCCGTAACTAACAGCATAATTTGATAACAATTAGAAAGTATTAAATTTGTTAATAAAGAACCTATAAAAATCCAATATATCCTATCCTTAAAACCAGGTATATTACCAAGAAGGTATTATATCTGGTTTTTGTATGTGTTATAAAAATTAAGGTTTCAAATTTAATCCTCTCATTTTTCAATAGGTTGCTTTCTATTTAATAATTCACTTACCAATATAGTCTTCCTTATTTGTTAATTTATTTATGATTGCAAAATTTCTTGTATTTCTTCAATACGTGAATTTATAAACTTTGCAATATCTTCAATTTGCTATACTTTATTTCGAATGTAGCTTAATAAAGAGGCAAATTGAATTAAAATGGAATACATTAGAATGCTACGTTCAGATTCAAGGAAATGAAGATAAGTTAAACGCTTTAGATTTAAAGGGCGGGAAAATAAAAATTTATTTTAGTACATTGGATAAAGCGCCTGAGACACCAGGAATTTATCGTGTATATGCAATAAAAAGAATCGATTTTGGAGGATTCCATTTGGCTAAGGGTTACGAAAAAGCAGAAGAAACAGAACTACCTAATATAGTAAAAGAAAAAATAAAGACGATGAACCCAGCATAATATAGATTATCTATTTGGGGTTCTAATTGTTTTTTGAACCACTTATTAAAAGTTATAGATTTTTAGGGTGCAACTTTACAGACAGCCTGTAAAAATTAGTTTTGTAAACAAATGTTGTTAAAATCGATATAAAAAGTTAACGGAACTTGACTTCTGTTGACTTAAATTTGTGAATAGCGCCTAAACGTGCCTTGCTCTAATAGGGGGATATAAAAAAGAAACGAAGTCAAATTGACTTCGTTTCTTTTTTGCTAATTATTTTTTTCTAGAATACGTTCAACCTCATCAACACTTAACTTGCTTGCTTTAGCAATCGTTTCAAGTGGTACACCAAGTTCATGCATACCTTTGATCATCTGTATCTTTCCTTCTTGAATTCCTTCATTACGAGCGTGAGCAAACTTCGCAGCCTCATCCATTAAAGCTTTTTCTCTTGCCTCATATGCTTGACGGAAAGAAGAATCTTGACTCATGCGTTCCCACTTATCCATTGCTTTTTGTAAAATTGGGTCTTGGTTCATGGCAATTTCCTCCAATGTTTGGGTAAGGCGTTCATCTTCATTCGCCGGTAGTAATAATAACCAACGTACAAAGGAATCCTCCCACGGATTTATTTGTTCATTTCGCCACTGTTGCATGAGTTTTGGAATCTCTACAATATGAATTTCTATATCCTCACTTAATACCTTCTGTTGTTGTTGATTCCACAGAATTCCTGTTGTATGAAATGTTTCATATTCTGGAAACATGACGAAATTTAATAAATTAATCGTAATTGTTTTGTGAAGAGAACTATATGGCATTCCCTTTTGTAGCTGGGATGTGTATAGTCTTCCCCAGTAATATAAACTTCTCTTAATCATGTCATGATTGTTATTCAGCTGTATTTCTACATTTACCTTTGTGCCTGTATCTAATGTAGCGGAAATATCTAAAATCGATAATTTATCTTCTTCATGTTCTCTATGCAAGTGTGGATCTTCTAATTGCAGCGAAACAATAGGTGCTTCTAAAGAAGCCTGTAACATCGCGTTTAAAAAAGCAATTAGAATGTCTTCATTTCCACTTGTACCAAATAATTGTTTAAAAGCAAAATCAATACGTAAATTGACTAACTGTTGATTGGACATGGGTTTTCCTCTCCCCACCTCATACGATGTTTTTCTTTTATTGTACATAAAAGAGTGGTAACCATGCAAATAAGTCCTTATCACAACAGACATAAGAACTTACACCAATATTTATAATATATCGCTGATTTTTGTGAGTTTAACATTTTGTATGTTTTGTAAAACTCATTTATTAAATAAAAAAATCCCTTCACGATTTGTGAAGGGGTCAGTATACATTGAAAGGGTACTTCCATTTTAATATGTAAAAGAAAAAACTCGTATTGATAAAATTAATCTTTTTGTTTTTGCCGTTTTTAATCCACTATAAAGAAACTGTAAGGATTAAATTCACCCTATATAGAGTTTTTGTGTTCCTCATTAGACATGTATATTTGATAAATCATAATTTATTATGCAATATTGCATAATAAATACCTGTTACTCCTGCTATAATTTTGATTATAAATTGTTGCATCCAACATTTTATAATCTTCTATATTCATTAATATAGAAACCCTAATTGCAGGAAAAAGGAAAGAATATTGGTGGTTCTTCCCTTTTTCCTTATTTTTTTAACTTTCTAATGATTCATTCTATAGTCTAAAATATTTTTATTAATGAAACCTGTTAAAATACAAAATTTTAGTTAACAAACGAGAAATAAACACCTCATTATTATTTCTGCTATATTTAAAGGGCTTTTTTCTAATACAATAAGAAAAACAAAAAGAACTTGTAGGAATCCCTACAAGTTCTTTTTTAGATAATGTAAAAAAGTTAAAACAAACTATCTCATAATTTAAATCGGAGCAAACACTCTAACTACGGGTTGCTTTCATTATATACCAAACCTTGACATGTAGAGTTTTAATATTTGAAAATTATGTGAATTAACTATAAGAACATAAATTTCATATTGTAACTAAATATTATTCTTTAATATATGTAAATGAAATTTTCTATAACTGTTTTGCTTATGATGAAGAAATCAGTTATAGAAAATTAAACAAACGTTTGTTTAATTATTTTAGTTATAAATTAATTTGTGAGATATGTGGATGAGATTAAAGAGTTACGGGGTTTACTTGTCTGCGTAGTTAAATCCCTTATTTATTATATAAATTTTATGCAACAAAGAAAAAAGCATCCGCTATGGATGCTTACTCTATATCTATCAAGATGTAAACGTTGAAATGTTAGGCCCTTCTTGGTGCTATAGTGATTTTTATGTCATAGTTCCTAATCTATGGAATTAATATGTTTTTCTATTAAAATTGAGCAATCCACCAATAAAGAAAACAATAAAACTAATCAATACAATTGAAATACTTTTTGTAGAAATAAATAATAATTCAGTTTCACTTCCCGTAGGTACCATAGCTAGAAGAGGTTGAGACCATGGATAAATTGGGCCAAAACGTTCAGATTGACCAATTATGATACCAGGTATTGTTAGGGCAACACATATTATCATTGGGGCCGCAAAACTAGACCAAATTGCAGAAAGCCACATTTGAAGGGCAATTAAAGGTAACGTTGTAAATAATCCTCCTAATAGGCTTTTGAATACATATGTTGTTGGAAAAGGATCAGTTAACCCAATACTATGTCCCACTATAATTATTGTTAAAAAGAATAAACACTGGGTAATAATTATAAAAAACACTACAAAAATGGCTTTAGTACAGTAAAGTTGATAACGCTTTATAGGTTGAACTAAAAGTTGCTTCCATCCGCCATTTAGATGATCTTGACGGCAGATTAAAGCTGCAAATAATCCTGTTAATAGTGGTAGGAATAGCATGGCATGCATTACGGTGGCCAATCCATATAGCATTTTCCAGTTTCCTGAATTCGACATGACACTTCCTACATTTATATAAGTTAAAACTCCCGTTAAAAGAGGACTAATAAATAATAACATCCATATGTTTGTCTTTTTAATTTTATGAAATTCAACTAAAAATAGTTTTAAATTTAGCATTATTTATCCACGTCCCTTTTAACAAAATCAAACGTTGCTATAAAAAGTAATAACATTCCTACTATAATTCCGCATATTGTAACTGTATTTGATTGACTAGCAATTGAAGGGAATTTCCATAAAATCCAATCAGGTAAGGAGTTTGAGAACATAGCCACTACTGTTCCTAATACCCCCACCATTAATGTAATTCCTTGATTTTTATATACAATAGAGAGCCATAATTGTAATGCGAAAATTGGTAAAGAAGAAATGTATGGGAAAAAACTAATTTTTATTACTTCTAGCCATGGAATAGAATTCCCAAACTTTAGGTTTATGCCTAAAAAAACACTACCTATAAAGAGAATTAAACAAGATAATAGTAATAAGCTAAAACTTAATATGAATTTAGTTACAAATATTTTTCTCTTTTCTATCGGGAGTATTAAAAGGTGCTTCCAAGATGTAGAGCTATGTTCTAAATGAGCTAATATAGAAGTAATAATCGTAATACCCAATAGTATGGCTGGAAGAGAGAGGGACTGAATGTTTGAAAGTAGTCCTCCCCACAAATTACTTTTATACTTTTCTGTTAAGAAATCATATCTTAAATGGAAGTTTATTGATTGAAGTATAATAACTCCTATTGGAGCTATTACTATTAAAAACCAAATCCACTTGCGCTTTAATTTAAGACATTCAGATGCTAAGAGGGACTTGTACATCGCTCTGTTCCCCCTTCACGATGTTTAGGAAAATATCTTCGAGTGAATTTTTCTCTTCCTCAATACGGAATACAGATATATCATTAATAACTAAATTCTTCACAATATTAGCTATGGCTGCATTATTAGTATTAGATATAATAATTTCACTTTGTTCCATTACTGAAGGGGTACCACTAGCAAGAATAATTTTCCATGCTTCCTTAGGTTTATCAACTAAAATCTTAATGGAGTTCTGTGAATGTTGTCGTAAAACCTCAATTTTATCTTGGAAAATAAGTCGTCCCTTTGAAATTATTCCAACATATGTAGCCATTTGATCTATTTCACTTAGTAGATGGCTAGAAACTAATATAGTAATGCCTCTTTCTTTTGCAAGACTTTTTATTAATTCGCGCATTTCATGTATACCTTGGGGATCAAGTCCATTTGTAGGTTCATCTAAAATTAATAATTTAGGATCACCTAATAGTGCAATAGCGAGACCAAGCCGCTGTTTCATCCCTAATGAGTATTCTTTGACCTTTTGTTGAGCAGCATCTTGTAATCCAACGGTTTTTAAAACATCATGTATTTTTTCCTTCGGTACATTTCTTAAAAGTCTGTAAACTTCTAGATTCTCAATTGCGTTTAGATGTGCATAATAAGAGGGATTCTCCACCAGTGCTCCAACATCAGATAAAATAGATAAACGGTTTTTATTTAAATTCTTTCCAAAAACAGTAATAGTTCCTTCGGTTGCCTTAATTAAGCCTAATAACATTCTAATACTAGTTGTTTTCCCTGCACCATTCGGTCCTAAAAAACCATAAATTTCACCTTGAGGAATTTTTAAATTTACGTCATTTACAACAATGCTATTTTTATATTTTTTAGTCATATTATTTGTTTCAACAATATATTTCATATTAACACCACCTTATATCCATTATAGTAAGTGAGGGTTAATATGAAGTTCTAAAAAGTTTAAAATTTGTTTAAATTTATTTTTTTACATAATATAGTAATTGTTATATAGTTAAATAAACAAAATTTATTTGATATTAAAGGGTGAGAACGTGAAACACATTATTTGTATCGAAGACGAAATTGATATAGGTAAACAAATAAAAATCGATTTAGAAAAGCAATCTTACAGAGTTTCGTGGTTTACCTCAGAAAAAGGGTGTTATGAGGCTATTAAAATTGCGGATTTAATTATCTTGGACATTATGCTTCCAGGATTAGACGGTTTTACACTTGGGCAGAGGTTTAAAAAAAACTACCCAGACATCCCAATAATTTTAGTAACTGCACGTACGGCATTAGATGATAAATTACAAGGACTATCATTCGCTGATGATTATTTAACCAAGCCGTTTCATTTTAAAGAATTATTAGCAAGAATAGAAGTTTTATTAAGGCGATATAATAGACTAGAAGATACCATACAAACAATTAAGCATCTTCAAGTTTCTACAAAGGAATACCGAATTTTTAATACTATAACAGATAAAGAGGTAGAGCTAACTGGTAAGCAACATCAAATTTTCTTTTATTTAATGCAGCATCTAAATCAGACATTAACAAAAGAGCAAATATTTGAATCTATTTGGAACACTTCTTATATAGAAGGAGATAAGACACTCATGGTACATATTCGATATTTAAGAGAAAAAATTGAAATAGACCCAAGTAATCCAACAATAATTGAAACTATACATGGAATAGGCTATCGATTAAGAGGATGAAGAAGAGTACATCTTTATTAAAAAAGTATATTTTTATTATATTGATTGCTATAGTTATAATTCCGGTCACGTTTCCATTGACTTCGATAATTTTCACATTATCTTATATGCAGCTAGACACTTCTGAACCTTATTACAGTACTAAAGAAATTGAAAAAGTTTGGAATAAAAATTCTATGTTGTTGAATGAAGAAAACCCTGAAGAAATTAAAGAGTTTTTTCATTCTATACTTAAAACTTATCCTCATGCTTCTATGTTTTGGGTCGATAAGCAAGGTCAAGCTCATTTTCCAGTTTCAAATCCGTCTAATATACCAGCACAATGGACAGTAAGTTATGGTATAGACTTTATGAAAAATAGTATAGATGGAGATTCTTATACTGTAATAAATTATATTGGGAAAGAAAAGAAAGAAGCTTTTATGGTAATTCAACTTCCTAAAAAATATATTAAATATCCGGTTCTACGAATGCAAGAAAAATATAGTACCGTTTTTATTATTATGATTATATTTATTTTATTAACATTTTTAATTCTCTCATGGATCTTTTTTAGAGGTATTAGAAACCGATTAAGTCAGTTACAAGAATCAATGCGGCTTTCTAAAGAAGAACCAATACCTAAAAAAGTTGAAATATCAAAAATGGATGAAATCGGTTTGTTGGAGCAAAGCTTCAATAATATGATACAAATTCTAGAGGAAAGTCGTTTAAAAGAACGAGAAGAAGCTGAATTTAGAAAGGAACTAATTGCTAATCTTTCTCATGATTTAAGAACCCCTTTAATGGTATTTCGTACCCAAATCAATGTATTAAAAGAAGAAGTAACATCGAATAAGGGAAAAGAAACTATATTATTATTGGATGATAAAATTAGTTATATTGCTGAACTTATTGACAATTTATTTTCGTACTCATTATTGACGAATAAAAAATATCCATTTAATCCAAAAAATATAAACATCACATCTTTATTAAGAAAAAGTATTGCCTCTTGGTACAATACTTTAGAAGAACAAGGTTTTTATATAGATATTAAAATTCCAGAAAAGGAAATCTATTGGCATATTGATCCAAACTGGTTTCAGAGGATTATTGATAATGTTATACAAAATGTGATTAGATATGCAAGTGAAGGAAAATACATTGGTATATCTATATGTGAGAGAAACAATGAAGAAACCATTTCAATTATCGATTATGGTCCAGGATTCCAATATCAAAACCATTCAAATAAAGGGGCTGGGATAGGATTATCTATCATTTCTCTTATGTCAATGGAAATGGGTATAAACTGGACTATTGACTCTACTTATGGAAAAACTATAATTATATTTCAAAAAAGCAAAAAAACATCTAAATAGATGTTTTTTTGCTTTTTTGAAATACGAAACAAACAATACTAAAAATTTGATAATTTTATGTTTAAATTGCTAATTAACTATGCCTAAGAATATATTAATTGTAGCGATTTTTTATTCAATTATGTTCCAATAAAATTTTGGTAGAATCACTTTTGGTATAAAGTTTAAAATATTCTCCTTTTAAGTCCATTAATTCAGTATGTGTACCTTGTTCAACAATTTCTCCATCATCTAAAACATAAATTATATCGGAATCTACAATTGTTGAGAGCCTATGAGCAATTACGACACAAGTACAGCCAACACTTTTGAAATGATTAGCAATCTTTTCTTCATTAATTGAATCTAGAGAACTAGTAGCTTCATCTAAAACTATAATTTTTGGTTCATTTAATAATGCCTTTGCAAGTGCGATGCGTTGTCTTTGTCCCCCAGAAAAATTCAATCCCATATCTGAGACTAGAGTATTATAATGCATAGGCATTCTTTCAATTTCATCTGCAATTTGTGCAATTTGTGCAACTTTTTGGACAGATTGTATATCTACATTCTCATGCCCCAGACGGATGTTATCGTAAATAGATTGGTTAAACAAATAAATTTCTTGAGGGACAACCCCCATTTGTTTTCTTAGTTGTTTTTTCTTAATATTTTTGAGATTTAGAGAGTCATAATAAATTTCACCGCTATTTGGATTATATAAACCTAGTAATAATTTCCCTAAAGTACTTTTCCCTGAACCAGAAGCTCCGACAATAGCCACTTTTTGTCCGCTTTTAATATGCAAAGATAGATTTTTTATAACAGGACTCGAGTGTTTATTGTAAGAAAACGTTACATTTTCTAACTTTATATCCCCTTCGATTGGATTAGGAACCAATTGTGTTCCTTCCTTTTCAACCTCTTCATTCGTAATATCTTGTATTCTTTCTAAAGCGTTAGTAGCTGATATAAAACTATTCCATGTTTGAAAAATAGAAAAGCTATAGTTAAAGTACATGACTGTCAAAGAATAAAAAGCAATTACTTCTCCCAAGGTAATATTTTTCTCAATATATAATTTTAACCCAAGTAAAAGTACTAAAAAAGGGGAAATGGTTTGCATCATTTGAGTAAAAGTTGTATATACATTCTGTAAATTAGCCTGTTTTTTGTATCTAACTAGAACATTTTTTAATTTACTTTTCCAAGCGCTATATATATCGTCCTCAATACCAGCTACCTTAACTGTAAATATCGCTGAAATGGCTTCAGTTTGAGTTGTACTCAATTTACTTCGTTCTACCATCTCATATAAAGTATATTCCTTGATAGAAGGACGCATAATTAAAGTAAAACCAATACTTATTAAAAATAAAATTAATACTAAAGCTGTTAAAATAGGTGATTTGTATAACATATAAAATGTCATAAATACAATGGCACTGATGTCCATTATACTACCTATCACTTTTTCTGATAATAGATCTCGTATTGCATTTATAGTATTTATTCTATATAACAAATCCCCTTTGGCTCTTATTTCAAAAAATTTGTAGGGAACTCGTAACAGATGACTAAATACTTTTCCAAGCAGCGAGTAATCTAGTAATGCTCGCAAATCAATAATATATTTTCCCCTCATAAGTAAAAGTAAACCATATAGTATTAATACACCTGCAAAGAAAAGAATAGTATTTATGTTCAAGCTGTTGTGGAGAGTAACACTATCAATTAGCTTTTGAATCATCATAGGAATTGACAAAGTAATGGCGCTAACAAGAAAAGTAAGCAAGAAAAGCTTAAGAAATAGTAGTTTATTACTAAAGATATTTGGCAAAAAAGTTTTAAAAGCATATTCCTTCTTAGTAATTGGTATAAATTTTTCGGTTGGCTCCGTTGTCAAAACATAATTAGAAAACATCATTTCTACTTCGCTTTCTAACATCCTTCTCCTGCCAAGTGCCGGATCCACTATATAAAATTTATTATTTTTAATTTTTTCTAAAACTACAAAATGATTCTCATTCCAATGTATTATTGCCGGAAGTTTAATTTGTTTCAAACCTTGTACAGTGGTCTTGTATACACGAGAATGAAAACCCATCTCATTTAAAAGTCGATATAAATGCTTTAATCCAGTACCATCTCTTCCAGGTTCTAAGTATTTTCTTAGGTCACTAAGAGAATGATTACTATTATAATATCTCAATATCATTGTGACACAACAAAGGCCACATTCTGTTTGTTGTAATTGTTCAACAAATGGTACTTTATTCTTATTTGAGTAAAACATTTTCTCTTCACCAACTTTTATTTATATTAAGCAAAAAGGATAGTATATATTTTCAATTAATATGCAACTAAGCTATCAAGAATTTTGATAGCTTAGTTGCAATAAAAAGTGAAATTTGTATTGCTAAAATTATTCCAGCCAAAGAATACCTGGCATCGAAAGGTCTGATCCATTTTTTAAAATTGAATACCCACAACCTGATAGACCAACCATTAAACCATAGATACATATAGATCTAAAATATCCTTCATTCCAATCTTCATTAATAAAATCTGTATAGATTTCATTATATGTATTAAGACATCTATTTTTTAAGTATGAATCACCTAAAATATCTGCCGCATATTGAAGTATATCTAGGTTTCCTAAATCACCATGACACAAGGTATCATTATTACCGAATCCTAATTTAATAGTGGTGCTGAGGGCTATTTGGATTTCATTGTCAATTAAATCATCAGAATAATTATTTTGTTTTAGTATAAGTCGATTTAAAAGGATACCAGGTGCTCCATGACACCAACCAACGCTAGTTGCATCATTTGCTGCATTGATATACCAGTTTTCATCTTTTGTATTAAACATTAAACGTTCGTAATTTAATGATTTTTCTATCAATTTTAAGATTTTAGGGCTTTTATTAATTACATATAGTCGCATTAACATTGCAGATATTCCACTTGTTCCATGGGCAAATCCAGTGTATCCTTCAGTTTCTAAATTAGAGCCCCAAAATACAGAGTCATCAGAATAGTAAGTAGCACCATCTTCAATAGTCTGATAAACTTGATTCGCCATATTTAAAAGCTTAGATTTTTTAGATTTATCAGCTGTTTTATTGTAAATAGAGAGAATGACTCCTAAATAACCAGATAAGCCACCAATAATGTCATAACGCTTATTCGTATTCATGTCATTTATATAAAAGTCTATATTTTCATATGTAAAATCAATAAATTCTTTATTATTAAGTATCTTTCCTAAATGGAATAAGGTATAAAAAATACCACTAATGCCTGCAAATGCCCCAATTTCAAAGTCTTCATCATCAAACATATTGTCTTTTTTGTAATCTAGTATAATTTTTACATATTCAATACATGGCCTCATGGACTCAATAGCAGCTTCTTTAAATTTATTATCATCGGTAAGAACACCTAAATACCCTAAAAATAGGGCAATACCACTATTACCTTTGTAAAGATCATATTCTACTGGTGATATACGAGTTGTAATTTCTTCTTTACCATACATCATCAATCCAATCCATGTTCTATCAGTTTTAAGATTTTCTTTACCAGTAATACTATTTTCAAGTAAATGATTTCCTATTTTGACCAAAGATTCATATTGATCCTTTTTTGATATAGGGATAAAGTCATGTTGAATTGAAAATTCAGTATTTGTCCTTAAACTATCTTTCTTATTTTCAGTATGAATAAAACTTAAATCAATAAATTTTATTTGTTCATTTAAATCTTTAATACTGAAATTTTGTATTTTTTGAAAGACACTCTCTAAAGGAGAGTTTTTCAAATTTAAATTTTCAATAATTTGACCCTTAGAATCTGTTATTTCTTCTAGACTAGTATTAGTTGTAAAATATGGTATATCACCTATAAGTAAATCCTCAAATTCATGCCGGGATATCTTTTCGTAATTTTCCATATATTTATACAATGATATTCTGTGTAATAAAATCTTTCTATGCATTGAATTTCTTAATAAATCTGGATGGTAGCTGGATCTTAGCAATCTTGTGTATACAAAAGTTGGTTTAAAAATTATTCTACATATTTTATTAGAGAACAATTCATTTATTTTGCAAATGAACATTTCTTTATTGGTCATAATCCATTGATAAGTTTGTGTGAATCCTTCTTGAATTTCATTAATATAACTTTCAATTTTTTGATTATGATTATTTAGTTTAGGATTATTATTACGTGGTTCTAAAGGCATATAATCACGAACAACCCTTAGATTATCACTATTATTATTTTGAATGGTTTCAGATTTAAAAGGAGCAAGTTGTGTTTGATCACCTCCGACACCGCCTAAATCGAATACATTAACATCAGATTTATCTTTTGTAACAAGTCGACTTGGTAATAAAAGAATTGATAAAACAGATGAGTCAATTCTTTTATTACAATTATTAATTGCACTTGTTTTACTTTGATTAATTTCTTCTAATTCACCATGAATAAGCGATTCTAAATCGATAAGAACTGGATGCTCTGAACTTGCAATTAGGTTTTCACTATGAAAATCTTTTGCATTTAATGCATGGAGAATGCATAATAGATGTCCTATACGATTATAAAAATATGCTACTTGCTTTTCATCCGTACACTCTTCAAATTTAATATACTCCATCCAACCGCTTCCTTGGATGGAATATGTTTTAGCTGCTTTTAGTTTTTTCATACCGGAAATCTTTTGCTCATTAATCCAATTCAGTAAATTATAATATCCTTCCTCAAAATCTAGATTTCTAGGTTTATAAACTAATTTAATACCCGATGTAAAATGTAAGATTGAAACACTCTTTCCACTCTGGTGTGTATCTCCAGAACCAGTTTCAATATCGATTAGGCTTCCTAATTCTTTACCTTGGTTAAAAAGCAGTGCCAGGTTCTTGATTTCTAATGATGTATTTTTTAAGTTTTCAATTATAAACTCTAAATAATTCTTAACTTTAAGTTTCATAAGGAGTATTAAATGTCTATATTCTGTATACAAACCTTTAAGAAAATTTGTATCATTTAATAATGAATTTTGAAAGTATACAAATCTTTCTTCTGAAGTTGTCCCTATTAATAAATCATTATGCTTTGCTACATTAATTTCTAAAATTATCGTACGGTATGCCATTGGATATACTAACTGAATAATTTTAATGATTAAATTTTTAAAAAATTGTTCCTTGTTTTCTAGAATATTAAAATCATTTATTACGTCATAATACGTATGTATATAATATTTAACGATGGGTTTAAAAAAATTTAAAAATTGAATATCTCCATATAACTCCTTATTTTTATCAAATATGGAGTCTATCTTTTTCATTTTATTATCATCAACTAGATTGAATAAATCTGATATTTCAATTTCAGATTTACTCAATTTATCCTCTTCTTTGATCCACTCTTGTTCTAAATCTTTAAGATTTTTATGTCTTACTTCTTTTGAAATTTCTTCAAATTCATTTATATTTTTCACTTCTGGAAATAAACTCATCCAATAATTTATTACATCTGAAAAGTTAAAATCTAATTCCGTGTTTACTGAACTCTCCATAGAAATCCCTACTTTTTTATGATATAGTAATTAAATTTATCTTATATTTTATTTGAAGTTTATAAATTTTGGGGGAATAACAGAATTTATTTTGGTTAGGAGACTTAGTTCATTTCCCATGGAAGATGAACTAAGTCAAGATAACATAAAATCACTTATTATCGTACGTCAAAAAAAAAAGAAGGGATAGGGTGATTTTTTCTCACCCTTTATTAAGATAAAACATTTTAATGATATTCGATAATACGCCTGTTTATTAATATATTTATAAATCTTTAGATTTCACTTTGAATGATGGTAGTTATTTTACTCATACAAAATAAAAAAATGACGATGATATTTTTATCATCGCCATTTTTTTTATTTTTTAAATTAGCTTCCGCAACTGATTGTTCCCATACATTCAGCAGAGTATGTACACATTTTTCCGTAGTTTCCTTTAAGTCCTGCTGCGTGTGCAATAGCAGCTGAAAGATTATAACCACCATTAACATTATTCATTTCTTGTTCATTAATCTCTTCTAATAAATTTCCAGCTGGATGTTTCTCCGCCATTGAATATTTGTTTTGTAAAACAGGATTTTTTGAGAAATTTTTCATTTTAAAAGCCCTCCAAATGTATTTTTTTGAAATTATGTTATCTATTTACAGTTTAAGGGTAAAAATAACATCTTGGAAGGGTGATTTTTTCTTGACGTATTAAATTATTTTCTGAGGAGAAAATCCATTAACTTTTTCTATTACCGACCTTGTATTAGTACAATTCATTTTTTTTAGAATATTATGTATGTGACTTTTAATAGTATTCTGTGATTTGAAAAGGATACGTTGTATTTGAGATCGACTATACCCCTTTTCTATAAGGTTGTATACTTCTCTTTCGGAACAAGTTAAATTGTTTAACAGAAACTCTTTTTTTAAAAAACAATAATCATTAATTAAAACCGTAAAAGGATTACACTCTTTGCAGCTATCTTTTATTTTAAATGGAAGACTAGAATATTCTTCTTTTAAGATATAATTTGTTACACCAGCAGCAAACGAGGATTTTATTAAGTTAATATCTTTTATAGCTGTAAATATAATTATTTTTATATCTGGGCATATATTTAAGATTTTATTAATTAAATTAAATTCTTTCTCTTCTTCAATACATAAAAGAATAACATCTATATTCAAAGTTTTTACTAATTCCAATAACGTAACTGTATCACTTGTGGTGGCGATTATTTTAATATCTTTACTTTCTTTTATAGTATTATGTATTTTACTCATATAATCGGTATTTTTTTCAAGAAGCAATAGTTTAATAATATCCATTATAACTGCTCTCCTTTTAATAAAAAAATTTATACGTAATTTATTGGATAAATTAAATATATTCCACATCAACTTTAGTCCTTTAGATAATTATTCAAATTAATTAGATATCTAATTAATTTCCGTTTTAGCAAAATAAAATTAAAATTCTTTATATTTCTCTATGTATGTCTGCGAATACTTAAACTCTAGAAATAGTGCGTAGATTTCGATTAATTTCAAGAAATTCCTGATTTAGTTGTCTCTGTAAAGCCATGATTCATATATACTAAATTAGTAAGTTTTTTTATAGAAATTTTGCCATTTATCTAACCTGTAAAATTGCTCTTTATATTAAAAATTGTTTAAACTCTTCTCATATAAATTGCACTTGTTACTGGTTTTATATTTTTTTAAAGCAGAAAGGGTAATGCTTAAACGTTTGATAAGAGTTTGATTCATGGAACCATTCTATTCGAGAAAATTTCGTATTATAAATACAGTTAAAATTCATATTTTTTAATATTCAGAATATAATTCGTTATCCTCATTAATATTAGAATGAATTACAAAAAAAGTATAAGTTAAAATTATTTGAGTCTATGTTCAATATCTGAGTATTGTTTTTTAGAGCTTCAGAGATGTTATTTTGAATAATTTGGGCTGATGCGAGATAAATTTTAAGTTGATACCATAGGAGTCTCATGTCGTAGTTTCTTGAAATAAATATTCAATTTCATTATATTTTCCACCATTTCTGTAATATCCCATCACTTTTGTTTACCATATTCCCCTTTATAACTCCTTAATTATTTCATTCCAAATATTTAGAAATTAAAGAGTGGAATTTTTAATAATTGAAGAACTCTATGCATTAGTTACTTTAGTTTCTATTTTAAGCGTTCTTAAATTAAAGAAAGCTAAATCATTTGCTTAATTAGTATAAGTATCACTTATTTAGGAATTCTCTAAAAAGCTTCTAGAATAATTAATAATAGATTTTTACTTGATTATTGCAAACTACAATTTTTTATCATGTATTTTCCTCCAAACATAACTATTGGTAAATATAGTGTGCGAATTGGTAAATATAGTATTTACAATCATCATTTTATCCAATTTATATAATTTTTACAAGATATTACAATATATTTATGGTATTTTTAGATCGACAAGGGTTGATACCAAACATCCTTAAGTTGATTGATGTTTGGTACTCCCCCATCGCTATCAAGCTATAATTATATAAATTTAATTTCACGTGAAATTTTTTTATTATTCCATTTTGAAAGTATTTAGGCTCTGTATTCTTTTGATATATACTATTATTGGTACAGTTTTTTTCTTAAAATTATTTATAAGTACAGCATTTCTAAATTAAGTTTACTAAAGAAATTTTTGAACAAAGGGATTTGATTTTGTACTGATTGACATTGTTTGCATTACATCCCTTTTATTTGTGTCAATTTTTATACTTTTACACTTTTACACTTTTACAAAAGTGTAAAAGTATCGACTTTTGCTTCGTTTTTTACTTTAAATTGAACAATTGAAAAAGAAAAAAGCATACCTGGTGGTATGCGACTTAGACAATCAAAATACTCGAATAACATAGTAGAACAAAATCATCGCTTTATAAAGAAGTGATGATTTTGTTCTATGCTAGGACTCAAATGTTTTGAAACGCTACATCCATTCTTTCTGGAGTAGAAGCCATACATATGATTAAAAAAGAACAGGTTGATTTACGGGATTAGTATGTCCAAAATCAAAAAGCATTCATTCATCAATTATTTGGACTTGCAGCATAAGAGATGATTCCATTAAGAATCTATTGGCTTTATTATCTTTTATACTATTTTTGCACCAGAACCAAATTTATTTTACACTTTCTGCTACCGATTTCTTTTCTATCTTTATAAAAAAAGATAATATAAAAATTAAACAAAATGCTATTAAAGACATGAGTGGAATAGTTACAAAGCCAAAATATTTCTCATAAACAGTTAAGCAATTACTAGTAATACCACAAAATAAACTATGCGTTTGATTAATTTGAATAACATTATGATATAAAGATATAAAAATACCAATCAAAGAAAAATATCGCAAATAATATTTTATACTATTATCATTATTAATTATTGATATCAAAATTAATAATGGAATGGGATACATAAATATTCTTTGATACCAACATAATTCACATGGAATAAACCCTTTTATTTCACTAAAATATAAACTCCCTATAGTAGCAATAAATGATACAAAGAAAGAAATATATATCATCACATTTTCACCTCTAAATATAAAAACAAACAACTATTGTTTCATAAATTTTTTTAATTCTTGTTTAGATTGGAGTCCCTCTAAACGTGCTACCTCTTCCCCGCTTTTATATTGAAGTAATGTGGGTGTTTTATCTACATTTTGTCCTTCCAAAAAGGAAAAATCAATACTTGGCTCTGATTCTATATTAAAAGCAAGAATATCTATTTTTTCCTCTCTAATAACTTCATTCATTATTGGCTTCATAGTTTGACAAGCTGTACAGCTTGTTTTATATATATACACTTTAAAATTATCCTTAGAATCTATCTTTTTCTGTAGCTCTTTCATGGTTATATTTGTATAATCTGGTGTATCTAAACTCTTTGAATTGGACACAAAAAATACTATGCAAACACTTAATATAATCACCAAAGAAGCAAAAAAAACTTTTTTTGTCATCTTGTCACCTCTAACCTCATCTTCTCATTACGTTTTTCCATTTCGATAATAGATTTTTCTACGAACACTAATTTTCTATCATATTCAGTCAAAAACTCAGGATTATGGGTAATAAAAATTAATATTACATTTAATTCTAATAGCCTATCATAAATATTTTTAAAAGTATTTAGATCCACGTTACTAAGTGATTCATCTAAAATAAGAACACTTGGTTTTTGGAGAATAGCCCTAGCCAAGCAAAGCCTTTGTTTCTGTCCTGTAGATAAATTTGACATACTTTCATTTATAACAAAATTGAATTGATTAGATAAAGAATTAATAACATCATATATTTGTGCTATTTTACAAGCTTCTATAATCTCATCCTCTGTAAAATCCTCCCCCATACTTAAGTTTTCTCTTATACTATCTTTAAAAAGAAAAGGGGTTTCATTTAAATATATAATCTCATTTCTCAACTCTGTGCTACTAACACCATTAATATCTATACCATTTATAAAAATTTGTGAGTCACTGACAGGGTACAATTTATTTAATAACCTTGAAAATGTTGTTTTTCCTGAACCGCTCTCCCCTACCAATATTATTTTTTCATTTTCATATAAGGTAACATTAATATCCTTGATAATACATTGATCATTAATATGAAAAGATAAATTTTTAATTTTTATCTCTTCTACGCTAGCTATTTTTTTTTCATTGGTTTCTTTTAATACAGGATAATTCATAATATCTAAAAATCTATCCTTTGCAACCAGGGCCTTTTGTATTTCTCCTTGTATCTCAATTAATCCACCTAAAGAGCTCATGAAAAACATCATAAGAGAATTTACAAATAAAAAATCACCTAATGTCATAGAGTCAGACATAATCTGTTTTGCTCCCACAAACAAGATGATTATAGAAAAAGTAGTTTGTACTAACTTTTTCAGTCCATTACTATTAGTAAGTGAATATGCTTCTTTCCTTGTCGAATCTAATTGTTTACTAAATACTTTATGGAATGAGTTAAGAAAGTACTCTTTTTTATTTAATGAATATACACTAGTCATATTTTTTATAAATTGAATTAGAAAAGATTGAGTATATGATCGTGCAGACATTAAATTTCTATTTCTCTTCTTCAAAATATCATAATATATAATTGTTAATGATATTAGAATTAATGATAAACAAAGTACTATAAGGAATAACATTTTATTAATCATATAAAGAACGATTCCTATTCCTAATAGAATTACCGAATTTAATATTAGTGATATAAAAGCCACATTTACTAAATTCCTAATATACGATGTATCATTAAATCTTGAAATAATATCTCCACTTTCCCTATTTTCAAAAAAGACTAACGGCAATTGGATTATCTTTTCTAAATACTGTGTTGAAATAGATTTATCTAATTTAATTGCAGCCCTATTGGTTACATAAATTCGAGCGTAATCAAATAGATTATTTAACAAATTAATACCTAAAAAAGTTAAAGTGAATTGCACTAAAAAATGATCATAATGATACGGAATAACAAAATCAGTTAAAATTTTAAAGAAATAAGAATTACCTATGGAAAGAAGAACAAATAAGGACGATAATAATAATACTGAGACTATAGTAAATTTATTACCTTTTATTAGTTCCTTAAACATTTGTTTTGAATAATTTATACTTTGGGCAAAAAATTCATCATTATTTTTTTTAGTAATTAAGAGAAGAATCCCTGTAAATTCTTTCTTGAATTCATTGATAGATATTGTACTTATCTTCTCATTTACAGGATCACTTATTATTAATTTATTTTTCTGCTTCTTATAGATAATAATATAATGCCCTTCATAATCTCCCTCTTCTCCACGATTAACTAAAGCAATACATGGCATTTTAAGGTCGTAAAAAACTTCTTCTATATAGTTTTGATCTACCTCAATGGCCTTACATGAAAATTGTTTGAAATGATTAAATAGTGATATTAGGTCTTTTAAACTATAACCATTTTTTGTAACAACTAAATCTCTAAGATAATTTATACCATATTGTAAATTATAATATTTTAGTATTGATGATACACAAGCAATTCCACAATCATATTCCTCTTGTTGTTTCGTATGTACATATTTCATACACATATCACCTTAAATTTAAATTATTTAAAAACTTATCATAATATAGTAGCTTTGATTAGATAGATTAGTATAAAATGTTGCAAGTAAAAAAATTTCATCTTTAAAGATGAAATTTTTCTACTTACAAAGGTAAAATCTAAATATTTAATTTATTAGCAGTGTCTCGTATATGCAACATAAGCTTGATAAGCATCCATACCGCCACATGCACCAAACTTCCAACAGCTGTACAATTCTTTACAGGAAAGATTTGCACTACCGTCATATGCATTGCCTTTTTGAATAATATCAATGCCTCCTTTATGTTTTTCTAACTCTTCCATTTTTAGTTCTCTCATAATTTTTTTCATTATTTTTCCTCCTTATGAATATAATTACATTTTTAAGTTTATACAAATAGTAATTTTGTGTCAATAATAAATATTCAGTAAATAATAAATATTCATAAATTATTTTATGAATTTATAAGCAATTCTTACAATCGCTGGATTTCATAGTTATTTTAATAAAATTAGTTTAGCTCCTCATTTTTTCCTGATATGAGGTTTTGTAATGTTTGAATGCTCTATTGTGCCAGCGTAAATAATATTAAACCAATAATTCCATATTTTCCAAAGTAGACCCATTATATCTGAATAGAAAAGTTAATAACCAACTACTTTTCTTTAGAAACTCTATGTGATTAGCTGTTAAATCATTAATTATTTTTGTATAACACAATACGTATTCATTTGGTTTTTACTAGTTCTCCCTAGTGTATTCCTCTATTTTAGTAGATTGTTGTTGTTCTCTATGATTCATAGAATACCTGCTTTCAAGTTAGGTAGAAGAAGCTATAATAAGATAATGATTTATTTTTACACTTTTATACAAGTATAAAAGTGTAAAAGTATAAAAGTAAATCGTGAACTTTAAATAAGATATTTATACTTCTTTCATTGCGTTGGGATTTATATAGCAATGAAAAAAGTATTGGCGGCCATTTTATATATTATTATAAATCTTTATATTATAGTAATATTATATAGGTGAGTATTTTTGAAAATTATAGAAAGGAGCGATTTTGTGAATTGGTTAAATCAATCAAACATGGAAGAAGCAATTAGATTTCATTCAGGGATTTATAAGTTCAAAATACCTTATTTAAAGCATGATTTAGTACCTAATAAGGATAATGAAGTAAAAGTATATTATTGTGATGTAGAAATGCACGTGGGTAGAGAGGATGATCTACAAGAAGGTTTACTTGCGACAGTTGTCATGACTGGTGTAGACGCAATCACGAATGATATAGAACATATTGCGACTTCTATTTATCATACAATGTTCCAAAATGTTTTTTATACGCATTTAATGAAACAAAATCAATTAGTAAATAAAATTAAATGGGTAGAAAAGTATGAACCAGGCATTTTATCGGTATATCCTAGAGGACATTGGGTAGATGTTAAGTTGCAATGGAATGAAAAACAAAAGTCATATAGTAAGCCATCTTGTTACGATTCACCAGAAGAATCCTGGTACGTAAATAGTATCCAATAAGTAGAGAGGCAAGGGGTATTTTAATTTTATAATGGCTCTGATACTATTTTTGTTTGTTATAAGGTAGAGAAGGTTTCTTTTTATTCCTCTATTAAATTTTACTTAAAATAGAAAATTTAATAGCAAATGGTAAACATAAATAAATAATTGTATATTGTGAGGCGATCGAGTTGCTATCCATTCTCTTATTCAAGGGAGAAAGGATGTGACTTTACATGGATTTTTTACAGCTTATGCAAATAAGCTAGTCAAAAAAATCGGCAGTAATAAACAGAAAAGCCCTCCTAAAAATGCATGCAACCGACCACCTTGCGGTAGCAGTTACTTGGACAGGATGTTGACGCATTCTGTCTTTATTAGTGTATACATACTGCTTAAAAATATAAAAACTGTTAATTCATTTGTTTTGAATTCCAGTAATTAAGGATGATATTTTACTAATTTTTATAAAGATGAATTATAAGAGGCTTATACTTTTATTTGTAGGTGTCTAACACCTTTAGATACAGTCCCATTAGGTAAATCTAAAAGGACTCTTATAAACGAATATGAGAAGCCCTTTTTTAAAGTATTTTCTGGTTTAATATTTTTATTGGCATTGGAAGGTTTATTTTTTTAGTAGTTATATAATAATTAATAATATATAGAAAGTGAGATCATAATGAATTGCAAGAAGGATAGTTTTACTGACTATGAAGAGGAACATGAAAATGGATGGCACTTACTTGTATGGAATAAAGAAACTAAGGAAATTGCGGAACGTTTTAAATATATAATGATAAATAAAATTAAAATGGAGAATATCACTACAACAGCCTTGAAATATTTGAAAGAGGAAGGTTTTCTTCAAAATGTTGATCCCAAAAATATATTGAAATATGAGATAACCCTTCTCTATTATCATAATAAGAAGCTCGAAAGTCGTTATATTATGAAATATAACGACAAAATAAGTGCTATAGATGGTTTTTATAATGGCTGGGAATATACAGTGAAAAATAAAAATGGAAAGTTTGAAACTTTTGATAAAAATTACAATTACCTGAAAGCATATAAGCTTCCGATTATAATATTTATCATTCAATTGTTATGTATAATAAGTACACATAATTCTCCAAATAATGATCTGCTTAATCGAATAGTGGCGTTTTTAATGTACTATTCAGCATTAGTATATTCTACTTTCACTATATTAGTAAAAGATTTAATTAAGCCGCATTATTTGAAAGATAACCTAACCCGAATTATATGGTCAATTCTTATTTTTGAAATACCTATTATCACAGGTTTACTCACAACAGCAGCGAAAGTAAATCTGATTATAGGGAAAGGTGAAACTTTCGATTGGCTTTTCTGGGGTAGTGTAGCATTAATATTAGTGAAAATTGTATTCACAATTGGCTTAGAAATAGAAAAAAAGCATAAATAACTAGAGGATTCCTTTAGTGAGAAGAGATTTATCTAATAAAAGAATTTTCTTTTGGAGTTAAAGTCACTACAAAAAACATATCATTGTCTAAAGAACAATTCAATTATAAATGGTTATGCTTTGAGGAAGCAGTAACGCTTTTGAAATGGGATAGTGAAAAAACAGCATTGTGGAAATTAAACAAAAGACTATTAAAATAATTAAAGCATTAGCTAACAAAAATAGTAGTAGAACAAGAATTGAACAATTAAAAAAGCCTTGCTACACTTCATATGTAGCAAGGCTTTTATTTTTCTTAGCATTGATTGTCAAATTCATACTTATGAAATTTATGAAAGAATCGATTGCTGGCAGACTAGCATATCTATCTTGTTTATTTTTTATGTACTACGTGTTTAAATTTGTTACAGAGTAGAAAGGCATCTTAGGGTGTCTTTTCTTTATGGAAAGTATTAAAAAAAAAGACACCTAAAAGAGTGTCTTTCTTTTTAATACACATACTATTGAATCCAACCCTCATACTTGGCGATATATGTCCCACCATATTCATGTGTCCATTTGATTTCTTTTAAATACCAATACACTGTCCCGCCACAAGCTTGTTCAGTAAAAGTATTAGCAAAAATCTTGTTAGGATTTTTCACTTCTCTTACATACTTACCATTTTCTTTTGGATAGCATCCTGCTAATTGTTTTACAGAACTTGGTGTATTAGATCCATTTTCTGTACTTGCTGAAGCGGCCCCGATCCCCCCTGTTAATGCGATGCCAGCTGCTAATGCTCCAACTACTAATTTCTTGAACATAATAAATCCCCCTTTAATAGTTTTTTATAACTTGCACCTTAAATGTATCACTTTTCTTATTTTTGTAAATATTTTGAATTTGTAGAAATATTTATTTAAATATTGACAATATTTGGATTTAATTTTATCAAATGGAAAATAGAGGGATTTATTATAATATGTAATAATGCATGTTCATTCAGAAAAAAAACGTGATAAAATCTAAGCACCTGTTCTATTTTTTTCAGTTATCTTAGAAACCTTACTTCTTATTTACCCACATGGGAGGCGCTTTATGGCGCCTTTTTTTTATTTTCAAAAGGCCATGCTCATTTAATCCATAAAAACATAAAGTAATTTGAATCCATTAAGATACATGAGTGACTCCTTATTTTTCTCCTACTATTTAAAGGAGGAATTATTATGGGCTTTGGTGGTAGCTGCGGTGGCAGCTGTGGCTTTGCAGGAGGATTTGCTTTATTAGTTGTATTATTTATCTTATTAATAATTGTCGGAGCTTCTTGCTTCTGCTAAAAAAACTATTGGAAAAGGCACCCTTATCTGGGCGCCTTTTCTTTATGTATATTATTTATAATCCGATTCATCGGTTTTATTATAAATACATTTGGCTTCCCCAAAAAGGCCACCAGTGTCCCATTCTCCACCATAATGAGCACATCCTAAAGGATCGCCATCGTCTCTCGAAGGTGGTTTATTGTCAATATCATTAATCATATTAATAAAAAATATACTTGCAATTCCAAATACCACAACAAAAGGGATGAGAAAGGATTTAGAAAGCTCTTTTAAATCCTCTTTTGCCTGTCTCTTTTCTTCTCCAGTTGAAAAGAGATAAGCAAATAAAGCTAAAATGAATGCAAAAAAACCAAAAACTATTTCAATTAATCCACTGATTAAATCTATCATTACTTATGTATCTCCCTACTATATGTGCGTTATTAATTAACCAATAATTGCCTTATACATTATATCAGCTAGGGTACATGGAAGTATAACAAATTATTTTTATAATTTAATGTATTAATCGAAACGGCATTAATACAGGATAGTCCAAGTCGGAGGCAGGCACCTTTGGGAGTCTTTTTTATTAATTTTATTTAATTTAATATATTAATATTAAATTAAAAATTTGTTATAATTAGTAAAGAATTCTATTAATTAGATGGAGAGGATACAATATTATGGGTTATAAGTTTCGTAGAATTATCCCAGTTTCCCCGGGGGTGAAAATTAACTTTACATACACAGGTACGGGAGGGAACTCCATTCCACCTGAATCAAGAACAACAACTTATATACCTGGAACTGGAATCTCGTATACACCACAAATAGCTGAGTCAAACAACTATTATATACAACGAGGGTTTAAAGGGCAAAACACTTCCTATCCTACTATGAATGAACAAGATTACAATACGGTAAGAACATTTGAGCCGGTAAGAGAAACCAAAACTTACCTTGTTACTGCTTTTCGTAAGAAGGATAATCAAGTAAACTCCGTGGGTAGAAAACTAATGAAACCACTTTCCATAATTGCAGGCGTTTTTGCAGGTCTATTCTTACTTATGATGCTTGTTATACCTGCTCTATTCCTGGCAGCCATGTCTTTTCTATGCTATAAAAATATAAAAACACCATTTGCAGTTGTATGCCCAGAATGTGATGCTGAGAATTTATTCATTTTTGAGGAAGAGAAGATTGCTTGTCGTAAATGTGAGAGCACTCTTATAATCCAAAAATAAAAGGTTCTCAAATACACTTCCTAAAAATGAATTTTGGTATTGAATTCCAAGATGGCCCTTGAAGCTCATAATTATTTCCATACCTCCTTGAAGGCTCCAGCTCTCTTTTTTATTTCCATTCGACAATATATGACAATATATAGATGAATAATTTGTTATTATATTTACGGATTTATTTACATTAGGAGGAATGAACAATTATGTTTAAAAGATTAGCAGTATTACTTATTGGGGCTCTATTATTATTTGGTTTATCCGCTTGTGACAGCGTTAAATCAATGACAAGTAATGTCACGGTTGGTAAGGTAATTGAAGAATTTAAAGCTGCAGGATTAGAAGCTGACAATCCTAGTGACCTACCAGAAAAAGAATTTGGAAATACTAGAAAAGAAGCAAAGCGCATTCTTGTTCCAGCATTAGGTGAAGATAGTGGTGGTAGAATATTTGAGTTTAAAAACAAAGAAGATCTTGAAAAAGCTAAGAAATACTATGATGATTTAGGTAATGGTAATCAAATGCTATTCTCTCATACTTACGCAAAAGGTAACTTCCTTATACAAATGAATGGTGATATGGAAGATGCCCAATTTAACAAATATAAAGAAGTTATGGACAAAGTAATTAAGTAAGTTAAAGAATCCGCTTTCATTTGTATAAAAACATGTTAGAATTATCTTTGGATTGGCGTCCAATACATATTATTAAAATTAAAGTGGTTCATGTCGGAGGAAGGCACCTTAGGGTGTCTTTTCTTTTATACATCAATAAATATTCTTTCTATTCTGTTTTTGTGTAATTAATGGTATATTTTGTATATAAATATTAAGGGGGAATAGACATGCAGTTACAAAATATCGCTCCAGAACTAAAAGAATTTCTTTACCAACAAATTCATGTACATAAAGTCGGGTCAATCGATACTCTACTTGTAGAAGGTTATATGTTTGATGAACAAGAGATACGACAAGCGCTAGATATATTTATGAGAAATGAACTTATAATACCTACAGCATCTACAATACAAATAGGACATAAAAAAGTAGATTTTATGCGAAATGATGAAAAATTTATGGTTTTAAAAGAAAATGATCAGTTATAAAAAAACGGTAAATAAACATAGTTAAAGTCGAAAAGACACCCATATTAGGGTGTCTTTTCTTTATTTTTGAAAGGACCTGCTCAATTAATGCCTAAAAACATAAGGTATATTAAATCCGTTAAAAACATGCATACACCCTTGTTTTTTCCTCTTATTAAAGGAGATTCTATTATTATGGGCTATGGTGGTAGTTGCGGCGAAGGCTGGGGTTTTTCTGGAGGTTTTGCTTTACTCGTTGTACTCTTTATACTGTTAATCATTATCGGATGCAGTTGCTTCTGCTAAAAAACTATCGGAAAAGACACTCTAATATGGGTGTCTTTTCTTTTTCTCAATATAAGAGTTATAAATGCATGCTATAATTTTAATAGAAATTCCTTTTTGTGCATTGAGATAGAAATACCCAACTAACAACCCACTATTACGGAAATTCAGTGGGCTTTTCTTTTGTTTTTCTATTTGTTATAATTTCCTTAAAGGTATTTCAATGTTTCTGTACGTATATAATAAAAGAAGAGATGCGTCAACATCTCTCCAAGTAACTGCTACCGCAAGGTGAGTGGTTGCAACTAAATACTACTTTTTAGATTTAGAAGACCGCCCACGCTTTGCCGGCTTACGGGTGGTCTTCTTCTGTTTTTTAGAAGTAATCTTCTTAACTACGAAAACCACAAGTTCTCGTACAATCGTCTTAATTACCTCTAATACTATTTGAAGAAATAGATCCATTGGCTACACCTCCTTTCCCCATCAAATGAGAAAAGGGCAGTCGTAACCTCCCACCCCACAATATACAGTTGTTCTTATTCTATCATACTTGTATTAACTCACCAATATAAAATAACCCACCTATTTCCGTAGGTGAGTTCCATGTGATTTTGCACTTGTGCTCAATTGATTATAACAGAAACTCCTGATCATCGTTATATCTCTACACCAAAAATTTCACGTACTATATCTGATTAGTAAAACCAATTCTGGTAATAAGACCAATTCTACCATACCTCTCCCCTATCCTCTAACCAAGTAAGTAGTAAATCCCTTATTTATTCCTCTATCTTAGTAAGTCATTCCCCCCAGGAGTTAAACAATCTCAAGTTTTTTATCTTTTCTTCGTAATTAAGATTGACTGAAGGTCTTAAGGGTTTTTATCATGTGGGAACGATTAAGGAATACGGCTGGAAGGCAGATTTATCCCCTACTTTGAAAGATCACAAAAAAAGTAATCAATCAAAATAGATGGATAAGCGTCTTTGTTTTCGCCATGCGGTCACTTATAAGGTATCCGTATGTATAGACCCTGTTCACTTAGCGATTTTCACCGCATACATCCTTTTACTATGGCTTGTCCTTGTAATATCGTCCCTACACGACAAACTGAATGTACTCCCTAGCACCGTAATGCTAACGATAACCACCCGAACCTTTTAGAGAATCGTCCCTGGGCAAGTTCTCGCCCTCCCTCACCAGAAGAACAGGATTCCAATGAGGGGTGCTGTTTTTGTAGGCGTATACTCTGTACCCCCTGCACGACCAACAGCCAGCCACGCCGTAACACGTTCCCGCTAAATAGATGTATGCAGCACGGAATTACGGCTTATCAGTTTTTATTTACGTGGTATCAGGCAATTCCACGCGAACAAAAAACAAAAAGGCATCTCCAAATTCCTAAATGACCTGTAGATCCACAAGACTTCTAGGTTTAGAGATGCCCGCTATATATCTTTTGGAATACAAAATAATCAAAACTAGTATTTACTAGTTGATATTTATCCAAACAATAGATAAAATGGGTATATCAAAGAAGCCTCGTGAAAAGGCATAGTTGTTTAAGGTTAGTGGTGGTACACTACTTAAACGTAAATACTGTGGGTTAATACAGTTCGTTTCTAGCCAAGTGGTGGTACACTAGCTAGATAAGTCATTCCCGCTAAAGGTTGGTAGCCGTTAGCATATGGGAGTGGCTTTTTGTTTTGTGTTCATATTCAATTGTCTTTAATTTATCTCGTTCCATCTTCATGATCTTCGTTTATGTAAAATATCAAATTCTGTTTTGTTTTGTAGAATGGTGCTTGTTGTTTATTACGTTACAACAAGCTTTTTTGTTTGTAAACAGTGAAATGACAACTCAAAACTACGCATAAGTGTAAATGTACACCTACGAAAAAGTGTAAATGTATACTTTTCTACCAAACTTTTAAATTTGGTATACTTTTTCTAATCTACGCATAAGTAGAAAAGTATACTTATAACCTCATATTTATAATTGATGCCTTCTTAAAAATTGCAATTAACCCTTTATTAACGGTATGTAGATAATCATTATCTAAACTACGCATAAGTGTAAATGTATACTTTTACAACTTCGAAATTACCTATTCTATAAACTACGTATAAGTAGAAAAGTAGAAAAGTACACTAAAAAATCTTACGCTTTAGTATACTTTTCTACTCTTTCGATAAATTTGTTAAAAAAATATAAACTTTTCTTCGGTATACTGTTGCGAATATTGTATGTAAATGTTACATTTTACTCAAAGGTATACTTATTCGGAGTTTTATGGAGGGATGTCGAAAATGACTAGACAAGCAACTACATACGTAATCGGTAACTTTAAAGGCGGAGTTGGAAAAACTAAAACAGCTACAATGTTGGCTTATGAAGCAGCTACTGTATTTAATGAGAAGTGTCTATTAGTGGATATGGATCCTCAGGGTAATGCTACAAGAGTCCTTGCTAAAACAGGTGACATTGAACAAATAGACAAGTCTATTACAGATGCATTTTTAAATCAAAATTTAGAGAATGAGATTATCCCAGTTATCGAGAATTTGGATATCGTTCCATCTAATACTTCATTTAGAAAACTTTCAAAAATCCTCTTTGATATGTTCCCAGAGGATGAACTTGCACAAATTACATATTTAAAGAAGTTACTAGAACCATTAAAAGATAAATATGATCGTATCTACATTGATGTACCACCAACAATCAGTGACTACTCAGATAATGCTATGATAGCAGCTGATTACTGTATCATCGTTTTACAGACACAAGAGTTATCTTTAGAAGGTGCTCAAACATACATCGCTTATATGCAGTTCTTAGCAGAAACATATGATGCAGACCTACAAGTTTTAGGCATTATCCCAATGATGTTACATCAAGGAAAACGAGTGGATAATAAAGTACTACAACAAGCTCAAGAAATGTATGGCGGAAACGTTCTAAATACAATCGTGAGATATCAAGAGCGCCTAAAAGTGTACGATATTGAAGGGATTCATAAAAACGTAAACGTTAGCGGTAATATTGATATGTGGGATGAAAAGGCACATCAACTATTCATCGATGTTCTTAGCGAACTTAATGAACATGAAAATTATTTTGCGACTATTAACGCTTAAGGAGGAAGTTCAGAATGTCTAAAGCACCATTTCAGCCTATAGTCACAAAACCTGGAAACACTTTAAATGACAAAGGTGTACAGATAAAAGGAACTAACGATTTTGGTCGTAATAGTGAGCCTGTTAAAAAACAAGTTATTAAGCCTATTATCAATAAAGGAAAAGTAACAGCTCCTGAGAAGCCTGATCAACGTTTAGTTCCATCTAAAACGGCTAAAATTTCACCAGCTGTTTTATTAAAGCTAAATACACTTAAACCATTTATTAAAGAACAAGAAAGCATGGATAAGGCATCGATTAACAGTATTATCGATATGCTTCTTGAAAGCTATGTAAATACTAAGCTAACAACACGACAATCTGAAGGTTATAAAGGGATGTACAAACACCTTTATGAGATGTTGGAAAAGAAATAAACAACAAATACAATTTTCCTAGTCTACAGAATGATTCTTAGCATTTTCAATCCTAATATTAATGGAGATGAATTTCATGGGAGTAATTACGAAAAACGGCGATAATATAATCGATTTCGATTTATTTACAGAAAAGTATGGTTGTATAAAAGTTGAATTTAAGCAAAAAGAAGGAGAAAGGTACTACTTATATGCTTTTCGTAATGATTTATCTGAGTGGAATTTTGATAAAGGTGAATTAATTTTAGTTACCCACAATGAAGATAAAGTTAAAGAGATTGCCTCAAAAGTGTTAACTTTATATGCAGGTGAGGTATTTTGTAAAGAATGCTTTAGAAAAAAAGACATAAAAAAATTATCTAATAAAGATGGTACCAAATACTGGTGCCATTATATTTGGAACAAAACACCACTTCATACTAAAAAATTACTACAAGATGAAATTTTATACTCAATAGATAATATGGATTGGTCCATGGTAAGGAATATAACCACTGACAAATCTCTTGTTTTCTTTGGAATATGTTCAGATTCTTGTATGACCCGTGAAGAATATGATAAAAATGATGTGATTCAAGAACAGATAAAGTTAATTGACGATATCTGGGAAGAACTAATAACAGAGGAAATAATGAATGGTCCTGAAAGTTTATTAGAAGATATATTGTGTGATCATATATTCATTATTGAAGAAGGCATGCGCTTTATAGAAAGGCAACTTAGAGTAGAAAATGGCATTATCGATATAATAGCAAGCGATAAAAATGGAACTAAGTGTATTATTGAATTGAAGGCGGTTGAAGATGATAAAAGTTTAGTGTGGCAATCCGCTTATTATCCATCTTGCTTTAATGAAGACGTTCGTATGATTACAATAGCTCCTAATTATTCAAATAGAATATATAACGCTCTTAAAAATATAAACAATGTTGAAATGAAAGTTTTCGACAAAGGTCCAAACGGAAAGTTTCATATAAAAGATTTTGATACGGGAGAGTCTGTTCTGGAAATAACAGAGGAATCGCCAATTATCGTGTGAATGATTAATCCCTACATATGTAGGGATTTTTATACATTTACTCTTAAGTAGAAAAGTAGAAATGTACACTTTTCTACTTTTGCGTAGTTTATTACAAAGCCTCACCAGAATTTCCACCACGGCTTTTTCCCTCTTAAATCAGATAAAAATACAATAAAAGAGACGTTAAAGGCTTAATCCTTTAACGTCTCTTTTATTTATCCTCTATGGTAACCATTCGAAAAATAGACATATATCATCCCAAAAGGCGCAATAAATGGACTAAATAGAAACAGTGTTAACACCTTAATAAATTTCCATATTAGCATAATAGGTAATGGTAAAATAATGAAATTACCACTCATTATTGTATTAATAAGATCATCCCATACAATCGTTGCAAATGGGAATAACACACATGCTATTAAAACATATGTTATAGCACCAAATGATGCAGCACTTGTGCTACTCTCCGTTGATTTCATATAAACAAAAAATGTAGTCAAGACAATTGAAATAATATATGATTTCACAAGATATTGAGTATTTACGCCAAGAAACATTTTTTTAAAGAAATCTAAAAACTTATTCATTAAACTTCCTCCTTTCATTTAAAATCAAATATATAACTATTCTGTATTAATATACAAACTTATATATATAAAGGTTTTTATATATAATTTTAATTAATATTACTTTTATAGAAAATATTAGTAAGTAAAAAAATACGTTCTTCTACCTACTAATATTTAGCAATTCAATTACCAGAACTTCCACCATGGCTTCTTCTTCTCTTTCGCTGCAGCAACCTCATCCCGAAATTCCTGCATCATTTTCTTCGTTTCCTGCATCCCACGTAGTGTTTTCATCAACGTCTTGTCTCGCGCCTCCAATCGTTTTTCCACTCGTTCATTATGTGATTCTATACTCGCTTTGATTTCCTCGTTACTTTGCTTCGCCTACCTACTTAATCGCTTCTCCATTGCTAACATACTCTGATTCATTTCTTGCGCCATAACGCTGTACTATTGCTACAATTGTTCTTAAAAGTGGAATGGGATATAAGTGACAATATTTTTTTGCTTATTCTCCTTTTCAAAGAGATGAACAAAAACACCATATAGTTGAAACGAACTACTTGAGAAAAATTCCCATAATAAACATTTAAATTTAAATTTAAATATCTATATGTTGATATTAAACGGAATGTGTACAGTGTTCTGTGTGAACACATTATTTTACGGATAAGGGGATTTAATTATGAACTTTAAACAACTAATCTTGGCAGGGACAGTTATCGCATCAACAACGCTAACCCCTCTAACAAATGTGCAAGCAGCAGAAACGGTAGGATTTAAAGATGTTCCTGTAGATCACTGGTCTTATAAAGTAATTATGGATTTAAAAGAGAAAAATATTGTAGCTGGTTATGGAAATGGAATATTTGGTTTTGGTGATAATATTACACGAGGACAAGTAGCTAGACTGATATATAACTACTTGAAGCCAGCAGATGAACCTAATGCACCAAATCCTTTCAGTGATATCCAAGGACATATGTTTGAAAAGGAAATTTTAAGTCTTAGTAAGGCAGGTATTATAAACGGATTTGGCGATGGGAAATTTGGTCCAGATGATTTTTTAACACGTGAACAATTGGCTTCTGTATTAACAAAGGCTTTTAATTTCAAAGCGACATCTACTACTACTTTCAAAGATGTAGATAAAAATTACTGGGCAACAAATGCTATCAGTGCATTACAAGAAAATAAAATCACTATTGGCACGGGCGATAATATGTTTGAACCTAAAAATATTGTAACTCGTGAACAGTATACACAATTCTTATACAATGCAATTATTAAGTCAGAAAAACCAGAAAAAGAGCCTGAATCTAAGCCTACTGTTATACCGCAAGATTTAGCCGATGAGTATATTACTTATCACGAGGGTTGGATGGATAGTTCATCTGTACTAAAAAAATCTATATCTAAGGAAGCACAAAATCTTGTTACTGAAATCAATGCAAAATATAACGCGGATTTAAAGTATATACAGGTAGGGGCTCCACATTCAGAGATAGTTTTATTCTCTCCTGTATCAGAGGGGATTCCTGGATTTGATGGGAATTTTTATGTAAATGGTGATAATGAAAATAACTTTACTGTTAATTTTGTAATTGATAGAGCTAAAGATAAGAAGGCATTAATAGAGTTAGGCAAAAAGTGGATCACTATGATAAATCCAAACTTAGATTTGAGTACAGAGATTGATAAAATAATAGCTTCTAATACAAGCACAGATACATATCATATAAATAAAAATAATCTTAAAATAGATATAAGTTTAGAGAAGCAAAATCGTAGTAGCGATCTAATGCTTATTGAAATCCACAATTAAAAAAAGAGGAGTGAAATCTCACTCCTCTTTTACCTATGCGTAGTTTGTTACATATTCTTACCAGATCTTCCACCACGGCTTTTTCTTCTCCTTCGCAGCAGCAACGTCATCCCGAAATTCCTGCATCTCACGTAATGTTTTTCATAAGCATCTCATCCCGTACTTCCAATGGTTTCTCCACTAACTCATTTACACAATTATCGATATAGGAAATAGTTTTAAGCATCCGGTAACACAAATTCCATTTGGCGACTCTGTGTTTTAAATCCAAGTTTTTCATAGAATTGTATAGCCTTCTTGTTAAATTCTAAAACATTTAATTCTACACTTGTTGCTTGTATTTCTTTAGCATACTCAAATGCTTTTTGTACTAATATTTTTCCTATTCCTGTTCCTTGACATATTTCGCTTACACCAATATTGCGGATAAAGAGTACTTTTCGCTCAACTAACTTTGGATTTTCAGATGGTTCTTTAATATCTAAGATTATGTAAGCAAGAATCTCTTTATTATTGTCCTCTACTACAAATATCTCTATGGTTTTATCAGTAAGCCACTCTTCGTATGCATTGTGATCCAAAGAAGCTGAAGTATCAGAGTAAATATCTGGCCTTCCCTCTATATGCAACTGTTGAACTTGCTTGCTTATATTTGATATATCCCAAAAATCTTCTGGAGCAGCTAGTCTTACTGTGAAAGGCAAAACTTCATTAGACATAAGTACATTCCCCCTAATGTTTTATTTAAAGTGGGTTTAACAAAGCTCATCATTATCGGTAGCAAGGACAAAGAGGAACCCTACTCTCACAAGGGAACCCCCTTATTCTCACCAGAACTTCCACCACGGCTTCTTCTCTTTCGCTGCAGCAATCTCATCCCGAAAATCTTGCATTAACCTCTTCGTTTCCTGCATCTCACGTAGTGTCTTCATAAGCGTCTCGTCTCGCGCTTCCAATCGTTTTTCCACTCGCTCATTATGCGCTTCAACGCTCGCTTTGATTTCCTCATTACTTTGCTTTGCCTGCTCACTTAATCGCCTCTCCATTGCTAACATACTCTGATTCATTTCTTGCGCCATAACGCTGTACTGTTCCTGTAATTGCTGTTTAATGTGGAATGGCACTAAGTCCGTTTCCTCAGCCTCTTCTTGAATCAGATCCGGATTAACTTTCTCTATTTGCTGCGCAATCATCTTCGCTGCCTTTTCTAGCGTCATACCGTCATGCTTACTGAGTTCAATTAATTTCTCAATCACCATAATGTCATTTTCTGTGTATTGGCGTCTGCCACGATTATCTTTCTTTACAGCGAATCCCTCGCGCTGTAATACTTCCATGTACTTTCTAAGGGTGCTATCGGAAATTCCTAGTCGTTTGTATACTTCACTAGCAGAATAAACAATTTCGTCCGTCATAACGTCACAACACCTCCTAGTGAGAGTATTCCATGATGGCAAAGAAATTCCTGCAAATAAAAAAAGACCTGTACAGGCCTTTTCAACTTAACTATATACTTTCTTTTTCTCTTTTCTCTAACTGATAAGTTAAAGCTAGATTAATCAAGAATGTTATAAATGCAAATATACTTGTTGCAATAAAGATATAGCCCATGATTGATATATTATTATAATCAATCGACAAACATAATAATAAGCCTATACAAAAGAAAGATGCAAAGTTATCCGAAATGACTTTTTTCATTCTAGTTTCCTCCATACACTTTCTGTTTCCCATTTTTCACTATGAAAATATCTTATAGCGATTTATTGATTTTAACAAGCAATTTCCTAAACAACAGAATCATTTGAACTACAATATAAACAATTCCCGTTTGACTTATTAGCGAGAATCCTTGTTCCTGGCTACCAACCATAATGAACAAACCACCGCATAACGCTATAACGGTTGAAGTTGAAGTTGAACCGACTGTTAAGTTTCTTAGTCACATCATAAATATTTCCTATTATTTAATTAAATAAGAATTCACTTTTCCATTCAGGATTCTTTCTATTCTCTTCATTATAATCAAGAAGGCACTCTTTCATTATTTTTGTATCTATCGGTAACCTTTTTTCTAACTTTGACCATCCTTCGAAGATCATTTTGTTTGGCAAAGGAAACACAAACCCTGTAATACAATCCCAAAAGGCATCCCAATTTTCCCCATAAAAATCAGGAAACTCAAGCTTCTCTTTAAGAAGTAAATGCAATTCTTTTGCATTATAAATGTTGCTTACATCTATGACCATAGTTGATTCATGTTCATTCCTCAATTTATACACCTCATTAACATATTGGCTTATATTTTATCATTATTTTACAAGATGTCACTTATTCCTAGTCCTTTGTATACTCCACTAGCGGAATACACTATTTCATCCGTCATAACGTCACGACACCTCCTAGTGACAGCATTCCATGATGGTTCAGAAATTTCTACAAGTAAAAAAAGGAGCCCACTAGGACTCCTCTTTGTTTTAAATCTTAATAGTTAATTATAGCTTGTCCTGCCGGATACCAAGTTCCATTATTTGCCAGGGCGAAACCATAGACAGTCTGACCAGAGCCAATTTTTTGTTTTACATTATTTAATGATTCATATCCATATGCCTGATAACCATTCCCGCTTTGTGGATATGCTACTGCTAATGTATTGTAATTATTTGGATCCGAATAACTATTTGTCCAAGCTATTCTTTGATAATACTTTGAAGTGAATGGATTTTCTAAGCCTTTTACAGCAAATTCAACAGTGCTCCCATTGACATTAACAGTAGTATACGCCGTACTTAAAGTATTTAAGTCTGCAACCTTTTCCTTACTTAAAGCTGGTGTGTTTTCTGCCGCCATCACACCGCCAGCTCCAGACAACATAATCCCAGTTGCTAATGCTCCAATTGCTAGTTTCTTTAACATAAAAAATCCCCCTTTAATAGTTTTATAGCTTGCACCTTCATCATACTTTCGATTTTCATACATGTAAATATATTACAATTTTAGAAACATAAAACTATTTATTGCGAATGTTGAGTTAAGATATGTTGTCTGATAATAACGATAAATGGTTATTATCATATGAAAAAGTCCTACATTAGGTAGGACAAAATAGCCTTAGCAATCTCATAAACAACGGAATCATTTGCACAACTATATAAACCATTCCCAGCACGACTTATTAGCGAGAATCTCTGTTCCTGGCTACCTACCATAATGAACACCCCTCCGCATAACGCTATAACGGATGCAATCGGATATGACACAACTTTAATTAAGAATATAACCGGTTCAAACGCATTTACAATACGATTGTATAATTGGCCATCTATATAATTCTTTATCTTTTCGTCGTTTGATTGCATATCTTTAAATACCTCATTCACATCTAAATTATGACCATCAGCAAATACATGAGGAATATCTATAATTTTACTGAATATAATAGCACTACCGATCACAATACTTATTCGCACCGCCACGGGTGCGTATTTTTTTGCTTTCTTATTTGAACAAGCTCCTCTTTTTCTTAGCGCCATAGTTACCATCCATAAAATCCTCGATGCTCATTGTCTCTGCTACCATATGGACCATCTCCCTGTATAAGACCTTCTATATTTAATAAATGGGGTAAATATTATGTACTTGAAATTACGAAATAAACCAACATCACCTTAAACACTCTTAAACTCACTTGTATAAATTCTAAACCAACTCTATACTTATTGCATTAACCATAAAAACAAAACGTATTACAAACGAATCTGAGGACTTGTTTTTTAATTTCACAATTTTATTTTTGTAAACAAAAGGAAAAATTCCATTTGCACATGAATTCTTTTTATTTACTTCTCTAATTTATTGTAATCCATATTCCTAAGCTGTTTGTACTTTCTCCACCGACAGAATCATTTGTACGTGACAATGTATCGGGTCCTAGTGTGACTCCTAATCAATGAACAATTTCATACTTCATTTGCTCGATAGAACTATACCCTTTTATTCATTGCAACATATCCGCAAATGAAGTCCCCACATTATTCTTTCGTTTCATATGCTTCTCTAAATAGATTTTTGTTGTTTGAATATTTTCATGCCCCAGCGTTTGCATTAAGTGATATAAATCTGCATTTCCTTGTTCAACTGCCATGATTGCAAAAGCATGACGAAATGTATGTGCTGTTACTGGATTTTCACGATACTGCAGAAACTCTAAATTTGTTTTTTTGATCATATCTGTTACCTGGTTTGATAATGTTTTTGAATTATAAAAGCTTCCTCTTTGGTTTATAAATAAAGGACTTTCATCTCCTCGATCCAATACAGTTTGGAACCCTCTTCTCTTTCTCATTTCACAAATACATTGATACAAATGTTCCGAAATGAAAAGTTCACGCACTTTATCTCCTTTACCCGTTACTTTTAACCAGTACTTTCCGTCATAGTGTAAATCTTTGACTCTTGTTGTACACAATTCTTGAATTCTTGCACCTGTACTTGCCAGAGCTAGTAAAATTGTATAGTTTACTACATGCCCTCTTTCTTTATAAAATCCTAATATTTTCATTACTTCATCATAAGATAGGTCCCGATTTGGCCGATCCTGTTCATTTACATTTGCGCGCTGCAGTTCTTCATGGAGAGGCTTTTCAATGTAAGAAAATACATAAAGATGTTTTAGAAAAGAACGAATGAGCACTGTTTTCTTCGCAAGTGTTGCGACTGCATATGTGTCACCATTCCTACCGTTCTCTACCTTCTTCAACCAAGAATTATATTTGCGAATATGCCAAGGTTTTAATGTTCTCAATAAAGAGTCCTTTTTCTGTACCTCTTCCCCATTTAATTCGAATTCTTCTGCATACTGCACCATGCACTGACAAAATGACAAGATTTCAGATATATAACTCTTTTTCGTATCCTCTTTTCTATTCTTCTTCTCATCCATATCTTTTTGTAAATGTACGAAATGATAAATGACCTCCAGGTCACTTAGATACGTATATTTACTCTTTCCCTCTTTTTCTGCAACCTCAATCTTCTCTTCCACCATATCTACATAACGATTATTATGCAGATATGGGACAATATCTTTTATATTCTCTAAATATGTATCTATATATTTACTTTGATTATTTATGATAGGTAAATTTTCTCTTACAATTTCATTATCCATATTTCAAATTCACCTCTCCTATTGTAGATTATGAATATAATTATTTTTAATAACTATACTTATCATTTTATTTCACTTCTATTAATTATACAAATGATAACTCATATTCTTTCAGTAATAATTCTATATTCTTCTCTATTAACTTATATTTATATTTTTTAATAATTTATTAATAATTAGATATTATTTAACAGTTAATAAATTAACATTCATAGTTATCTTATAATAAACCCATCTATAAAAACCTATTAAAATACAAAAATGCATAAAATATTTAATAAAATTCATTTCTTATTTTAAATGCAAATAAAATTCTGATATGATATATACATATCTAAAATATTAGCAAACAATAGTTATGGAGGTGTCATTGCATGACACAAGATTTATTGTTCATTACAAAACCTACTGTAACGACAAAAGAGGCAGCCAACTTATTAGGAGTAACGATACAAACAATTTTAAAAAAAGAAAAAGACGGATTAATAGAATGTGTATATAAAGATAATTGGAAGCAATTCGGTAGTAAGATTTTCTATTTAGAGGATATAGAGCGCTTAAAAAATAAAGATACGGTTAAAGGACTTAGCACAAAAGAAGCAGCTGATATTCTTAATGTTGCCCCATCTACTATCTTTACATATATCAAATCTGGAAAATTACCTGCGACAAAGGTAGAAAAACGAGGAAAACAGGTATATCTTATCGATGAGGAAGAGCTAGAAATTTTTATGCTTGATTATGAAAAAACTAAAACAAAAGAGCGAAAAACATTCATTACTAAAATTCAAGGAGAAGATATATATTTATACCAACTATTAAGACATCAACATACCGGAAAAGCTGCTAGGGTAATAGAGATCAATGGAACAGATGGAAAGATTCTTACAGAGGATGAAGAAATTTTCCCGCTGTCCACTTATAAGGAACATGATTATTCCTTTGAATCTCTTCCAAAACAAGCTGTAATTACAAAACGGGGGTATTTATCTTTTTCATTTAAAAAGCCTCAATTATTTAATTCCATTACTTATAATTTAATTAACTTATTTTATAAAGAACTTGGTGTCACAAATATGCGATTGAATATTTCATCTGATACTATCAAATTAGAAATTAAACCTTTCGTATTACAAATAGAGCCATTGCAGTTTCAAGAAGAAATTAAATACTTACATGCTCATATGAAATCTGGCACAATACTTCCACATGTAGAAGGGATTTACTTTAAAAGTAATGTAGAGCCATTCACTTTTCATGCAGATTATGAATTCAAGCAAAAAGTAGTTCAAATGGCAGCGGATGCTGGTATTGGGCAAGAAGAATTCTTATTACAAGCAGTAAAATCCTATATAACAAATTTAGAGCAGTATTAAATACTAAAGCAAATAAAAAAGAGAAAAACTAACAGAAATAGTTAATTTTTCTCTTTTTTATTTGCTCAATTCAGGCTGGATTTTTTCTATAAATATATCAATATTTTATATATTTTTAAAACAAATAAATATATAAATCCTTAATTCTTACTGAAAAAAACAAAATTAAATCATAAAGATATAATAATTTTATTCTTATTAGCAATAAATTATCTTTTTTTTCTTAAAATTATTATATTATATAATTAACGAATTAATTCTGGGGGTAAAAAAATGAGAAGTGATTTTTCACCTAATATACCAGTGTATATACAGATAGTAGAGTACATAAAAATGGAAATTATATCTAGACGCTGGTCAACAGGCAGCAAAATTCCTACTGTACGTGAATTAGCTACTACATTACAAGTCAATCAAAATACGATTCAACGTGCATTTCAAGAGCTAGAAAAAGAAGAGATTATTATAACGCGTAGAGGAATGGGAAGATATGTAACCACTGAGGAAGATAAGATCAAAGAACTTCTTAATCAAATGATAAAAGAATTAATTAATAATTTTATAAATAACATGAAAAACTTAAATTTTAATGAAGAGACGATTCTTATAAGTCTCCAGTCTGCATTATATGTTGATAATTTAAAAGTATTAAATAAATAATATATGAAAACATATGTTTATACAAAACAGTAATGTAGAGATGTATACTAAGAGCACCATTCACTTCATTTCTTTTAAAACAATAAAATGAAAAAACTCTATTTAATTCACTTTTAACCGGTGAATTAAATAGAGATGTTTTTTTAACAATTTATATAATATTACTTTGTGCTTGTCCATCTATTTTAATAGCAATTCAACTTAAAACTTTGGCATCATACCACCAATTGCTCCAAAAGCTACTGAGAAAATAAAGAAGATGATTGCAACTACCGTTGCCTGTTTTTTGCTTAATCCTGCTGTAATATGTAATCCTAATGCAGATATAACTAAAGACCATATTGTAAAGATTTCAAATGACTTCATAGCACCATGTAAAACGTCATTAAATGAAGTTAATAAAGGAGCTAGCCCAGTATACATTTCTTCTCCTGTTTCTCCAATAATAATAGCCAAAAGACCATTTATAAATAAACCAAGTGTGGTAATAACACTTCCATACACTGAAATTGCTAATAATTTTTTAAAAGGTGTATCGTTGTTCATAAACATCATAAACACTTTATAAATAGCTGCAGTAATAAAAGCCCCTATTATAAAACCAATAGCTCCTGTAACAAATCCACTCCCTAATTGCCAATATAAGGGGATATCTAAAACTGACTCTGCATTTGCTTTTTTACCTTCTGGAGACAGAATATAGGCATATGTATTAATTAGATATACAATACCGGTTAAAGCTGCCAATATCCAAAAACTTTTCCAAATGGCGTTACTATTTTTTATTCTTTCAAATTGCAAACTTGGAGATGTAATTATTCCAAATAACGATGGTTTTTCAACATTGACCTCTTGATCTTTAATATTTAATTCCATTTTTATAACCTCCATGCATTTATATACTACACTCTATTAGAAAGTGTATGTCATCTTATCATACATGTAACCTATTCATAGCGAAGTGCTTCAATTGGGTCCAATTTTGCAGCTTTATTTGCAGGAATTAACCCAAAAATAATACCAAGTGTCATAGAGAACAACACTCCACCGACTACAACTTCCCATGAAACAAGTGGTGGCCATTTCGCATAAATAGACACAACATAAGCTCCCAAGTAGCCAAGAGCAATCCCAATTAGTCCACCAATAAGAGTTACCATAACCGATTCAATTAAGAATTGTAGTAATATTTTACTGCGCGTTGCCCCAAGTGCTTTACGTACTCCTATTTCACGTGTTCGCTCTGTTACTGATACAAGCATAATATTCATAACACCAATTCCACCAACCACTAAGGAAATACCAGCAATACCACCTATAATCATAGTCATAATATTTGTCATTTGAGAAATACCATCTTGAAGTTCTTTTAAATTTGTTACCTCATATTTTCCTGTAAACTCGCTTGGTTTGCGGCTATTTAATACCTTAGACGCTTTTTTTCCTGCTAATTCTAAATCATCAACATTTTTTGCTTGTACGGAAATTTCTTGAATTTCATCTTTTCCATATAATGTCGGCCATAGTGTAATCGGAATTAGAGCTTCTGAAGCTTCCATTCCCATAAAATCATTATCTGATTTATACGTACCAATGATTTGCATTGGTTGGCCCTTAATTTCAATTATTTTACCAATTGGATTTTGCTTTTTGAATACTTTATTTTTCATTCCTGTACTAATCATGACCACATTATTTCCTTCGGTAATATCAGACTCCTGTAATGACCGACCTTTTAATACTTTCACTTGATTAACATTAAAGTATTGTTTATCTAATCCTGTAATAGTTACCATTTCTTTTTTATCTTCGATATCCAGAGCTTCCATACTAGAATTTGTTGTAAGAACATGTGCCACTTCTGGGATATTTTGTACTTCATAAATGTCTTCCTCAGTTAACTTAGGTTCTTCTGTTTCAAAGGGATTATTAATATCTGGAGTGTAATGAATGGGAACAACATTATTTCCTTTACCAGCAAATAATGACTTTAATGTAGCCTCCCCTCCCTGTCCAATTGCAACCACAGTAATAATAGAAGATACACCGATAATAATCCCAAGCATTGTTAAGGCTGAGCGTAATTTATGGGAAAGAATAGAAGACAAAGCAATTTTTATACTATCTAATAAACTCATACGGCACACCTTCTATCTTCTGTGATTTTCCCATCTCGCAATACAATACGGCGAGATGAATAAGCAGCTACCTCTTCCTCGTGCGTAACCATAACAATTGTCGTACCTTCTGCATTTAACTTTGTGAAAATATCCATAACTTGGCCACCAGATTTCGTATCAAGTGCACCAGTCGGTTCATCGGCCATAATGAACGTTGGGTTATTCGCAATCGCCCTTGCAATTGCTACACGTTGCTTCTGTCCACCTGATAATTCATTCGGTAAGTGATGCACGCGATCTGCTAATCCTACTTTACCTAACGCCTCTAAAGCACGTTTGCGACGCTCTGCCTTCTTCATTCCCCCATATACGAGTGGAAGTTCCACGTTTTCCACTGCAGAAAGACGTGGTAATAAATTAAAGTGCTGGAATACAAAGCCGATATATTCATTACGAATTAAAGCAAGCTTTGACTCGTCTGCCGTTAAGATATTCACATCATTCAGCACATATTCACCTTCTGTCGGACGATCTAAACAACCTATAATATTCATAAGCGTTGACTTACCAGAACCAGATGGCCCCATAATGGAAACAAACTCACCACTTTGAATTGTTAAACTAATACCGTGCAAAATTGGCACTGCCAACTTCCCTTGATAATACGTTTTAGCAATATTATTTAACGTAATCATTTCTCTTTCACTTCCATTCCGTCATACACATCGTCGGAAGGATTTTTAACCACCTTTTGCCCCACTGTTACGCCTTCTACAACCTCTGTCCAATCTCCATCAGTAGCACCTTTTTTCACATTTTTTTTATGAAGCTTTCCTTTTTCTTCGATATAAACAAATGCATCTTCACCTTTTTCAACAATGCTCTTACTTGGAACAGCGATCATCTTCTTATTCTCTAAATTTACTTGTAGTGAAACGTGATAACCTGGAGATAAACCGTCTTGACTATCAAGACTTGCTTTATATGTATATTGAGACATATTTTGAGTCGCCTCACCCATCCCACCAGCTTGAGCCATTTCCGCACTCGTTGGGAACTCGCTTACCTCTGTAATCTTACCTGTCCATTTTTTCTTATTATTTGCTTTCGCAGTGACAGTGAATGTTTGATCCTTTTGAATTTGTGACTTTTGAAGCTCAGTTAATGTTCCTTGAACTTGGAACGGATCTTTAGAAGCAACTTGTAAAAATGCCTTTCCTTGACCACCTAATGTTTGAGATGAACTTTGTGCTGCATCTTTATCTAACTTTTGAACAACACCAGCAAAATTACTATAAATCGTAAGCTCTTTCTGCTTTTTATTTAACTCTTCTTTTTGTAACTTTCCTTTTTCTTTCTCAAGATCTATGGTTTTTTGCGCTATTTCTAGCTCACTTACTTGTTCTTCCATCGGATCTGTTATTTCTTTCCCAGCTCCACTATCTTTGGCCTTCTTAATTTCTTTCCTCAATGAATCAATCTTCTTTTTCCCTTGGTCATAACGCATATCTGCCATCTTCTGATCAAGCTCAGCTTGTTTCATTTGCAAATTAATTTCTTCATTATCATAAGAGAATAACTTCGTTCCCTTTTCTACCTCTTGCCCTTCTTTTACCGCAATATCTTTCACTTTCCCTTTAGTTGAATCCGCATAGAAACTTTCAATATTACCAGGCTTCACCTGACCAGAAATTAACTTCGTATTATTTAGTTTACGCTCTGTCACTTTCTCAAAGCTCACAGTATTAGCCGTTGTTGCCGCATCTTTTTTCTTGCCTTGCATTGCAAAAATATTAATTGCCGCTACAATAACAATTAACGCAATAACTCCAATAATAATCCATTTTTTTGTTTTCTTCTTTTTTACATCTGCATTTGCTAACATAGAAATTTTTCTCCTTTTGTGATTATTCTGCGTTTCAAATCTAATGAATTTAGAGCTTCAAAATAAAACTAGATACTTATTTAAATATAGAATTTTATTTCATTTCTTTAATGCTAACTTTCTTGTTTATATATTTTGTACTACTTCCATACCAATAGTAGTAATTTCTAGCTACATCCTTTGGAAGATCAAAAACTTTTGTTTTCTTAACTGGTTTGGCACGTATTGAAGATTGAAGTGTTGCAAGCCCAAATAGCCGTTGTAGCCCGGATTCGACTATTTTTAACTCTTCTATATTTTTTCGATTTGTTATAAATAGATTTGTTGAAAATCCTCCTCGTTGCAATTGAATGAATTCCCCGTTAAGTTTGTAACCACTATATAAACCATTCAATATTTGCGATGTATTAATAAGTACGAATAATATTATTGGGATATACCAAAACTCTGCCCCAAAATAATAAGTAAGTATCGTACCTATAATCCAAATATAGCTTGATCTTACCATTTTTATAAAAATGGTATATTTGGGAACACCAATCATTTTTGTATCGATTTTAAATGCTGGCAAAATCTCAGGAATTAGTAATAAAGCTCTATTTTTATCTATAAGTGGAAAGAGTACTTTAGCGGTTCTCATATCCTTATCTTCCATATCAGTAATACTTATAATTTTCACTTGTACTAAACCAAACCATCTTTTTAATAGATTAGTATTAATATTAATAGCTTGGATTTTCTCCTTTGGAATGGAGAATTCAGTTTTATTAAATACACCTGTTCTAATAAAAATTCGATGTTGATCAGAAGTAACTTGAAAGTTACCATATTGAATATAAGTCTTAATCATCCCATAAACTAATGACATTATTAAAAGAATAAGAATACCAAGACTCATTAGTAACCATGATTTTTGAAAAAAAGAACTGATTTCATTTATATAGCCATCTATAGAAATAAAATCATTTATATTAGAGTAAACCTCTTGAATTACTGGAATCAATAAAAGTAATTTAAGTGACATAAGTGATTTAACCAATATTTCTTTAGGTGCCATTTCATAATGCTTATCTCTTGAAATATATTGAGGTTCTATTAACTCTACTTTCTGTATATCTGATTCATTCTCTTTCTTTGGAATAAAATTAATATGTCCTAAATGCTTTTGTATCCGTGCAGCCTCTTCGTAAGTTATCATTTCAAGCTTAATGGAAGATTTCTTTTCATTGGAACCAGTTTCTAATAAAAGTGATGTTAGTCCAAATAAACGGTGAAAAAAATGCGTATTTTGACTAATACCTTGGATACGTTCTAATGGAATAAAACGATCTTCCTTAATGAAACGCCCCTCATAAATGTACATTTCTTTATCCGTAAATACATACTTAAAATGTTTCCAATCAAGAAATATTGAAACGAAATTATAAATTAGATAAATAGCTCCTGCAGCTATACCACCAATCATAAAAATAGGGTTAGAATTTGAACTTATAAAAATAGCGAAAAAAACGATCCACAGAATAAGTTCTTTTATAGATTTTACTATGGAAAAGAGCATCCATAACGGATGCATTCGCTGAGCTATTTGTTCATATGCTAGTTCTTGCTTCATTGTATTATAGCCCTCCTATTTTATTCATTGATTTCATTAATTCCAGCTAAATATGCAATGTTTGCTCTTAATTCTGTTGCTTTCTTTTCAGAAATAGCAGGTATCTCATGCTCTGAAGCCATTGTACCTATTGTTAGTGTAGACAAGCCATACTTTCGTAGTATTGGTCCTTGATTGGTATTTACATATTGCACTTTGGCCATCGGTATTATTAGATGCTTTCTCATTAATACTCCTCCATGCTTTAGTTGAATATAATTTTCATCAATTTCATAACGCCATGTTCGTTGTCGATAAATAGGTATTATGGATAGTTCGAATATGGAAGAAATAATGAGTAAAACAATAATGATATAACAAATAATACTTACCCAGCTTTTCCAGTCATAATAATTCTGTAAAAATAAAAGAATTCCTAATATGCAAAGTGCAGTAGTATAAGTAATTACATCACTTATCCGCCATACTTTTACTGCATTTGGCGAGATTTTTTGTTGTGGTTCTTTTATCATTTTAATCTCAATCTCCTTTTTGATAATTAGTAGCGTTAATAATCTATCTATTCTAAATTTTCGTTAAACCTTACAGTAATTATTATACTTAAAAATATATCCATGTATAGATTTTTTTGGAATAAATATCAAAAGCAATCTAAATATATAAATTTTTCTAAAAATTCAGTTGACATGATTTTAAAATTTAGATATATTTATAATCGCGAAAGCATTACAAAAAATTCATAAGGAGGTATATTATGGTTGCATTTTTAAGAATCGTAGGCCAATTAGGCGCTAAGGCTGCTTCATGGGCTTGGGCTAACAAAGGTAAAGTTTTAGGTTGGATCAGAGATGGACTAGCTATTGACTGGATTATCAACAAAATTAATGACATGGTAAACTAATAATTCAAAATTTTACAATTA